>QANA01000056.1:0-23283 GCA_003149735.1 Clostridiales bacterium | reverse complement strand
CTCATCAGCGAGCGCATGCCGTCACTTTCCAATTGGAAAATGCCATCTGTTTCCCCGGAAGAAATCAACGCATAAACTTCTTTATCCTGAAAATCCAGATGATCGATATCAATTTCTATCCCGCGGTTTTTGCGGATCAGATTTACCGCATCACGGATTACGGTCAGCGTGCGCAATCCGAGAAAGTCCATCTTCAACAATCCCAGTGCCTCAATATTATGCATATTGTACTGAGTCGTTATGCTCTCATCTTTCTTATTGAGTACCAGCGGTGAATAATCTGTTACTGGGCTGGCGGAAATGACCACCGCTGCGGCATGCGTCGAACTTTGCCGGGGCATCCCCTCGATTTTCATAGCCATATCCAGCCATTCGTGTATTTTCTCGTCGGAATCATATTCTTCCCGCAGGCGCGGTGATTCTTCCAAAGCCTGCGAAATCGTCATTTTTACGGCAAAAGGAATCATTTTTGCCACCCGATCCGCTTCCTGTACGCTGATCCCCATCACGCGAGCCACATCCCGCACCACTTGTTTGGCGCCCAGCGTTCCAAACGTGATCAACTGTGCCACATGATCTTTTCCATACTTTTGTGCCACATATTCAATCACTTCCTGCCGACGTTCAATACAGAAATCAATATCAATATCCGGCATGCTGACTCGAGCCGGATTCAGAAAGCGCTCAAAAAGCAAATTGTATTCAATGGGATCGATATCCGTAATGCCAAGCGCATAGGCCACTATGCTTCCTGCCGCACTGCCTCTGCCCGGCCCCACCATAATATGCTGCTCACGCGCAAAATTCACATAGTCCCAAACAATGAGAAAATAATCGGTAAAGCCCATGGAGTTGATTACACCCAACTCATAAGTCATCCGCTCTTCATGAGCCGAATAATCCTTTCCATAGCGGCGTACCATACCTTCCCGCACCAATGTTTCCAGATACGCTCGATCTGTATAGCCCTCAGGCACTTCATAGGTAGGCATATGAAAGACGCCCTGTTCAATCTCCACATTGCATGCCTCCGCAATGCGCAGGGTATTCTCCAAAGCCTCGGGAATATAGCCGAAAAGTTCCTGCATTTCCGCTTCGCTTTTGATATAGAACTCATCTGTTTGAAACAATCCGCCGCCGTCTGCCAGCGTACGCCCCATCTGCAGGCACATTAAAATATCCTGCGCTCTGGCATCTTCTTTTTCCACATAATGGCTGTCGTTGGTCGCTATCAGCGGAATATCCAGTTCCCGAGCCATAGCAATCAGCAACGGGTTTACCAACTTTTCTTCCTGCAGACCATGATCCTGCAATTCAATATAAAAATCCGGCCCAAATATCTCCTTAAGGCGCAGCGCCAGTTCCCTTGCTTCCTTCTGTCTGCCGGTCAATAACATCTGCGGAATATCTCCGCCAATACAGGCAGAAGTGCAAATCACACCTTCGGCATATTGTGCCAGCGTGTCATAATCAATACGCGGCTTATAATAATATCCCTCCAAAAAGCCGATAGAGCAAAGGCTCATCAGATTCTGATATCCCTGTTGATTTTTAGCTAACAGCAACAGATGCGCATATTCCCGATTTTTGCTGGTTTTTTCATGCAAATCTGCTGTTACATATGCCTCAAAACCTAAGATTGGCTTTACACCCTGCTTTTTTGCCGCATTATAAAAATCTACTACACCATACATCGCGCCATGGTCCGTGATGGCAATCGCCGGCTGCCCTAATGCTTTGGCCTTGTTGATAATATCTCCAATACGAGCTGCTCCATCCAACAGACTATATTCACTGTGGACATGCAGATGTACAAATCCGCCCATATGCGCTCCTCCTCGTTATCTGTTCTCATGCATTCGATAAATTAATTTATTATACCATATTTTTTCTCAGGATTGTTCCTATAATAACAGAAAACTCTTTGCCTTTACGCCCTCCTTTCGCTATAATAGAAGCAGATGAAAGATTATTAGAAAGAATGGAGTTGTGTTTTATGCAGTATAAACTGATCGCCATCGATATGGATGGCACTCTCATTACCAGTGATAAAAAAATTACCGAACGTTCTGTGCAGGCCATGCAGGAAGCAGAGGCTGCCGGTGCTTATGTAGTATTGGCTTCCGGACGTATGGCTGCAAATGTCAAAGTGCTGGCAAAGGATCTGGGGCTGCATTCTCCAGCCATCTGCGGAGGCGGCTCTCAGGTAGTTGATTCTGATTATAACCTGATTCACACCTGCTATATCCAGCCCGAAATTGCAAAACAGGTTTTGGAAGTTTGCCGGCAGGAAGGCCTGTATGTGCAAATCTTTGAAGATGGTAATTACATCTTCCAAAAGCATACACCTTCCAGCGATGTATACCACGAGATCAGTGGACTCAATCCGGTAGAGGATCCGCACCTGTTTGAACGCGAACACATTGAGACCCCCAAAATTCTGATTATTGAATCACCCGAACGTTTGAAAGAGATTCAACCGATGCTGACAGAACGTTTCCCCATGCTCAACATCGGGCGCTCCCGCCCCACTTTCCTGGAGCTTAACAATCCTGAAGGAAACAAAGGAGTCGCGCTCAAGGTATTGGCTGAAAAATTAGGTCTGCAGCAGAGCGAGCTGATTGCCATCGGAGATAACCAAATCGACGCCAGTATGATCGAATATGCAGGCCTGGGCGTAGCAGTCGGCAACGCATTAGATGAAATTAAGGAAATTGCAGATTATATCTCTGCAGACAACGATCACGAAGGCGTCACCGAAGTGATTGAAAAATTTATTCTGAGAAAGTAATTACCTATGAAAAAAACCATCAAAGTAAAAAAATTTATCGAAGGTCTCCAGCTTACTCCTATTTATTTGGGAGGTCAAAAAACACTTAATATCCATTCCAGTGACCTTAATCGACCGGGGCTTCAATTGAGTGGTTTTTTCGAATATTTTTCCATGGATCGGGTGCAACTATTCGGCAAAGGCGAAATCGAATACCTGAAAAGTCTGGATCCTGCTGTTCGGCAGGAGCGTCTGGAAACTTATTTCAGTTATCCGATTCCCTGTGTTATCATTTCCCGCGATCAGTATCCGGATGAGCAGATTATTGAAGTAGCCCGCAAATACGACGTTCCTTTATTCCTCTCTTCCTTGGATACCATGAAGATTTCCAACCTCGTTTCCATTTTCCTGGATAACGAGCTTGCGCCAACCATTGCCCGGCACGGAGGCCTGATCGACGTCTATGGCGTGGGTGTATTTCTCACCGGTGAATCCGGGATCGGCAAAAGCGAAACTGCTCTGGAACTGCTGAAGCGCGGCCATCGCATGATTGCTGATGACGTTGTTGAAATACGCAAGATTTCGGATAACGTCCTGATAGGCCGCTCGCCAGATGTTATACGGCACTTGATGGAAATCCGCGGGATCGGCCTGGTCGATGTTTCCGTATTGTATGGCATGGGTGCCGTTATGGAAAGCAAGACCATCACTCTGTGCATCCATTTGGTAGCCGGCGATGTAAAAGATATTGATCGTCTGGGCGTCAATACAGAATATACTACTTTATTGGGCATTGACGTACCGAAAATCACCATTCCCGTGCGCCCCGGCCGTAACCTGGCTATCATCATTGAAGTGGCAGCAATGAACTTCCGCCTCAAATCTTTGGGGCATAACCCTGCCGAATCTTTGGATCAGGATTTGCTCAACCTGCTCGGTTGAGCATCATATCTGCCCGCTTTCCCCACATATAAATAGAGTAAAAGCAACAGAGGTAATTCATGAAAAAAGCTTTTACTCTTTTTTTATGCCTTGCACTGGCCGGTCTGCTCTTTTTGTCCCCGGCGCTCATTATGCAGGGCATTCATCAAAACACATATACCCTTTGGGAACAAAAGAGACAAAACAGCTATACCGGCAATTTAACTCTTTGGCACGTCGTTTCTTTTAAAACCGGTGGAGAAACGGGAGTTTCCTATTTGAAATCCCGCATCCGCGCTTTCGAAAAAAACAATCCTTACGTTTTCATCCAGTTAAAGGCACTCACTGTGGAAGAAGCCGAAGCTGCCATTGCCGCAGGAGAATTCCCAGACCTGATTTCCTTTCCACTCGGGTTTGATATCAGTGCCTCTCAATTGAGCGAATTGCCCAATCAGCATTGTCTGCTGCAACCCTACCGCAATATCGGGCGCTATCAAAACGCCTTATATGCTTATCCCTATATGGCCGATTTTTATACCCTCTGCTGTAACCAGGATATTCTTTTCTATGATGATATTTCATTGCCTTTTGACAGTGAATTATCAGCCGATGCTCTCTCTGAACTGACCGAATCATTTGCGCACAGCACCTCTGCCGAGTTCTCATTAGGCAGTACTGCAGCTTTCTATGCTCCGCTCAGTTATCAATTTGTCAGAGACGGAAGCCTTTCTTCAGAGCACCTTCAATTTTGGCAGCGGGATCTTTATCGAACTTCACGTGACTTTTGGGAGAAGCAAAGCACCTTACTTCTCTGCCCTGCTGCAGAAGCCAAAAAAGCAGATGCACAAAACCTGACTAATGCGATCACCCTCAAAACTTATGCCTTTTCCGACTACACGGATCTTTGCCAATTAATTGCCGTCCGTGCAAATTTGGAGACTGCTAAAGAGCAAATGTGCCAAGCCTTTGCCGCGTCCCTTCTCTCCGATACGGCTCAAAAAAGCCTGACCTCTCTTTATATGCTTCCTACCACTTCACAGGAAGAAATCTATGAAGATACTCCTCTGTATCTGCAGGAATATGCGCATATGAGCCATTCCGCCTGTATTCCCAATCATTTCGCCCTGGCTGCTGCCGGCACTCAAGATAATCATTTGCTCTTTTCCGATATCACGCAATGCCGCGAAATATTACAGTTGGGTAAATAAACAGCTTTCTTTGTTGAATAAAAGTACCGTTTCGTGTAAAATTGAAATTGAAATCATAAACTGTATACACGATAGGCGGCATCACTGCCGCTTATGTTCAAAGGATACTTCATGGATCAGAATTTTCTTGATTTGCTTTCAAAAAATGGAATTGCCTTTCGAGTACATGCACCAATGGCAGAATATACTACATTCCGCACCGGCGGCCCGGCAGACCTCATCGTTTTCCCTTCCGACGAAAACCAGCTTGCCTTTTGCCTTGGGCTGTTCTCAGGAGAATTTCTCCTTCTTGGCAACTGTTCCAATATTTTAGTAAGCGACCGCGGTATTGCCGGCGCAGTGATTCTATTGGGGAAAAATTTTTCACGCATCACCATCGAAGGTCGTTGCATTACGGCACAGGCCGGCGCTAAACTTTCCGCATTGTGCGGAACCGCATTAGAAGCAGGTTTAACGGGGTTGGAATTCGCTTCCGGTATTCCGGGTACTGTTGGCGGAGGAATTTATATGAATGCCGGAGCCTATGGCGGGGAGCTTTCGCAATTTGTCCAATCCGTGCGCGCTATGGATGCCCAAGGTAATATTTTACAGTTTTCCTCGTCGGAATTGGCTATGGGATATCGGCACAGCATTTTTATGGAACGGGAATTTGCAATTCTTTCCGCTTCTTTCCTGTTGGAGCATGGAGATGTTGATGCTGCCAAACAGCGCGTTCGAGAATTGAATGCAGCCCGTCGTTGCAAACAACCTCTGGAATACCCCAGCGCGGGCAGCACTTTCAAGCGCCCGGAAGGTTATTATGCCGGTACCCTCATCGAACAATGCGGGCTCAAAGGATTTTCCATCGGCGGAGCTCAGGTTTCCGAAAAACATGCCGGTTTTATCATTAACACCGGCAATGCTACAACCGATGATATTCGAGCATTAATTGCACATATACAGAATTGTGTTTTGCATAACTTTGGCGTTTTATTAGAACCAGAAGTCCAACTGATCGGCCGTACATGAGCTTCATCTCCGGCACTATCTGCAAAAGCCGGCTGAGGTGCAGTCTCAAAATGGCAGAAAGGAATTTACAATATGAAAGTAACCATCATTACCGGAATTTCCGGTGCCGGAAAATCTTCTGCACTCAAAACCTTAGAAGATATTGATTTCCTGTGTGCAGATAATATTCCTCCGGCATTGATCCCTCAATTTGTAAAGATTTGTATGGACAGCCCCAATCCGCCCAAAAATATTGCTTTAGCTGCCGATATGCGTATGGGAGCAATGTTTGAAGCTATTTATGACGCCATTGAAGAATTGAAGCAGATGGATGTGGAGTTGGATATCATTTTTCTGGACGCTTCGGACAATGCTTTGGTCAGCCGTTTTACGCAAACCCGGCGCAAACATCCGCTTTCCGGCAGCGGCAATGTACTTTCCGGTATTTTTGCAGAGCGGGAACGTTTACAGCGTATCAAGGATATGGCCTCTTACGTACTGGATACCAGTACTTATACCGTACGTCAGCTATCTGCAGTATTGCATCGCCGTTATCGGGAACAGGCAGACCTCCGGCTATTAATGTCGGTTATTTCCTTTGGCTACAAACGCGGCATCCCCATCGACGCGGATCTGGTATTTGATATGCGTTTTCTGCCCAATCCGTTTTATATCGATGATTTTCGGACAAGTACCGGTATGGATCCAAAGGTGCGCAATTATGTTCTCAGCTTTCCGGAAGCACAGTTTTTCCTGGAAGAGGCATGCAAGATGGTCTGTCACCTTGCTCCATACTACCTGCAGCAGGATAAAAAGCAATTGACTATTGCCATCGGCTGCACGGGCGGTATGCATCGCAGCGTCGCCTTGGCAGAAGCTCTTTATCAGAAATTATTGGCTGAAAACTGCCGCGCTACGGTAGAGCACCGAGATATTAATTTGGAGCAGGCAGCCGTGCGCCGCAGGTTTCCCGGTTAATCCCGGCAGAGGAGCGTAAATATATGCAATCTTTTTCTTCTCGTGTAAAGGAAGATCTCTGTCAGTCAAGTATCCGGCATTTGCATTGTGCCCGCGCAGAACTGGCCGGCATTGCTCATGCCTGCGGTGCGCTCTCTCTGGGGGCAGACGGTATGCATATCAAAATATCCACAGAGCATAAAAGTGTTGTTACCCGTGTATTTTCTCTGGTAAAAAAGCTATATCAGACAGAGTGCCAGCTGATTCAAAGCAGCAACCAATTGCAAAAAGAGATCTATCAATTGAAAATACAACCTCCGGATTTCCCATGTTTTCTGCACGATTTAGCTATTCCCATGGGATTCCGCTTTACCATAGACTGGCGAAGCGAGTTGTTTCAACAGCTAGTGGAGCGTAATTGCTGTAAAGCAGCTTATCTGCGCGGTGCCCTTCTGGGTGGCGGTATCATTTCCAATCCGCAGAAGAATTATCATCTGGAATTGATATCCGGCTCTCAATCGACAGCAGAAGCGGTAATTTCTGTATTGGCGGATTTTAATCTGCATGCTAAATATTTGGAACGCAAAAACGGCTATTCCGCTTATTTGAAAGATGCTCAAAGCATCAGTGAAGTCTTAACCATTACTGGCGCACATAGCTGCATGCTGGAGTTGGAAAATGCCCGGATGCTGAAAGATATCCGCAATACTGTTAACCGACAAATCAATTTTGAAAATGCCAATATCGATAAGGTCGTGCGTGCTGCGATGACTCAAATTGGAAATATTCAATTAATTGCACAATATCAGGGCTTGGATAGCCTGTCGCCGTCTTTGCAGGAGGCTGCGCACTTGCGCCTTGCTTATCCGGAAGCACCGCTCAGCGAGCTGGCTTCCATGAGCGACGGCATCAGCCGTTCAGGCATCAACAATCGTCTGAGAAAAATTGCGGAGATTGCAGACGCGATTCGCGCTACACTCCCGGATCCATCATAAACATCATACATATATAGGAGGATCATCATGTTATATAAGGAACTCACCATTCATATCCCTTCCGGATTGAAATCCAAAGGGGCTGCCATGTTTACTCAGGTTGCAGGCCATTTTGAATCGCAGATCCTGATCGAATGCGAAAATAAAAAAATCAATGGCAAAAGCATTATGGGAATACTCTCTCTCGGCATCCCGGAAGGCGGCAAAATAACGGTTGTTGCCAATGGCAAAGATGAGCAGGAAGCAATTTCTGCCCTGGAGCAATTGGCTGCAACTGGTGAGTTGGCACCGGAAATGAGATGATTTGAAAAACGGAACCTGAAATCTGTATTCTCCCATGCGGAAAATATTCCTACATTGCATCTGCTGCAATCCAGGTTCCATATTCAATCAAATTCTATGGAACAGCGGAAAATGCACTGGTCGCATACCCAAATACCGGGTTTCCGTGCATTTTCCGATCCTATTGGTAAATTATACTTTTAACCCATTTTACGCGTAATTTGTCAGATTTCATGTATTTCGGATATATTTCTGAGAGATATTGCAGATTCTATTCGCGATTATTTTTACGCGTAAAAACTATACTTTGATATGAATTTTTAAATGTAAACCATTTTCATGAAATAGGTTGACATAAAATTCTTTCCATGGTACGCTATGGATACCATTTTTTAAGAGGTGTTTTATGCAACCTATTCGTCTTTCTGCTTCCAAGGCTTTATTCAGCCCAAAGAATATTGCCTATATGGCCTTGTTCAGCGCCCTTACAGCTATCTGTTCCTGGATTTCCATACCTACCTTAGTCCCTTTTACATTGCAGACTTTCGCCATCTTCCTTATGGTAGGTTTATTAGGCACTAAGCGTTCTTTACTGAGTATATTGATTTATCTGTTATTGGGAGCGATCGGTTTGCCTGTTTTTGCCGGTTTTTCCGGTGGCTTGGGCATTTTATTTGGTACTACTGGCGGTTATCTCATTGGCTTTTTCTTTTTAGTGCTTACAGCTGGGCTGATCATCAACCGATTCGGCCATAGTTTTCCCATATTAATTGCAGCTTTCTTTTGCGGTTTGCTGGTCTGCTATTGTTTCGGCACTGCCTGGTTTTTAATCGTCTATGCTCGCAACACCGGGCCCATTGGCCTTGGCACTGCCCTTTCCTGGTGTGTAATTCCTTTTTTGCTTCCGGATACCATTAAAATAGTCTTGGCAGCCCTTGCAGCAAAAAGGCTTTGGCAGCATTTTTAATGCTCCAAAGCCTCTTTTTATTATTTACTTGAAAGATATTCTTTTAAAAACAGAATTGCTTCACGGTAGCCTTCAAAGCCCTTCCCATAAATTGATTTTTTGCAAACCAATGACGGATAGGAAACATGGCGGAACTCTTCCCGTTCATAAATATCCGAAAGATGAACTTCTACTGCCGGAATACACACCGCTTTTAAAGCGTCCAAAATGGCAACGCTGGTATGTGTATAAGCTGCCGGATTGATAACAATGCCATCTACCCGATTTAAATAAGCCTGCTGAATGGCATCTACAATCGCGCCTTCATGGTTTGATTGAAAGCATTCCACTTGAATCTGTTCTTCTTCACAGACTTTTTCCACAAAAGATAATAATTGCGAAAAGGTTTGTGCCCCATAGATATCCGGCTCGCGAATCCCCAGAAAATTGAGATTGGGCCCATTAATGACCAATAATTTCATAACTTCAGTTCCTCCTTAATTTTTTCAGCTGTCTGTCGTACGCCGATGCAGGCCACTGCGCGCTCGCTCCAGCCGCGATAGAGCGGCATGCGTTCCTTCGCCAACGTCTGCACACTTCGACTCTGAGAAACCGGCCGCCCTGCCACCGAAAGTTCTTCAATCGGCCGCTCCAGCATGATGATATTACCGTTCTGTCGCAAAATATCCAGATTACAAGCTTGCGTAACTACACCGCCACCGGTCGATATAATCAGGCCGCTGCGTTTGCATACTTCGGATAATACTTCCGTTTCCAATTTTCTGAACGCCTTCTCTCCCTGTTCTGCAAAGAACTCAGGAATACTTTTGCCGATGCGCTCTACAATGCATGCATCAATATCCACGCTCTCCCGACCGCATAACTTTCCCAATGCACGGCCAATCGTCGTTTTTCCACATCCCGGCATGCCAATCAGAATCACATTCTTCGTCTGTCGCTCGATTTGCGCCGTTATCTCATCAATTCGCTCTTCGGCAATCTCTGCCTCCGTGAAAATCTCACAAGCGCGTTTTGCCTGCGCAACCAGCATGGGTAACCCATTGATGCAGGGAATTCCCAACCTTTCCGCATCCAGCAGCAATTTAGTTCTGGCAGGATTATAAATAATATCCACCACCGCTTCGCATTGCCGAAACGGCGTAAGATCCAATGGCGCCTTGCCATTATTCGGATACATGCCTACCGGCGTTGTATTGACAATCATTTGCGCATCATAATTGCGCTCCAGGTTCTGATAATTATCTTCCCCGCTGCGGGAGACAATTCGAATTTCTGCCGCCCCTTCTTCTTGCAACACCGTGCGCGCTGTCAATGAACCGCCGCCGCTGCCCAATACCAGCGCTTTCTTCCCCTGCACCTGCACACCCAACTTTTTTAGCAGATACAAAAATCCGTCATAATCGGTATTATCCCCGTAAAGCGTTCCGTCTTTGCGCTTTTTTACCGTATTGACACAACCAATGCGCTGTGCCCGCGGCGAAATTTCCTGTAAAAACGGCAGCACTGTTTTCTTATAAGGGATCGTCACATTCAAGCCATCAAAGGCTTTGCGCACAAAAAAATCTTCCAATTGTTGCAGAGTCTGTTCGTACAATCCATAGTGATAATCCGCCAACTGCTCATGAATCTGCGGAGAAAAACTGTGCCCCAGCTTTTCTCCCAACAACCCATACGTTCCCGCCATCAAATAACCTCCGAATAACTGCCTAAATATTTGAATTCTTCACAAAGGCCACCCAGTTCTGCCATCAATTCCGCAAATTTTGGAGAATAAATCGAGGTTTCCAAATCAAAATAGAACATGAATTCAAAATCCCGATCGGGCAGAGGCCGGCTTTCCAGTTTAATCAGGTTGATATTTAAGGAGTAGAAGCGAGCCAGTACCTTATAAAGAGAACCGGGGCGATGCGGCAATATCATCATAATACTCGTCTTATCTGCTCCCGGATAAATCTCCGGCTGTTTTGAAATGCAAATGAAACGGGTATAATTATTCCCCTTATCCTGCACGGAGGAAGCAAGACATTCCAAACCGTAAAGTTCTGCACAGGCCCGGGAAGAAAGTGCCCCCACATCTCTTCTTTCCGACTGTGCCGTCATTTGTGCGGCTATTGCCGTATTTGCGCAAACGGTTGCCTTGACGTCTCCCAGGCTTTTAATGAACTCCGTGCTCTGGTTGATCGCCTGTTCGTGAGAATAGATTTCTTTGATTTCTTCCAGTTTTGTTCCCTTTTTTGCCAACAGGTTATGATCTACCTTTAGGCGTACACTTCTCACAATGTTAAAATTATATTTCATCATGAGGTCGTAGATTTTATTAACTGATCCGGCTGTGCTGTTTTCCAGCGGCAATACGCCATACCGGCAAAGGCCATGATCCACCGCAGAAAACACGCCTTCAAAACTATTGAAATACATGATGCTGGATCTGGAAAACAGCTTATCACAAGCCTGTTGAGAATATGCGCCCTCTACCCCCTGGCAGGCAACAATCGCATTTTCCGGAAACAGTTGCGGTGTTTCGGAGATTGTTTGCTGAATTCGAGTCTTCAATGGAGAATCCGGATGCAGCATCTTTTCCTGGCAAGCCTTGCTCATATCCATAATATCGGAATACAACGCATAGGCATAGGTGGATAATTCCTCCCCTGCTTTTTTGCTGATTTCAGATAGTTTTGTTCTCTCTCGGGCACTGTCCAATATAGGCAGTTGATGTTGCTGTTTATATGCTGCTATCTGTTTGGATACCTCCATTCTTTGTTGGAACAGCTCCAGCATTTTTTCATCAATCCCATCGATTTGTGTACGTAACTCTTCCAGATTCATCTCATCTCTCCTTTTTATAACTCAAAAATGCGTCATAAACGGCAATCGCAGCCGCTGCTTCCACACAAGGTACTGCTCTCGGCACAATACAGGGATCATGCCTTCCCTGTATCACCAATGGCGTTTGCTTTTCCTGTGTCAGGCTTATGCTCTGCTGTTCCCTGCCGATAGAAGGCGTTGGTTTCAACGCAACCCGGAACAGGATAGGCATGCCCGAAGTAATTCCGCCCAGAATACCTCCATGGCGATTAGTTGCCGTATACACTTTCCCATCCCGCATACAATAAGCATCGTTATTTTCAGAACCCCGCAGAGCAGCACAGGCAAATCCGTTTCCAAATTCCAACCCCTTTACAGCCGGAATCCCAAACAGGATTGCGGCCAACCGATTTTCCATTCCCAGAAACATGGGATCCCCTAATCCTGCCGGCACACCTACGACCGCACACTCTATAATTCCGCCCACGGAATCCTTTTCCCTGCGAGCCGCCTCAATTGCTTCTCGCATTTGCTCTCCCTGCAAATCATTCAGTACCGGGAATTCCTTTTGCTTGACAGCAGCCAATGCTTCTCCCTGCATATCAACTGCATCCAGATCGTCATCGGAGATGCCCGCAATCGATTGTATATGCGCACCTATATGGATTCCTTCCTGCTCCAACAGCTGCATACAAATTCCCCCGGCAATACATAGCGGTGCCGTCAAACGGCCGGAAAAGTGTCCACCACCGGCCACATCCTGTGCTCCGCCAAATTTCATCTGTGCCGTATAATCAGCATGCGCCGGCCTTGGAACATCTCTTAAATTGCTGTAATCCTGAGAACGCGTATCCCGATTACGAATTATCGCCGCAAAGGGAGCACCACACGTTTTACCTTCAACCATGCCGCCCAATACTTCCGGCAGATCCTCTTCTTTCCGTTTTGTAGAATAAGCATTCCGCCCCGGTGCCCGGCGCGCCATAAATGCTGCCAGCTGCTGCATATCAATCCTTTTTCCTGCTGGTAATCCATCAATGCTGACGCCAATTGCCGCCGAATGCGATTGCCCAAAAATAGAAATATGTATATTTTCTCCGTAGATAGAACCCATCTATGCATTCTCCTTTTTCAGCTGTGCTCCCAATTGCTGCATATCTGCAAAAAACCCCGGATACGATTTATTTACTGCTTCGGCGCCGCAGATAACCACAGGTTCGGTGCACAGACAGGCTGCAATCGCCGCCATCATGGCAATCCGATGGTCACCATATGCCTGTACTACGCCTCCCTGCAGCTTCCCTTTACCCTGAATTATGAATCCATCCTCCTGCAGCTGCACTTCGGCGCCCAGCGTGTGCAGTACTTCATATACTGTTTGCAGACGATCGCTTTCCTTGATACGCAGGCGCCCAGCGTTGTAAATATGCGTCTGCCCCTGCGCAGCACATGCTACCACGCTAAGAATAGGCGCCAGATCGGGAATATTGCCTGCATCAATCGCAATTCCATGCAGTGGAGCCGGCGCAACACGGCATGTATCCTTTGTTTGTTCCACCTGTGCACCAAATTGCCGCAACAAAGAAAGCACCCGACGATCCCCCTGCAGCGAATCAGCCCAAAGGCCATTGCAACAGATCCCTTTCCCCTGCAAAGCACCCGCACACAGCCAAAATGCCGCGTTCGACCAATCCCCTTCTACTTTACAAATTTCCGGTGCCTGATAATATTGGCCACCTGCAATCTGAAACGTTTGTCCCTGCTGGCGAATACAAATCCCCGTCTGTTCCAACGCCTGCAAAGTCATTTGAATATAGGGCAATGATTCCACCTTGCCGGTCAGCCGTAACGTGCTGTCTCCCTCCAGCAGCGGCAATGCAAAAAGCAATCCGCTTGTAAATTGCGAGGAAACATTCCCGGGCAATTCATATGCTCCACTGTGCAACGCTCCACTACAACAGAGCGGCGTCTGAGCCTGCGGGCTCAATGTGCATCCATGCAGTTGCAGCTGTTCATATAGTGGCGAAAGCGGCCGCTGCGGCAAACGGCCTTCTCCATAAAACTGCGTAGAACCTCCTAAAGCACAGGCAACCGGCAATAAAAAGCGCAGCGTAGAACCACTTTCCCGACAATACAATTTTCGTTCCTTCTGCAGCGCTTTCCAAACAGGCACCACCGAAAAATAATCATTTTCCCGCCGAATTTGTGCTCCCAAAGCGTTCAGACAGTCCGCCGTCGCTTCAATATCCTGCGAAGTCTCGCTACACAGCACCTTGCTTGGCTGCTGCGATAATGCAGCGCAAATAAGCAGACGATGCGCATGAGACTTGGAAGCGATCGCTTTGAGTTCCCCGCTCAGCGCCGCCCTTTGAATCGTTACCTGCATGGCTTCCTCCTTGCCGATATTCCTGCCTCTATGAAGTTCTGCAGCTCTTCTACCGGAATTTTCCGAATACAGCAATGCCCAATGCGCTCGGGTAGAATCAAGTTAATGCTGCTTCCATTGCGTTTTTTATCCGACAATGCCGCCCGGCAAAGTTGATCTGCCGTATATTCCGTCTGTACAGGCAAATGATACCTGGTAACCATCTGCTCTATTTCCAGCACGCATTGTTCGCTGCAAAGCCCTTGTTTGGCTGCAGCTTCCGCCGCAATGCACATGCCGATCGCCACTGCACTGCCATGCGAAATCATAAAATGACTATTTGCTTCTATTGCATGCCCAATGGTGTGCCCAAAATTCAGCAGCTGGCGTACTCCATGATCCTGCTCATCCTGCATGACAACATCCCGCTTTAATTGTACGCAACGGGCAATCACACGTTCAATCTGAGGTTGAATAGGCTGCTTCAGCCATTCAAATAATTCCGCATCCAAAATCACGCCGTATTTGATCACTTCTGCACAACCATCGGCAAAAACCTGCGGCAGCAGCGTATGCAGGGCAGTCGGATCACACAACACCACGTTCGGTTGATAAAAAGCGCCTGCCAGGTTCTTGCCCGCATCCAAATCGATGGCTGTTTTTCCGCCCACAGAGGAATCAACCATAGCCAACAGAGTTGTCGGAATCTGCATATAAGCAATTCCGCGCAAAAAAGTCGCCGCTGCAAAGCCTGCCAAATCTCCCGGGACTCCTCCTCCCAACGCAATCACACAATCGCTGCGGGTAACCTTCTGCCGCGCCAGGAAATTTAGTAAAGCAATATAGTTTTCCGCATTCTTGGAGGCTTCGCCGCTGTCAATGACAAATTTTACCACTTCATATCCATGGGTGCGCAACGAGGCTTCCACTTTTTCCGCATAGAGCCGATCCACTGTATCATCGGTAACAATAGCCGCTTTTTCGCCGCCCAAGATCTCTCTTGCATATTCGCCCGCCTGTTCTAAAAGCCCTGCTCCGATATGTACTTTATAAGCTTTGGATGCTTCAACATTTACCGTGATCATCTGCCGCCGTCTACCTCCTCTTTGCAGATACGCCCCTCGCGCAGCAATTCCCAGAGCATCGGTGCATTTTCCTGCTCCAAAGCAATTTTATACTGTTCCAGAGAATGCATGAGAATATTAATTTCCCGAATCAGTTTCTGGCGATTATCCATGAAAAGTTCCGTCCACATATTCTCATTCAGCCAGGCCACACGCGTCAAATCCTTATAACTTCCTGCCGAAAAGCCCTTATGTTCCTTTGCTGCCGGGCTTTTAATAAAAGCGTTGGAGACGATATGTGCCATTTGAGAAGTAAAAGCGATCATCTCATCGTGCTTATCCGCCGTTGTGATTACCGTTCTTCCAAATCCCACCGGTTTCAGCATCTGCTTTGCCCGATCCAATAATTCAATATCATCATAGGTCGGAGGAACCAAAATCATGGATGCGCCCTTAAACAAGCTGGCTCTGCTTTTGCCAAAGCCGGAATATTGTGTACCCGCCATAGGGTGCCCACCAATAAAAGTAAATCCATACTGCTGTGCAATAGGGAAGCAGGCATCGCAGACAACCTGCTTTACACCGCAGCAGTCGATCACCAGGGTCGATTTGCTGATTTTCGCTGCATGTGCCTGCAAATAATCAATCGCCGCCTGTGGATACAGCGCAATGAGCAGTAAATCACAATCCGGCAGCACCGTTTCATCCAGCACCCCGTCAATTGCTTCTACCGTCTGCGCCAGGAGCATGGTTCCCTCATCTCGATCGAATCCGTAGACTTCCGCTTCTCCGCTTTCCTTATACGCTTTTGCCAATGAACCGCCAATCAATCCTAAACCGACAATGCCTACCTTCATCATTCAAAAATCACCTCGCGAATCTTTCTCACCCGTTCGGCTACATCGGCAAACTCTGCCGGCGTAATCGATTGCGCTCCGTCGCACAGTGCATTTTTGGGGTCATTATGTACCTCGATCATTAATCCATCCGCACCTGCTGCTGCCGCCGCCATCGCCATCGGTTTTACCAACCGTGCGGTACCGGTTGCATGGCTTGGATCCACGACGACCGGAAGATGCGTCAGTTCCTTCAGCATGGGGACAGCCGCCAGATCCAACGTATTACGCGTATATGTCTCAAAAGTACGAATCCCTCGTTCACAAAGAATCACTCGTTCATTGCCGCCGGACATAATATATTCCGCACTCATCAACAATTCTTTCATGGTGTTGGCCAAACCGCGCTTCAGCAAAATTACCTTGTCAGTACGTCCCAGTTCTTTCAGCAGGTCAAAGTTCTGCATATTACGCGCCCCTACCTGAATGACATCCACATGTTCATACAAATCCAGGTTATTAATATTCATAATCTCGGTAACGATGGGCATACCGGTTTTTTTCTTGGCTTCCAAAAGCAATTCGATGCCTTCTCCTTTCAACCCCTGGAAATCATAAGGCGAAGTGCGTGGTTTGAATGCGCCACCGCGCAGCAAATTGGCTCCGGCCGCCTTGACTCCCTGCGCCACTTCCAGAATCTGGTCATGCGTTTCTACCGAGCAAGGGCCTGCAATAAATTGGAAGTTTCCGCCTCCGATTTTATGGCCTGCAATATCAATTACCGTATCATCCGGATGGAACTTGCGGTTCGCACTCTTAAACGGATCTGAAATGCGTTTTACCGATTCAATGATTTCCAATCCATTCAAAAGATCAATATCTACCTTGCTGGTATCGCCGATCAGGCCAATGATTGTTTGAAACTTTCCTTCAGAAATATGGACATCCAGCCCTCTGCTGCGAAACCATGTGATCAGATTGTCTACTTGTTGTTTGGATACACCTTGTTTTAAAACTGCTATCATACTGCTCTCTCCTCCGCAATAAAAAAGGCTTCTCAGTGATTTCACTGCGAAGCCCTATGCTTTTCTTTGTTTATCATGCATACACCCCATTTTTAGCAGCAAAAATCACTCTTACTTTGTAAAACATAAAGTAAAAGTAATAATAAAAGTATCCAGCTGCAAAAACGATTGCGTTTTTCATGGGGTTCTCCTATTGATTTTTCTTTACCTATCATAACGCATAATTTTTATAAAGTAAAGCATCAATCGATCAGAAAAATATTTTTTTAAAATAATTCGCTTTTTACGCATTAAAATATTTGTAAATTTCACGGGCTGTAGTAATATCTACCCCCGGCACCGCAGCCAAATCATCAATTCCGGCGCCACGGATCGTCTCTACATCGCCAAACGCCTGCAGCAGTGCCTGCCTGCGCTTAGGCCCAACGCCTTTGATTTTATTCAGCTCAGAGGCAATCGTCCGCTTCTCCCGCAAAGAACGATGATACGTAATGGCAAAACGATGTGCTTCGTCACGAATTTCCGTAATCAAACCCAGTTCCGGCGAATTCTTATCCAATAAAATACTTTGATCCCGTTCGGGCAGAAAAATTTCCTCTTCCCGTTTTGCAAGGCCGACAATGTGTATATCTTCCATTCCCAATGATTCCAATATGGCAACCGAACTGCTCAATTGCCCTTTTCCACCATCTACCACAATCAGATCCGGTACCGCCCCGAATCCCCGTTCTTTGTCCTCTGCCTTAAATCCTTCCCGAATCCGGCGCTCTAAAGCTTCTGCCATAGAAGCAAAGTCATTAGCTCCCTGTACCGTTTTAATACGGAAACGGCGATATTCCTTTTTATCCGGCTTGCCGTCGATAAAAACGACCATAGAGGCTACGGAATCCGTTCCCTGTGTATTGGAAATATCATAGCACTCCATACGTCGGATATAGCCAATGCCCAATATCTCGCCCAGTTTTTTGGCAGCACCCACACTGCGCTCATATGCTCGAATCTCGCTTTGCTCTTTGCGCTTTAATGCTTCCCGGGCATTTTTCTCCGCCATGTCTGCCAATTTTTTATGTTCTCCGCGCTGCGGTAAGATCAATTCGACCTTGTGCCCACCTAAATCCGTCAGCCATTCATTCAGCAATGCATGGTCTTCCGGAAATGCATTGACATAAATCCGCTTGGGAATATACCCCGCATCCATATAGTATTGTTTTAAAAAGCCTTCTATCAGTTCTTCTTTGCTGCCGGGTTCCTCCATAAAGAAGCGTTTCGCTCCGGTAATTTTACCTTTGCGCACAAAAAACGCCTGCACCGCACCATATTTTTCTCCCAGCACCGCTGCAAAAATATCCCTGTCATTCAGATCGGGAAATCCCGCCTTCTGTTTTTGTTTTACCCGTTCCAAAATGCGCAGCTTATCCCGGTAGGCTGCCGCTTTTTCGTAGTCCATTTTCGCAGAAGCCTCCAACATATCCGTTTTCAGCTGCTGCTCCAATTGTTTGTAATTTCCTGCCAGGAATTCCAGTACACCATCAACAATCTCCCGATATGCTGCTTTGGAAATCTTATGGGCACATGGTCCCATGCATCTTCCCATCTGATAATTGAGGCAAGGGCGCTCTTTGCGACCGTTTACCTCGAGTTCCTTTTTACAGCTTCGCAAAGGAAAAAGCTTATAAATTGCGTCCAGCATCTCCCGTATGGAATATGCCTCCAGATAAGGGCCAAAATATTTAGCCCCATCTCGTTCCACTTTGCGCACAATTTCAATAATCGGATAGTCTTTCTTCAAATCCACTTTTGCATAAGGATAATGTTTACCATCTTTCAGCAGAATATTGTAATGCGGTTGATATTCCTTGATGAGATTGCATTCTAAAATCAACGCTTCCTTTTCGCTGTCGGTAATGATGTATTCAAAATCTGCAATCTGACTCACCATTGCCGCCGTTTTAGAAATTTTTTGAGCACCCACGCCAAAATACTGGCGTACCCGGTTTTTCAGCACCCGTGCTTTCCCTACATAAATGATAGTTCCCTGCGCATTTCGCATCAAATAAACACCCGGATCGTCAGGCAGAGTTTTCAGTTTCTCTTCCACTGTGCTGCTATACAGCTTCATTTTCTACTCCTTACCCAATCAAATATTCAAAAATATCCGCCGCAACCGGTGCCGCATGCGCAGAGCCATAACCGGCGCCTTCAAACAACACTGCCACCGCATAGGGATGTTCTTCTCCCAAAAAACCTACAAACCAGGAATGATTTTTGATTTCCCCATTTTCCATATACTCGGCTGTTCCCGTCTTTCCATAAACGGTTGATTTGCTAATCGCGGCAGAAGTTCCCGTCCCGCTCTGTACTACTTTACCCATCATTTGCTTAACGGCTGAAGCCGTTTCCTGCGAAAATACTTTGGTGGATTTATCCAATCCCCAATGGAAAACTTCACTGCCACCCACACGCTTCAGCAACCGCGGCTCAGGCATTACACCGTCATTGGCAATCGTTGCTGCCATCAATGCCGCATGCATAGGTGTTATTAAATCGTTATATTGCCCGATTCCTGCCCAGGCAATATCTCCCTTTTCCGAAGAAACCTCAAAATTGCTGCGGTAAAGTGTAAAATCACTGTAATCAAAGTTCTTATTGAATCCAAATTTTTCTGCTTGCTTTTTTAAAGTACTGCCACCCAGTTTTATCGATAAATTAGCAAAATAGGTATTGCAGGAATTGGCAAATGCCTCTTCCAGATTCTGTTCCCCATGTGCTTTTGTGCAGGTAACAGGCTGCCCGCCGATAATATCGCTGCCCGTACAAGTATAAGTAGGATCCAAGCCCTGTTCTGTAGCTGCCGAAGCAGTGACAATTTTCATAATTGAGCCGGGTGGATAGCGCCCCATCGTCGCCCGATCCACCAAAGCCGATTCCTCCAATTCATCTGTCTTCACCGTAATCGGGTCAAAAGTAAGAATACTGATACTGGCGAGAATTTCACCCGTTTTATAGTTCAAAACGACAACTGAACCTCTGCGCCCTTCCATCTTTTTATAGATATACTCACTTAATGCCGCATCAATGGTCAGCGTAATATCCTGCCCCTGACCGCCCGTCTCCTCCCCTGAGAGAATCTGTTCCAATAAAGTTGCGACGTCCTCCTCCAATCCGTACAGATACTTTGCAAAAGTAGTTTCTGCACCGATTGTTTTCCCATAAATATCGCCTACCACATGGGAACAGGCTCGGCGGATAGATTTATTTTCGTGGTATTTCCGAGTCGTCCCTTCGCTCCATGCCAGTGCCACTCCATTGCGATCATAGATCGTCCCTCCATTAATATTCTGGCGGGCATTGGCAATGCGTGGATTATACGGTGTGGCATACCAGGCTGCACCGTTTTTAATCACTGAATAGCCCATGTATACAATGAGCACTATAAAAAGCGTCACAAAAAAGCCCATGGAAAAACGCATATTGTTTCTGAATTTTTGTTCGTTTTTCATACCATATCCGCTCCCATCATGCGCAGTTCCTTTTCTTCCCGCTTTCCATTCTTGATAGCCACACCTTCAATAATACCCAGCTGTATCATCGAGGAAAGCAGCGAACTGCCGCCGTAACTGACAAAAGGAAGTGTAATACCTGTAAGCGGAATCAGCTTAATCACTCCGCCAATGATAATAAATCCCTGCAGAGAAAGCATACAAGTACAGCCAAAAATCAGCAGCGCATCATACGTATTCTCCGCATTCAGTGCAATCAACATGCCTCGTACAATAAACACCAGATAAAACACAATCACTACTCCGGCAAAGAGAATTCCGAATTCTTCTCCAATCACACTGAAAATATAATCTGTATGACTGGCAGGGATTACCCCTGGCATCCCATTGCCCAGGCCCACGCCAAATAAACCGCCGCTGGCCAGCGCCATCAGCCCCTGCACGATCTGATACCCCTGATCATTATAACTCGCCCACGGATCCAGCCAGACTTCCACGCGTGTCCGCACATGCGAGAATATATGATAGCTGGCATAAGCGCCTGCTCCAAACACTCCTACTCCCAGCAGCGTCAACAATACCCTTCCCGTTGCCGCAAAGAAAAGAATCAGAAAAGTACCGCTCAGCAGCAGACCTGTTCCTAATTCTTTGGCCGCTACCAGCAATACCACACAAATACCGGTAAAACCGATATAGGGAATAAAAGAAAACAGCTTCTCTCTGGTAGAAAGAAAATAAGCCGATCCCATGATAAAAAGAATTTTGGCAAATTCGCTGGGCTGAAAAGAAAACAGTCCAAGATCAATCCAGTTTTTTGCGCCGCCAATCGTTCGCGAAAGAATTAAGGTACTGCCCAACAGTGCAATTGCCAGCAGCATAAATACCCAATTCCATTTTCCGAAATCTTTACTGCTGCGGATGATCAGCATTACAATAACCATTACTATGGTACTGCCCATCAAAATAATGCCCTGCTTAATGGCATAATCCGCTCGTATACGATAAATGACGATTAATCCTACCGACCACAAAAACTGGGCCGCCAACAATACAAACCGATCCAGATGGCGAAATGCCACTTTCAAAATGTTATACTGCAGCAAATTGAATACACAGAGCGCCGCTCCTACACCGGCCGCCAGCCAATCGACTTCTCCATTTCGGATTGTCAGCAATCCAAAGGCCGATAATATAAAAATCTGCTGCAGCAGCAAAATTGCTTTGGTACTTCGTTTACTTAATTTTATCATATGGTTTGCTCCAGCTCCGGCCGTATAAACACCCGTGTTTCCACTCTGCCGAAGGAAATGACGTCCCCGGTATGCACTGCATAGGCTTGATTCGCCCGTCGGCCGTTGATCTGTGTAATTCCTTTGTCCAACGGCGAAAGAATCAGTTTTCCATTCTGCATATATAACAATGCATGCGCGCGCTGAACCGACGAATGTCGGATGACAATATCCGCCCTTCTGCCGCTGCCAATCGTATTATCCCGTGCAACACCGATTCTCGTTCCCTGCGCTTCCGGTAATCCACCCACAATTTCCAGATAGCCAACATACTGACCGATCTCCCCCAGCACTGCCCGTCGCTCCCGATATTCCTTTTTGGAAACAGAGATAAGCAGCATTACAATCAGCACCGCCAGACACAGAAACCAGTATTTCATGCCTGCCGCCAGCACCTTATAAATGGAATACAGCATTTTCTTCCCCCTCAGTTTCCGATCAATGCCCGGCGAATATAGCGTTTATACAATACAATTACTCTAGAATACAGAAAATCAAATATCACAAAGGCCACCTGCGCGCCAACCAACAACCATGGCCAGGCCAGGCTGCGCAACGCTTCACCTGCCACCGCCTGAAAGCAAGTGAAATAGATCAATATCATACAAATGTTATAATAAATCCATTTATATAAATAAGCGCGTTTGCGATGGCAATTCTCCTCAATCAAATATTTCCCGATGCCATAATGCCCAAATAACAAAATATAGGGCAAACTGAGAATCATTCCGGGCATGATCAGCAGGCTCAGCACACTGGTTGTCACATAAACCAGAAATGCAGCTCTGGGCTGTCTTTCATAAAGCATAGGTGCGATAAATACGGCACTTAAAAAATACAGCGTCAGTTGCCCGGCCGGCAATACCGCCGACAAATAGAGCGTCAACAGCGAAAGCACGGTCAACATTGCTCCCAGACTGATTTGATATGTTTTTTTAGAAAAATCTTTCATCGTTTTCTTACCTTCAGCAACAGCGCCGGCCACAGCATAAATCCAACAGCATCATACCCGTACAGACATCGCAGACACCGCAATCGCTCTCTGCCGTGTTGCCATAAAAGTTTCGGAATCCACCCATCTGATTGATGGATTGATATGCTCTGGCGTATTCCCGGTTATCCGGCTGCATATTATATGCCATGGCAAAATGCTGCCTTGCACCATCCTGCCAGCCCTTGCGCAGCAAAATAATCCCTTTCAGATAATGCCACTCCGCATCCTGTTCCTGCATTGCGTCCAGCAGGGCTTCTGCACCGTTAAGATCTCCGCTGTTAATACGCGCACGCACTACATTATACTTAGGATTATTGC
>QANA01000051.1:10607-18291 GCA_003149735.1 Clostridiales bacterium | reverse complement strand
CACGCAGACTATGTAAAGAACATGATCACGGGCGCAGCGCAGATGGACGGAGCAATTCTGGTTGTATCTGCAGCAGACGGTCCGATGCCGCAGACGAGAGAGCACATTCTGCTGGCAAGACAGGTAGGCGTAAAATACCTGATCGTATTCCTGAACAAGGTAGATATGGTAGACGACGAAGAGCTGCTTGAGCTGGTAGAGATGGAAGTAAGAGATCTGCTTTCCGAGTATGACTTCCCGGGCGATGAGATTCCGATGATCAAGGGTTCCGCACTGAATGCACTGAACCACATGATTTCCGGAGGAGAACCGACGGATCCCGAGTGCGCATGCATTCTGGAGTTGATGGAAGCAGTAGATAACTACATTCCGACACCCGAGAGAGCATCTGACCTGCCCTTCCTGATGCCGGTAGAGGACGTCTTCTCGATTACCGGCCGTGGCACGGTAGCAACCGGCAGAGTAGAGAGAGGCGCAGTAAAGGTACAGGATACGGTAGAGCTGGTCGGCTTGACGCATGAGACGAGAAATATCGTAGTTACGGGCGTAGAGATGTTCCGTAAGATTCTGGAGCAGGCAATTGCAGGCGACAACATTGGTTTGCTGCTGAGAGGCGTACAGAGAAACGAAATCGAGAGAGGCCAGGTATTGGCGAAACCCGGTTCAATTCATCCGCATACGCACTTCAATTCCGAGGTATACGTACTGACCAAGGAAGAGGGTGGCAGACATACACCGTTCTTCAATGGCTATCGTCCGCAGTTCTACTTCAGAACGACCGACGTAACCGGTGTAATCAAGTTGCCGGAAGGCGTAGAGATGGTAATGCCCGGCGATAACATTCGCATGGAGATCACGCTGATCACGCCCATCGCAATCGAGCAGGGACTGCGCTTCGCAATTCGTGAAGGCGGCAGAACCGTTGGTTCCGGCGTTGTAGCCAGCATTATTGAGTAAAATATCATCAGGGCAGCCGTCGGTTTTCTGGCGGCTGCTCGTTATATATAATGGAAAGGGAAGGAAATATGTTTGGATTTGGCGGTATTGATATTTTTTTTGTACTATTCTTCATCGTATTTGCTTTGATGTTGGGAGTGTTTGTATACAGCATTGTAAAAAGTATTGCAAATAACCGCAAAAACCATGCGTCGCCCATACTGGATGTGAGCGCAAAAGTGGTTTGCAAGCGCAGTTCCTATTCCGGAGATACTACCAATTTTGATGCCCATCACACGATGCACACTTCCAGTGGGGTTACTCGATACTGGGTGACTTTTCAATTTCCCAGCGGGGACAGGAGCGAATTTGCCGTAACAGGGCAGGAATACGGTTTGCTGGCAGAAGGGGACGAAGGAATGCTGCGGTTCCGGGGGAATGAGTACTTAAGCTTTGAACGCAACCGTTCATAAGGCAATAAAATCCCATAAAATAAGCAAAAAAAGATGAAAAAGGGTATTGCAAATGAAATACGTGTGATATATAATAATAAAGCTGTGTTATCATGCACAGGCTTCGTAAGAAGGTTGCCGGAGGCCATTCCGGGTAATTTCTGCGAAGAAAACAGCCCACTGGATGGGCGCCCTAATCCACTTTAAAATTTGGCGTTAAGGTGGAAGGAAGAGCAAATGCTTCAGGCATTTGCTTAAAAAAATGGTGCGGCACACGCGGAAGCGTGTATCGGCGCACGGTTTAGGAGGAACAAAAAAGAATGGCAAGCCAGAGGATCAGAATCAAATTAAAAGCATATGATCACAATCTGATCGATCAGTCAGCATCCAAGATAGTGGAGACGGCAAAGCGCACAGGTGCGAAAATTTCGGGCCCTATCCCGCTCCCTACGGAAAAAGAGGTCGTAACCATCCTGAGAGCAACGCATAAATATAAAGACTCCCGGGAACAGTTCCAGATCAACACGCATAAGCGGCTTATTGACATACTGGAAGCAAACGCAAAGACAACTGATGCACTGATGCGTTTGGACTTACCCGCCGGTGTTGATATTGAGATCAAGCTTTAATCCGGAAGTGTAGGAGGTAAACAATGCTGAAAGCTATTTTAGGTAAAAAAGTAGGAATGACGCAGATCTTCACTGAAGATGGCGCGATGATTCCCGTC
Organism: Clostridiales bacterium; assembly: GCA_003149735.1. The sequence goes on along the minus strand of QANA01000051.1, from coordinate 16,176 downwards.
ACAGTAGTCGAAGCTGGCCCCTGTGTAGTTACACAGGTCAAAACGGAAGAATCTGATGGATATGCAGCAGTGCAGGTTGGCTTTGGTGATATCAGAGAATCCTTGGTTAACAAGCCTGCGGCAGGTCAGTTCAAAAAGGCCGGTTTGGCAGTTAAGAAATATTTGAGAGAATTCCGCACTGCCGAAGAATTTAAAGTGGGCGACACCATCAAGGTCGACGTATTTGAAAATGGCGACAAGGTGGATGTAAGCGGTGTTTCCAAAGGTAAGGGTTATGCCGGCGCAATTAAAAGATGGGGCCAGCACAGAGGCCCGATGACGCATGGTTCCAAATACCACAGAGGTCAGGGCTCCATGGGTGCGAAATCTTATCCCGGCAGAGTCTTTAAGACGAAGAAAATGCCTGGCCACATGGGTGCCGTGCAGCGCACGATTATCAATGTTGAAGTCGTTGGAGTAGATGCTGAGAAAAATATGCTCTTAATTAAAGGCTCAGTACCTGGCGCAAAGGGCCAGCTCCTTACAATTAAAAAGTCTACAAGAGCGTAACATGATTGGAAGGAGGAATCAGTAAATGCCTAATGTAAATGTTTATAATCAGGATGGCAGCGTAGCCGGAGAAATCATGTTGAATGATGCAGTGTTCGGCATCGAAGTCAACGCATCTGCGATTCATCAGGTTGTTGTGGCACATAATGCTGCAGCACGGCAGGGCACTCAGTCCGCACTGTTCCGCAGCGAAGTGAGCGGAGGCGGCATCAAGCCCTGGCGCCAGAAAGGGACAGGCCGGGCAAGACAGGGTTCTACGCGTGCTCCCCAGTGGAGACATGGTGGTATCGTATTTGCTCCGAAGCCCAGAGATTACGATAAGAAAGTAAATAAGAAGATCAAAGCTTTGGCTATGAAGAGCGCGCTTTCCATGAAAGTTGCGGATGCTGAAATGATTGTCGTTAAGGAACTCTCTTTGGAGGCCGGAAAGACAAAGGAAATCACCAAGGTTTTGGAAAATCTCAAAGCTGCCAAGAAGGTGTTGATTGTAACCGAGGAAAAGAATGAACTCGTTTGCAGAGCAGCGAACAACATCCCCACAGTACAGACCGGCATAGTCGGAGCGATCGGCGTTTATGACATCGTGAATTGCGACAGCCTGATCGTGACTGAGGCGGCTGCAAGAAAAGTCGAGGAGGTTTATGCGCTGTGAAAAACTTACATGATATCATCCGCGGGCCGGTCTTGACGGAAAAGAGCTACGACCAGATCCCGCTCAAGAAATACAGCTTTGAAGTTGCAATCGATGCGAATAAGGTTGAAATCAAAAAAGCAGTCGAAGAGATTTTCGGCGTCCAGGTAGACAGCGTTAATACGCTGATTCACAAGGGCAAGGAAAAGAGACAGGGTTATACCAGCGGCAGAACAGCAAAGGTTAAAAAAGCTGTTATCACACTGAAGGAAGACTCCAAGCCCATCGAATTCTTCGAGAGCATGATTCAGTAAGGAGGAATAAACGATGGCAATTAAAAATTATAAACCTACTTCTCCCGGTAGAAGAGGAATGGCCGTTTCTACATACGAAGAGATTACCTGCACAAAGCCTGAAAAGTCCCTGCTGATCAGCAAGGGAAAGACAGGCGGTCGTAATGCCCATGGCCGTATTACAGTACGTCATATCGGTGGCGGCAACAAGCAGAAAATCCGTCTGGTCGATTTCAAGCGCAATAAAGACGGCGTACCTGCAAAAGTAGCAACCATCGAATACGATCCCGGTAGATCTGCAAATATTGCTCTGCTCCATTATGCAGATGGCGAAAAGAGATATATATTGGCTCCGATCGGCCTGAAGGTGGGTGACACGGTTATTTCCGGAGAAACTGCGGATATTAAGCCCGGCAATGCATTGGAAATCAAAGATATCCCCGTGGGTACCATGATTCACAATATTGAAATGAAGCCCGGTAAAGGCGGCCAGTTGGCAAGAAGCGCAGGTAATGCAGCTCAGCTGATGGCGAAAGAAGGGGCTTATGCACAAGTTCGTCTTCCTTCCGGTGAAGTTCGTCTGGTTCCCATGAATGCAAAGGCGACGATTGGCCAGGTTGGCAACGTTGACAATGCCAATGTGAAGCTGGGAAAAGCCGGTAAGACACGCAATCTGGGTATTCGTCCTTCAGTCAGAGGTTCGGCAATGAACCCGGTAGACCACCCGCATGGTGGTGGTGATGGTAAGGCACCCACTGGCAGACCCGGCCCTGTTTCTCCTTGGGGTCAGCCTACTCGTGGCTATAAGACGAGAAAGAAAAAGAACAAATCCAATAGACTTATCGTACGTCGCAGAGATGCGAAATAAGCTATCGGCATGAGCAAGGAAGGAGTTATTATTAAATGAGCAGATCGGTCAAAAAAGGGCCTTTTATACAAAAAAAGCTGCTGCAGCGTATACAGCAGATGAATGAAAGGAACGAAAAGAAAGTATTACGGACATGGTCTAGAGCATCCACGATTTTCCCGGATATGGTATCTCATACAATCGCTGTGCATGATGGCAGAAAATTTGTTCCTGTATATGTAACAGAAGATATGGTCGGCCATAAGCTGGGCGAATTTGCTCCCACCCGCACCTACAGAGGCCATGCGGGCGATAAGGCCGCCAAGAAGAGATAAGGGAGGAGGATAAAGATGGCAACACGTGAAAGAGAAAAAGCCGCAAAGAGACAGGCAACAAAAGATACGCGTCCCAGAGCGGTAGCAAAATATATCAGAATCTCCCCCACTAAGGTGAAACTCGTTGTCGACCTGATTCGCGGCAAGAGCGTTGCACAGGCAAAAGCAATCCTGATGGCTACGCAGAGAGCTGCCTGCGAACCTGTGCTGAAAGTGCTGAACAGCGCAGTAGCAAATGCCGAGAACAACCTGGAACTCTCCAAGGATAATTTGTATGTGGCGGAAGTTTATGCTGATCAGGGCCCCACGCTCAAGCGTTTCCAGCCCAGAGCACGCGGCAGAGCAATGCAGATTCTTAAGAGAAGCAGCCATATTACGATCATTCTTGATGAGGTTAAGGAGGTAAAATAATGGGCCAGAAAGTAAATCCGCATGGTTTTAGAGTCGGCGTCATTCAGGATTGGGACTCTAGATGGATGGCCAAGAAAGGCCAGTTTGCTGATTTCATCGTGGAAGATGATAAAATCAGAAAATTCATAAAGAAAAAACATTATGAGGCTGGTATCTCCAAGATTGAAATCGAGAGAGCTGCAAACAAGGTTTCCGTAACTATTTATACGGCAAAGCCCGGTATGGTGATTGGCCAGAAAGGCGCAGGCATGGAAGCTCTGAGAGCAGATCTGCTTAAGCTGACTGGCAAAGCGGTAGTGCTCAATGTGGTGGAAGTAAGAAGACCGGACATGGATGCACAGCTGGTTGCCGAGAACGTTGCACAGCAGCTTGAGCGCCGTATCGCCTTCAGAAGAGCTATGAAGCAGTGCATTGGCCGTGCAATGAGAAGCGGCCTGAAAGGCATTAAGATTACGGTTGGCGGCAGACTTGGCGGTGCCGACATTGCTAGAAGCGAATCTTATCATGAAGGCAGCATTCCGCTGCAGACGATTCGTGCAGATATCGACTATGGTTTTGCAGAAGCCGATACTACTTATGGTAAGATTGGCGTAAAAGTATGGGCATATAAGGGTGAAGTTTTGCAGAATCCCCTGAAGGAAAGAGCAAAAGGAATGAACGAGCCCAGAAGAGAGAGAAGAAACCAGGAGGGAGGAAGAAGACATGTTAATGCCAAAAAGAGTTAAGCATAGAAGAGTCTTTAGAGGCCGCATGAAGGGCAAGGCTCAGCGCGGTAATTTCGTTTCCTACGGTGAGTATGGCCTGATGGCTACACAGCCTTCTTGGATCACCAGCAATCAGATTGAGGCAGCCCGTATCGCCATGACGCGTTACACCAGAAGAGGCGGCCAGGTATGGATTAAAATTTTCCCGGATAAGCCGATCACGCAGAAGCCTGCTGAGACCAGAATGGGTTCTGGTAAAGGTGCTCCGGAATATTGGGTAGCTGTTGTAAAACCGGGCAGAGTTCTGTTTGAAATTGCAGGAGTCCCGGAAGAGACGGCGAGAGAAGCTCTGCGGCTTGCTGCCAATAAGCTTCCGATCAAATGCAAATTTGTCAAGAGAGAAAACATAGAAGAAGGCGGTGAGCAAGTTGAAGGCTAAAGAGTTAAGAGAAATGACTGTCGAAGAGCTTAATACAAAACTCGGCGATCTTAAGACAGAATTCTTCAACCTGCGCTTCCAGAAGGCAACGGGGCAGCTCGGGAATCCCTTAAGCATCAGGGATATCAAAAGAGATATTGCCAGAGTAAAGACTGTTCTTAGAGAACGCGAACTGAATGCCGCCGGCAAATAAGCGTGAAAGGAGAAAAGCTTTATGGAAGGGCAAGAAAGAAATCTTCGCAAAGTCAGAATGGGCGAAGTTGTAAGCACAAAAATGGAGAAAACGATTGTCGTCCGTGTTGACGAAGTCAAAAAGCACCCCATTTACAAAAAGGCAGTTCACTATTCTAAAAAGTTTAAAGTACATGATGAGAAGGGTGAGGCCAGCGTAGGCGACGTAGTAACGATTATGGAAACACGTCACTACAGCAAAGATAAATATTTCAGACTCGTCGGGATCGTCGAGAAAGCAAAATAACGGATAGGAGGAGCGTATAAATGATTCAGCCGCAAACATATTTGAAGGTTGCCGATAACTCCGGAGCAAAGACTATCCAGTGCTTCAAGGTACTCGGCGGATCTATGAGAAGAACGGCCAACATCGGAGACGTGATCATTGCTTCCGTTAAGACGGCAGCTCCTGGCGGCATCGTGAAAAAGAAAGATGTTGTCAAGGCGGTTATCGTCAGAAGCGTGAGCGGTGTAAAGAGAGCAGACGGCTCTTATATCAAGTTCGATGAAAATGCCGCAGTGATTATTGATAATAACAAACAGCCCAGAGGAACTCGTATTTTTGGGCCTGTGGCTAGAGAAGTCAGAGATGAAGGATTTGTCAAAATCGCCTCTCTTGCTCCTGAAGTACTGTAAGAAAGCGGGGTCTTTGAAATGGCAAAATTACATGTAAGAAAAGACGATACCGTAGTAGTAATCACGGGTAAGGATAAGGGCAAAAAGGGCAAAGTTCTGGTAGCTATGCCGGAGGCAGGCAGAGTTGTTGTTGAGGGTGTCAATATCGTCAGCAGACATACCAAGCCGCGCGGCCAGGGTAATCAGGGCGGCATCCTTAAGAAGGAAGCGCCGATCGATGCATCCAATGTCATGCTGTATTGCAATAAGTGCGAGAAGGGTGTCCGCGTAGCGGTAAAGGTGCAGGAGAACGGCGAAAAGGTTCGCGTATGCAAGAAATGCGGCGCAACCATCGGCAAATAAGCAGAAGGGAGGAACCGAAATTGCCTAGACTGAAAGATACTTACAAAGCGGAAATTGTTCCCGCTATGATGCAGAAGTTCAACTACAAGAGCGTAATGCAAGTTCCCAAGCTGGAAAAAGTAGTCATCAACATGGGTATGGGAGATATCAA
>QANA01000051.1:0-7195 GCA_003149735.1 Clostridiales bacterium | reverse complement strand
TGCGGCGCAACCATCGGCAAATAAGCAGAAGGGAGGAACCGAAATTGCCTAGACTGAAAGATACTTACAAAGCGGAAATTGTTCCCGCTATGATGCAGAAGTTCAACTACAAGAGCGTAATGCAAGTTCCCAAGCTGGAAAAAGTAGTCATCAACATGGGTATGGGAGATATCAAGGATAACCCCAAGGCACTGGAATCCGCCCTTGCAGAGCTGACTGATATTTCCGGACAGAAGCCGGTTGTAACTCTGGCAAAGAAATCCGTAGCAAACTTTAAAGTGCGTGAAGGTATGAAGGTCGGTGCCAAAGTTACGATCAGAGGCGATAGAATGTATGAATTCGTGGATAAGCTGATCAGTATTGCTATTCCGCGCATCAGAGACTTCCGTGGTGTTTCTGCCAACTCGTTTGACGGCAGAGGAAACTACGCACTGGGGCTTCGCGAACAGTTGGTCTTCCCCGAAATCGATTTCGACAAGGTGGAAAAGATTCGTGGTATGGATATCGTAATTGTTACGACTGCTAAGACTGACGAAGAAGCTCGTGAGCTCTTGACATTCATGGGAATGCCTTTTATTAAGTAAGGAGGAACAGTAAGTGGCTAAGAAGAGCATGATATTGAAGCAGCAGAGAGGCTCCAAGTTCTCTACCAGAGAATACAGCAGATGCCGTATCTGCGGACGCCCCCACTCTGTTCTCAGAAAATACGGAATTTGCCGTGTATGTTTTAGAGAACTGGCTTATAAGGGACAGATCCCTGGCGTGAAAAAAGCCAGCTGGTAAAGGAGGAAAAATAGATGCCTGTTACAGATCCTATAGCTGATATGCTTACACGCATTCGCAATGCTTTGGTGGCAAAGAAAGACATCGTTGAGATGCCTGCTTCCAAAATGAAAAATTCTATCGCTCAGAACATGTTGGAGCAAGGCTTTATTAAAGGCTGCGAACTGGAGGAAGATGGCGTACAGGGAACCCTGAAAATCAAACTCAAGTATGGCCCCAACGGAGAAAGCGTTATTTCCGGCCTGAAGAGAATCAGCAAGCCAGGCCTGAGAGTATATGCCAGAAAGAACGAAATTCCCAAGGTTTTAAGTGGCCTGGGTATTGCAGTGATTTCTACATCCAAAGGCGTTGTGACTGATGCGGAAGCAAGAAAGAGCGCAGTAGGCGGCGAAGTACTCGCTTACATTTGGTAAGCTCGGAATAAATAAGGAGAGGTGCAGATACTATGTCAAGAATAGGCAGACTTCCTGTCGAGCTTCCCGCTAACGTAACGGCCGAGGTTAATCCCGGCAATGAGGTCGTAATAAAAGGACCTAAGGGTGAGCTTAAGCAGAAGTTCAGTAATAAAGTAGAAATTAAGTTGGATGGAAACGTTATCAGCGTTTCTCGCGCTTCTGATGATAAGGAAATCAGAGCCCTTCATGGCCTGACCAGAGCAATGATTGCCAATATGGCACGTGGCGTAAACGAAGGCTATTCGAAGGAACTGGAAATTGTCGGCGTTGGTTACAGAGCTCAGCTTTCCGGTAAAAAACTGGTGCTGAATATTGGGTTTACGCATTCTGTAGAAGTAGAGCCCAAAGAAGGAATCTCTTTTGAAGTTCCCAGCCAGACGCAGATTATCATCAAGGGTATTGACAAACAGATGGTTGGCCAGGTTGCAGCAGATATTCGCGCAATTAAGCCGCCGGAGCCTTATAAGGGTAAAGGTATTCGCTATGCAGGCGAGTATGTAGCACTCAAAGAAGGCAAATCTGGTATGTAAGGGAGGTCCGTAGAGTAATATGATCAATAAAATTGATAAGAATGCGGTGCGTCAGAAACGTCATCAGCGTATTCGCAACAAGATCAGCGGTACGGCAAGCCGTCCCAGAATGGCTGTGTATAGAAGCTTGAGCAATATCTATGTACAGATTATTGATGACAGCATCGGGCATACACTTGCAGCAGCATCCACGATGGATAAGGATCTTGCAGCTTCTCTCGAAGGCAAGACCAAAACCGAAGCAGCAAAAATTGTCGGCGAAAAGGCCGCAAAACTTGCTCTTGCAAAAGGCATTAATGAAGCCGTATTCGATCGTGGCGGATATATCTACCACGGCAGAGTGGAAGCTCTTGCAGAAGGTGCAAGAGAAGCCGGGCTGAAGTTATAAGGAGGAACGTAAGTTGCAGCAGCGTATAGATGCCAGAGAACTGGATTTAAAAACGAGACTTGTCTCTGTAAACAGAGTTGCAAAGACCGTAAAAGGTGGTCGTAATATGAGATTCTCCGCACTGGTAGTAGTCGGCGATGAGAATGGTCATGTTGGTTGCGGCCAGGGCAAAGCAGCCGAAATTCCTGAAGCTATCCGTAAGGCAGAAGAGAGCGCAAAGCGCAATATGATTACTGTCAGCCGTGATGGTACCACAATTCCGCACAGAGTGCAGGGCAAATTTAACAGAGGTAACATTCTGATAATGCCTGCCGCCGTAGGTACTGGCGTTATTGCCGGCAACCATGCAAGAGCAGTGCTGGAATTGGCCGGAATTAAGGATATCAAGGCAAAGTCTTATGGCTCCAATAACCCGATCAACACCGTTAAGGCAACGATCGCCGGCCTTGCACAGCTGAAGACAAAAGAACAGGTTGAGCGCCTGCGTGGCGTAACCTTGGACTAATAGGAGGACATCAATATGCAGTTAAAAGTCACTCTGAAAAAGAGCACAATCGGATGTCCGAAAGATCAGATTGGCACAGTGCATGCACTCGGCCTCAAGAAGGTTGGCCAGTCTGTAGTAAAGGAAGCAAATGATTCGATCAAGGGCCAGATCAATAAAGTAAAGCATCTGGTAGCAGTCGAAGAAATCTGAGGAGGGCATTTTCAATGAAATTACATGAATTAAAACCAGCTGTAGGCTCTAGAAAATCCCCCAAGCGCCTTGGCCGTGGTAGCGGTTCTGGATTGGGAACCACGGCTGGCAAAGGCCAGAAAGGCCAGAATGCCAGAAGCGGTGGTGGTGTGCGCCCGGGCTTTGAAGGCGGCCAGATGCCTATTATGAGAAGAATCCCCAAGCGTGGATTCAAAAACATTTTTGCAAAGCAGTACACCACTCTCAATGTGGAAGAGCTGAGCGTGTTTGAAGATGGCACAGTCATCACAGCTGAATTCCTCAAGGAAATCGGGTTCATCAGCAAAATTAATGATGGCCTGAAAATCTTGGGTGATGGTGAACTGGATAAAAAGCTGACGGTTAAAGCAGCAAAGTTCACTAAGTCGGCCCAGGAGAAAATTGTCGCTGCAGGCGGCGTAGCAGAGGAGATTTAAGATGTTTAAAACGCTGGGAAATGCATGGAAAATCGCGGATCTGAGAAAAAAGATCCTCTATACAATCTTCATGCTTCTCATATACCGCGTTGGCGTTATCATTCCGGTTCCGGGTGTAAACGCATCCTATGTTGCAGAATCTGTCGGGAGCTATACAGCTCTCGAGTTTCTCAACATGATGTCCGGTGGCGGCTTGGAAAACATGTCTATTTTTGCATTGGGCATTTCTCCTTATTTGAATGCGTCCATTGTAATGAATCTGTTGACCATTGCAATTCCTGCTTTGGAACGACTTTCCAAAGATGGTGAAGATGGTCAGAAAAAAATTTCCAAGATTACAAGATATGTTGCAGTCGCACTGGGCCTCATTCAGGGAGTCGGTATTTTGTGGGGCTTGGGCAGCAGTGCAGTAGAGTCTACCGATCTCTTCAATTATATCACCATCTTCCTGTGCCTGACGGCAGGTACAGCCTTGATGATGTGGATGGGTGAACAAATTAACCAAAAAGGTATTGGCAATGGTATTTCATTGCTTATTTTCACAGGTTTGGTTGCGGAAGTTCCCGGTCAGGCGATTTCTCTGATTTCTGCAATGATTTCCGGAGAACTGAGTATTCTGGCATTTATCGGCGTCATCATTGGTGTGTTGGTGATTATTACTGCCATTACCTATGTGGATCAGGGAGAACGCAGAGTTCCGGTGCAGTATGCAAAACGTGTGGTTGGAAGAAAAATGTACGGCGGTCAGGCTACTTTTATTCCGATAAAGGTAAACCAATCCGGTGTTATGCCGATTATTTTTGCAATGACTTTTGTACAGTTCCCGGCTATGGTTGCGCAGTTCTGGCCCAATAGTGCTTTCTATACATGGTATACTAAATTCCTTGGAACGGGCAGTGTATTATATGCACTGATTTATGCCGTGCTGATTATCTTCTTCACCTATTTCTATTCTCAGATTGCGTTCAATCCGGTAGATGTATCTAAGAATATTCAGCAGTACGGCGGGTTTATTCCGGGTATTCGCCCTGGAAAGCCCACTTCGGATTATCTTTCCAGAATTCTTAGCAAGCTGACCTTGTTCGGAGCAGTATTCCTGGCAATTTTGGCGGTAATCCCCACATTGTTTACTCAAATTACCAAGCTTACTTCCACATTTAGTGCAACTGGGTTGTTGATTATGGTAAGCGTTGCATTGGAAACGGCGCAGTTGTTGGAAGCGCAAATGATGATGCGCCATTACAAGGGCTTTTTAAACTAAGGAGAAGCAGGATGAACTTGATTTTTCTTGGCCCTCCCGGTGCAGGAAAAGGCACGGTTGCCTCTAAACTGGTAGCCACTGCCGGCCTTGAACATCTCTCCACGGGCGATATGCTCCGTGAAGAGATGAAGAAGGGCACTGAGTTAGGCAAGCTTGCAAAACAGTATATTGAAGAAGGCAAGCTGGTTCCTGACAGTGTGATCATTGATATGGTCAAAGGCAGACTTTCCAAGACACAGGCAGGCATTATGTTCGATGGATTTCCCCGTACGGTTGCACAGGCAGAAGCATTGGATGCGATTGCAAAAATCGATGCAGTAATTAATCTGTACACAACGGTGGATGTGGTAGTAGAGCGTATTGGCGGACGTAGATTGTGCCGGCAGTGCGGCGCAGTTTATAACGTCAGTTGGTATAAAGAAGAGACCTGCGAAAAATGCGGTGGAGAACTTTATACTAGAGCAGATGATACAGAAGAGACGATTCGTAAACGTTTTGATGTATATCTGGCAGAAACAGCCCCTTTGGTTGAATATTATAAGGCGAAAGGCCTGGTGCATGATATTGATGCAAATGGCGATATTCAGACGAAAGTGGATGCAATTTCTGAAATTATCGAGCGTGTAAAATGATCAATTTAAAATCGGCAGAAGAAATCAAGCGGATGCGGGAAGCTGCACTGATTGCGGCTGCAGCAATGGATAAAGTGTTGGCGGCTGTAGAACCGGGCATTACAACCGCAGAGCTGGATGCAATTGCATATCACTATATTGTGGGAGCGGGCGCCAAGCCTTCTTTTAAAGGATACGGTGGTTTTCCGGGAACGGCATGTATCTCAATCAATGAGCAAATTGTTCATGGGATACCGGGAAAGCGCCGATTGGAAGAAGGAGATATTGTCAGCATCGATATGGGAGCCTATCTGCATGGATATCATTCGGATATGGCCCGTACAGTTGGTGTAGGCAATATTTCACCTGAAGCCGAAATGTTGATCCGAGTTACAGAGGAATCCTTTTTTAAAGGAATCGAAAAAGCTGTGGCAGGCAATCGAATCGGAGATATCAGCAAAGCTGTAGAGCAACATGCAAGAGCATATGATTTGGGTGTTGTTACAGAATATGTAGGTCATGGGTTAGGCCAGGATTTACATGAGGATCCCGAGGTTCCTAATTTCAGCACATCCAGAAAAGGGCCGGTTATGCGTCCCGGTTTGGTGATTGCTATTGAGCCGATGCTTACGCTGGGGACTCATAGAGTGGTGGTTGCACCCGATGGATGGACTGCTTCTACGCGAGATGGCAGTTTGTCTGCCCATTATGAGAATACCATCGTGATTACAGAAGATGGCCCCTGCAGCATTTTAACGATTGCATGAGGAATTGTATGAATGATAATTTGTGCATCGGGAGAGTTTGCAAGGCAAAGGCCGGACGAGGCAAAAACCGATATTTCATCATCTATGGGATTGTAAATGAAGAATATGTTCTGCTGACAGATGGAGCAACTCGTAAACTGGAAAGACCGAAGCTGAAAAAGAAAAAACATTTGCTCTGCAGACCTTATGTTGCAACTGAGATCGCAGAAGCGATTGAAAAAGGGGCTCCCCTTTTGGATGCGGAAATAAGAAATGCGCTCGACCGTATAACGGCGATAGAAATAAGTAAGGAGAAATAGCTTGTCTAAAAGTGATGTAATCGAAGTCGAGGGAATTGTTACAGAAGCTTATCCCAATGCTGCATTTGAAGTGGAATTAGAAAATGGGCATAAGGTATTGGCCCACATTTCCGGAAAACTTAGAATGAATTATATTCGGATTTTGCCGGGTGATAAGGTGACAGTTGAGCTTTCCCCTTATGATTTATCCAGAGGAAGAATCATCTGGAGAGGAAAAAACTGATTTTCGCTGATATTATCGAGAAAATTTGTAAAAATTTTAAAAAAAAACATTGCAATTACTGCAAAAGACAGATAAAATATAAAAGTGCGCAGTCTTATATTTTATCGCGCATGTTGTGATTTCAGAAATTCTGAATTGCTGAAATCATTTTACCCAGGAGGTACGCAAAATGAAAGTTAGACCGTCTGTTAAACCAATCTGCGAAAAATGCAAAGTCATTAAGCGCAATGGTAAAGTAATGGTGATCTGCGAGAACCCCAAGCATAAACAGAGACAGGGTTCCCGTTCCTGACATATCCTACCATTAAGCAGAAGTTATAAATATATACGCAGCGGCTGTATGGATATATGCTAATTTGTATATCCATATTGCGTTATCTTTTTAACCAATGCTTATGTATATATGGAATATCAAAAGAAATTAAACCGGAGGTAGAAGTTAATGGCACGTATTGCCGGAATAGACTTGCCAAGAGAGAAGCGTATTGAAATTGGCCTTACCTATATATACGGCATTGGTCTGAAGTCTTCTCAGGATATTCTTGCTGCAACAGGCGTTGATCCGGATATCAGAGTAAAAGATCTCTCTGAGGATGACGCCACCAAGATCAGAGAATATATAGATAAAAACTATCATGTAGAAGGCGATCTCAGAAGAGAAATCAACCTGAACATCAAGAGATTGATGGAAATCGGTTGTGTAAGAGGTGTTCGTCATAGAAGAGG
>QANA01000083.1 GCA_003149735.1 Clostridiales bacterium | reverse complement strand
CCGATACACGGAGTATCCACTTGCGTTCACAACTGTGAGCTACACACTGTTTTCGGCAATCTATGCGAATAGTTCCTCCTACATTTCTTCACTCGCGTCGCAACCTGTAAGCAGCAGAGGTACTGTGCAACGGGGCAGCAACAAAGCCTTCCCACAGATATTCCGTACTTTCTTCATACATCATTCCCTTTTCCAAGTATAAGAAACCGTTACATATGTAATACAATAAATTTAAAGAAATGAACATTAACCAAAGGCTATGTTTTTCGCAAAATAAGCCCGGCAATGAGACAGTTCCATGGAACAGATGAAGTACTCCAACAGGATTCCCATGGACTCCTCACCACAAGTATCTCTCATGAAGCAGGCCTCTTCATTCCACCACGCTTTGCCCACTAGAGCAGCACCACAGCAATAGCTATTTTGACAGCTTGGTTTAAAGCTGCAGAGCTCCGGGCACATGTCCTTCACCACCATCTTGGCTATCCTATCTCCCCAGAATGAAGACAATGTGAAAACAATATAGGGAAATCTGGGTTATGCTACAACAGCATTCACCCCGGATGCCTATGGCCGTGTCTCCGGCTGAATGAAGAAGGGCATCGCCAACTGAATGCAGAGCTACATTGATAATACTTCCGAGTCATAAAGGAAAAATAGTTGGAAAAAACAAATAAAAAAACTGGAACCATTGCGGTTGCAGTGCTTTTCTGCAAATACATAATTTGATTCAAAAGACAAACATAGTATTGCTTTATGAAAAGTGCACAGCGCTATGATACTGTTTAATAAAAAAGCATCGAAAACAAAAGTCTTCGATGCCTATGGTGCGACCGATGGGACTTGAACCCATATGGTTGCCCACACGCCCCTCAAACGTGCGCGTCTGCCTGTTCCGCCACGGTCGCATTTGCTAATATCAGCAAGAAATATTATAGCTTCTTTAAAAATAAAAGTCAACTATCTTTTCACGGAAGCCGGGAAATTTTTATCCCCGGCTTCCGGCTAAGATTACATTTCAAGTTTTACTTTCTTATTCATATAAAGGATATTTTGCGCAAAGTTCCTTGACCTGCGCACCAACCTCTTCAATCGCGGCTTCCTTTTCATAAATAATGCGCGCGATCAAATCAGCCATCAGCGTACATTCTTCTTCCTTAAAGCCACGAGAAGTAATAGCCGGAGTACCCAGACGGATGCCGCTGGCTTTAAATGGGCTGAGCGTTTCAAAAGGAATTGTATTTTTATTTGCAGTAATGTGCGCCTGATCCAACAGTTTTTCAGCCTGCTTTCCCGTCAATCCTTTTTCATGGACATCAACCAACATCACATGGTTATCCGTTCCCCCGGATACCAAACGTAATCCATTCTTTTTCAGGCCATTCGCCAGGGCCTGTGCATTTTTTACAATCTGATGCTGATAAGCTTTAAATTCCGGCTGCATAGCTTCTTTAAAGCACACTGCTTTTGCAGCAATTGTATGCATCAGCGGGCCTCCCTGTATTCCCGGGAAGATAGCTTTGTCTATCTGCTTTGCAAACTCTTCTTTGCAGAGAATCAGGCCTCCTCTGGGGCCACGCAGCGTCTTATGCGTTGTTGTGGTTACAATATCCGCATAAGGAACAGGATTTTGATGTTCTCCGGCTGCTACCAGCCCGGCTATATGCGCCATATCAACCATCAAATAAGCTCCATTTTCATGCGCTATTCTTGCAAAACGCTCAAAGTCAATTGCTCTTGGATAGGCACTTGCTCCTGCCACCACCATTTTCGGCTTTACATCTTTTACAATCTTTTCCAGAGCATCGTAATCGATCATCTCGGTTTCTCGAGAAACACCGTAAGGCACCACATTAAAATATTTACCGGAAATATTAACCGGGCTGCCATGCGTCAAATGACCACCATGAGAAAGATCCATACCGACTATTGTATCGCCTGGATTCAGCAAAGCAAAATAGACCGCTGTATTTGCCTGTGCACCGGAATGTGCCTGTACATTGGCATGTTCTGCACCGAAAATTTCTTTTGCGCGCTCAATTGCCAATGTTTCTACAATATCAACATACTGACAACCACCATAATATCTTTTTCCGGGATAACCTTCCGCATATTTATTGGTCAGATGCGATCCCATTGCCTCCATAACCGCCTTGGATACCACATTTTCAGAAGCAATCAATTCCAAATTGCCCTGCTGGCGTCCAAGCTCCTGTTGCATTGCTTCATAGACTTCCGGATCCGAATTCTTAACATAGGGAAAATCCAGCATACCTATCTCCTTTGCACTAAACATTTCAATAATTATAAATGATTTATGCTTTGCAAAGCCTGCCGGGCTGCGGCCTGCTCTGCTTGCTTTTTCGATTTTCCAGAACCGCTCCCCCACTTTTCTTCATTGACAAACACATCAACAAAAAAAGTAGTATCGTGAGGCGGTCCTTCACTCCGGGCTACTCGATAAGTAATTATTTGCTTTGGGGATTTCTGCAAAAGTTCCTGAAGCTCTGATTTTGCATCCAGTACAGTCTCATGCGTATCCCGGCAAAAAGCAATGATATTGCCAATTAGTTCTTTTGCCGCATATAAGCCGCCATCCAAATATATTGCCCCAATGATAGACTCTACTACATCGCACAAAATAGAATTCTTTTCGCGCCCGCCGGAATGTTCCTCGCCCTTTCCCAAAATAAGAAAACGCCCCAGCCCTTGAGCCCTGGCCCATGCCGAAAGAAATTCTTCCCGTACCAGCCTGGTTCTCGCCGCTGTCAGTTGCCCTTCATTATATTGAGGATATTTGCGGAACAAATAAGTACTTACCACTAATTCTAACACCGCATCTCCCAAAAATTCCAATCGCTCATAGGAATAGCCGACATCTTTGGAAGCATGTGTCAGTGCCTGTTCCAGTAAAGCAGGGTTTTGGAAAGTGTAATTCAATATACGGTATAAATCTTGCATCTTCTTTTTTCCTGCCCGAAACGACAAAATGTGATAAATATGTCAAAATCATAGCATAATAATACTATCCTTGCAATCCGGGTTGGGTATTTCCCTTTCAATTATTTTAAAGTTGTTCGGATAATTTTTCCCATTCTGTATAATAATCTTGCAACTGTTTTTCCTGCTTGCCAATCTCTTCCGTTATTTCCAAAATTTTTGCATAATCGACTGCAATCTCCGGCTGCATTAATCGCTCTTTTTCAGCTTCCAGTTTTTCTTCCAATTTTGCGATCTCTTCTTCCAAACGAGCAAAACGATTTTGCTTTTTTCGCCTTTCTGCTTCCTGATTGCGCTTTTGTCGATACTGTTCCCCGGCATCTTCTGTTGAACTTTTCTCTTTTTTCCTTGTTGTGGTAGACGTCTGCAAAGATATCTTCTGTTCCAGATAACTCTCATAGCCGCCTTCATAGGAAGTGATTCCCATGCGTTCCAATTCCAGAACTCGTGTCGCTAATTTTCTAATAAAATAGCGGTCATGCGAAATCGCCAGAATTGTCCCATTATAGTTTAATAATGCTTCTTCCAATATTTCTCGAGAAGGAATATCCAAATGATTCGTCGGTTCATCCAGCATCAGCAAATTGCAACCGGAAAGCATCAGAATCGCCAATGCCACTCTTGCTTTTTCTCCACCTGAAAGCGTCGATATCTGCTTATCAACTTCATCCCCGACAAACAGGAAGGAGGCCAACACATCCCGTATTTTACCGATGCTTTGCTCCTGTGTATTCATATATACCGCTTCCAGGATCGTCTTATCCAAAGGCAGTTTCTCCTGCCCTTGTGCATAATAACCAATTTCAACTTTGGCTCCAACCCTGATTTGCCCTTCCTCCAACGGAAGTTCCCCTAAAATCAACCGGAATAACGTCGTTTTGCCAATCCCGTTTCTTCCCAGCAGAAAAGCCCGTTCTCCTCTTTTTAATAAAAATGAAGCATCAGAAAATAGTTGTAACCCATCAAAAGTTTTTCCGACCTGCTCTACCATTAAAACATCATTACCGGAACGTTGTTCTGCCGTCAAAGAAAGATGCATACTCTTGGGAGTATCTTCCGGACGTATAATCGATTCCGCTATCTTGTCCGCCATTTTCTGCTTATGCCTGGCCGTTACTAAACTGCGCTCGGTATTCCATTGCTTTTGCTGCGCTATAATTCCTTCAATTCGCTTCAATTCTCGTGATTTTTTCTCATAATCTCGTTGTAAAGCAATTGCCGCTTCTTCCTTCTGACGGATAAAATCGGAATAATTTCCTTTATACGTTGTCAAATGATGATTTTCCAGTTCGAAAATACGTCCGACAAATTTATCCAGAAAATATCGATCGTGCGAAATAACCATCACCGCACCGCGATATTCCTGCAAAAAGTTTTCCAACCATTCTACGGCAGCAATATCCAGATGATTGGTAGGCTCATCCAGCAATAAAATATCCGGCTCGGTCAGTAATAACTTTGCAAGCAACACCCTTGTTCGCTGTCCGCCGCTGAGCAGCGAAATCGGCAAGTCAATTTCCTCTTCCGACAATCCCAATCCAATCAGCATGGAACGAGCTCTGCCGCGATATAGCAGACCACCCTCTGCAATATACCGTTCCTGAAGCGAAGAAAAACTGCTGATATTCTCTTCCGTATGAGCTTGTTCCATTTGTTGCTGCAACTCCTCCAGCCGCACTTCCATTTGCAAAAATTCCGAAAAGACGCTTAGTGTATCTTCATAAGCTGTTTTATCCGAACGATAATCCACCTGCTGCGGCATATAACCAATTCGTAGGTTTTTCTGTCGGATCACATTTCCTGCATCTGCTTCCATTTCCGCCAGTATAATTTTAAATAAGGTTGTTTTCCCTGCTCCATTCACTCCCATAATCCCGATTTTATCGCCTTCGCCAATTGCAAAAGAAATATTTTCCAACACAGGCGTGATGCCAAACGATTTGGATATATGATTTATATTAAGAATTTCCATTCCAGTCTCCTTACATATGCTGTATGTGGTATTATATCATGAACCGAATACGCCTTCAATTCATGTGCTTTTACACGCCTTTCTTTATGATGGCATAGAAAAACAGCCGTATAACGGCTGCTTTTTCATATCTGCTATAATCATTTCCATCATACAATATTCCAGCCTCCGTCAACGCTGAGTATCTGGCCATTAATATAATCTGCTGCCGGAGAAGCTAAAAATTGTGCCAATGCCGCCACATCTTCCGGTGCACCAATTCGCCCTACAGGGATTTCTTCCATCAATTCTTGTATTGTTTCCGATGAGTATCCAGCATTCATCTCTGTCTGAATCATGCCCGGAGCAATGCAGTTAATACAAATTCCGCTGCGTCCTAATTCTTTTGCAAGTGACCTGGTAAGACCGATCAAGGCAGCTTTTGTGCTTGCATAACTGCTTTCACAAGAAGCGCCTTTCAACCCCCAGATAGAAGACATATTGATAATTTTGCCTTTCCCGCGCTTTCGCATATCTTTCAATGCATGTTGTATACAATACACCGCCCCAAAAAAATTAACAGCAAAAATTTCCTGCCACTCCTGCACAGAAAAATCTTCAAACAACCCAGCTTTTGAAATTCCGGCATTATTGATCAAAACATCTATCGCAGGATATATTTCATGTATATGGTTAAACATCTGCTGTACCTGCTCAGGGTCAGCTACATCTGCCTGTATAGCCAAAACACCCGGAAGTTCACGGCAAAGCTGCTCGGCCTCTTCTCTGTGACTACGATAGTTCAGCACAACGTTCCAACCGTTATGAAAAAACGATCGCACCATCTGCGCTCCTATTCCTCTGGAGCCACCAGTGATCAATACTATCGGCATATCCCTTCCTCCTTTAAAAAATCAGAAACAGCTTTGCGCAGATTTTTATAAGCATGTTTCATATGATCTTCCAGGGTTCCTTCCTGTGGATTGACGCCTCGTAAATACATTCCATCAGGGCAGCTTCCCGATTCCACATCCACCCTGCCGGCAAACACAGTGATTGGTATTTTTTTCTTTTCAGCCCTTTTGGCAACCCCTGCAATTGCTTTGCCGAAACTTGTCTGCGCATCAATTTTACCTTCTCCGGAAAAAACCCAATCAACTGTCTCCAGCTGTTGATCAAATGCAAACGCATCCAATACCAAGTCAATACCAGAACAAAGTTTTGCATCCGCAAATGCTAATAGCGGCAACGCTGCGCCTCCAGCCGCTCCACTGCCTTCCAATGAGGTAATTGCCTTACCAGAGGTTTCTTCTAATATTTTTCCGTAATGCTGTAAGATTTCATCCATCTTCCACACCATTGCCGTGTCCGCACCTTTTTGCGGGCCATATACTGCCGATGCTCCATTCAACCCACAGAGTGGATTTTTCACATCACAGGCAATCATAAAACTGCATTGTTTTAATAACGAACGCATTTCTCTATCATCAATTTGCTTCAGATGTTCTAATCCTGCACAGGTTGGCTCAATCTCTCTTCCTGCTTCATCCAGTAAACGCATACCCAATGCAGCCGCAATTCCCGCACCTCCGTCATTGGTAGCACTGCCGCCCAATGTCAAACATATTTGTTTTGCTCCTTCTTCTATTGCGTCCCGAATCAACAAGCCTGTTCCATAGGTAGAAGCTTGCATTGGATTGCGCTCCTGTTCCGTTGTTAATGTCAATCCGGAAGCTTGTGCCAATTCAATCACAGCCATTTGCCGAGTATATAAATAATAGGCTTCCACTTTTTTGCCATATGGACCTGGCACTTGTATATATTTTCTTTTGCCTCCCAGCACTCGCTCCAATGCTTCCAGCGTTCCTTCTCCACCGTCAGCAATTGGCATACAGATCATTTGTGCCTCCGGCATCACATCCCGTATACCTTCTGCCATGGCCTGTACCGCCTGCTCTGCCGAAAGGCTCCCTTTAAAAGAATCTGGCGCCAACATGAATTTCATTCTTATTCCTCCTGCAATTGGGAAAAAATATCCCCCAGTGTATCATGAATTACCAAATCCGCACAAGCATCCATTTCAGTAGCTGTTCTATTCAATAATACCAAATTTCCTCTTTTCAAATAATGAATCAGCCCGGCAGCCGGATATACATTCAATGAAGTTCCTCCTACCATCAGCAAATCTGCACTGGAAATTGCAGAAATTGCCTGGTTAAGCACCTTTTCATTCAATGCTTCCTCATAAAGCACTACATCAGGTTTTATAATTCCGCCACAATACGGACATTTTGGAATTCCCTGTGTATTCAAAATCATCTCCAGACCGTATTTCTTTGCACAACCCAGACAATGATTCTCATAGATGGATCCATGCAGTTCCAACACATTTCTACTGCCAGCTTTTTGATGTAAGCCATCAATATTTTGAGTTACAATTGCTTGCACTTTCCCTTCTTGTTCCCAACGTGCCAATGTCCGATGTACCAGATTCGGTTGTGCCTGCGGATAAAGCATATTGGCTCGATAAAAATTAAAAAAGGCTGCCGGCTCCTTTTTAAAAAAAGAGTGAGATAAAATTTCTTCCGGCTTAAGGCATGCTTTCTTTTGATATAAACCTTGGGCACTGCGAAAATCCGGAATTCCGCTTTCTGTGGAAACCCCTGCGCCTCCTAAAAATACAATTCGCGTAGCTTGTACCAGATATTCTTTTAATTCTTCTATCAATTCCATTGCCGTGTCTCCTATTTTGTCAAAAATTCTATTGGCATTTCAACAAAAATCATCTACCATAAAGAAAAGGAGAAAACGCATGCAAACAAAAACTTCCAAAAAGGATAAATTCTATTGTTTTTTGGCATGGGCACTGTGCCTATGCCTTCTTGCCGTTCTCTTTTTCTCTAAAAACATTTCCCTTTCTTATCGCGCCACTACCTACTATTTTCTTGAAACGATCGGCCAGGAAAAATCCGTTCCGCCTGCCAAGCATCTGCTTTATGAAGGTTCTTTTTATGCTTCCGGCTCTTATTTCTACAGCAGTACTACCAATGAACAATTGGTTTACCTTTCGGGAGATGGCCTTTATCACAAAAATAATCGTTGCACATATTGCCATCGTGAAACATGTGCGCTGATGTATTACAGCGCGCTCCTCTATTTTCCGCAATTATCCCCCTGCCCTCTCTGTTCCTGGGAAGATATGGCCTATTAGTATACATAACCATATCGTTCATCCTACCTGCTTACATAATACCTGCAGCTAACTCCGCAACACGTTTCATCTGTGCAGGAATATCGATCGCCTGCGGGCACCGCGATTTGCAGGTTCCGCAGGAAATACAGCAATCCGCACGCTGTGTTTTTAGCAAAGTACGATAAATATTTTTAAATTGATTTTCCTGCAAAGTATTTTGATAGTGATTATATGCTGCAAATACACGTGGAATATCCACACCCGCCGGGCAATCCATACAATAGCGACATCCTGTGCAGGGAATTGTTCCGCTAGCCCTA
Source organism: Clostridiales bacterium (assembly GCA_003149735.1). Next base: position 4,597 of record QANA01000083.1, on the reverse strand, counting down.
AAAATCTGCGCTACCTGTCCCAAAATGACAAGTTCCTGCTCAGATAATTCCTTAAACTCTTTCATTGTTTTTATATTATCTTCAACCTGTAATAAATCCGACATTCCCGAAAGCACTGTCATCACCCCCGGAAGCGAAGCAGCATAGCGAATCGCCCAAGAAGCAATGCTATTCTGTGGTGCCGCTTCTTGCAGCAATCTCCTGGCAGAAGTCGTCAAATTGGCCAATGTGCCTCCGCGAACCGGCTCCATCACCAAAATGGGAAGCCCTTTTTCGCAGATCATTTCATATTGTTCTTTTGCATTTGTACTTTCCCAATCCACATAATTCAACTGTATCTGGACAAATTCCCATGGATGCGCTTCTAAAATGTGTTCCAATGCCTGCACATTGTCATGGAAAGAGAATCCAAGATGCCGGATTTTTCCTTCCATTTTTTTACGCTGCAACACTTCATAACATCCCGCCGCTTCAAACACCTGAAAATTACTGGCATTTAATCCATGCGCCAAATAAAAGTCGAAATATTCAACCTGGCATTTTTTCAACTGTTCTTCAAATAAAACGTCTGCCGCCTTTGCTGACAGCTGCCTCGCCGGCATTTTATCTGCCAAATAAAAACTATCCCGAGCATATTTCTTTAAAGCATTGCCTATATAAATTTCACTTTTTCCACCGTGATATGGCCATGCCGTATCAAAATAGTTGATACCACCAGCTATAGCAGCGTCTACCATATGCTGAAGCAAAGCAGTATCGATTTCTCCATTTTCCTGTTGCGGCAAACGCATGCAGCCAAACCCCAGCAAAGAAGGCCTTTCTTCCAAACCCGCAAAAACTCTTTTTTCCATTTTTATATCCTCTCTTTTTTTCTATTTCTAATTTTCTCTCTATTCTGTTAGAACCATTTATGATCAGTTGCCAATGGCTTTCCCATCTAATACTGCTTCCTGTAACACATCACCAACATAGCGCAATTTCAAAGAAAAGAAGGGAGCCTCTGCTGCTAATAAACGCAGGAAAATGCGATCGCCCTCCCAAAGCTCCAGTTCTTCAATTTTTTCTTTATCAATCCAGGCCAGTTCGCCTTCATTACAGGCAGTCAGTTCTCCTTCAAAGGCAGTTGCCGTGTAAAGGCACATATATTCCGTTTGCTGTACATCCGTAGCAAAAGTAACAATACCACGAAAAGCATATTGTGTCAGAAATAACCCTGTTTCTTCTTGCACTTCCCGTATCAAGCATTCCTCCGGGCTTTCCCCTTCTTCAAAATGTCCGCCAACACCAATCCATTTTCCCTGATTAATATCCGACTTTTTTTTAATGCGATGCAGCATCAGATATTTTCCATTTTTTTCAATGTAGCATAAAGTAGTTAATTTCATAGTTTTATTCTCCCGCATGCTGAGCTTCGATCTGTTCTGCCAATTCGTTAAGATATATCCAGCGCTCTTCCTTTTTCGACAGTTCCTTTTCCAGATATTCCTTTTCCTCTGTCAATGCTTGCAATTTTATATAATCACTTGCACTCTCCTGCATCCGCTGTCGACAATCGCTGATATTTGCTTCCAACTGAGCAATTTCCTCATCAATATGTTCAAATTCTCGTTGTTCCTTATAGGTAAATTTTAATTTTTCCCGGTGGGTGCGTGTATTTCTAATGGTTTTGGGAGTTGCTTCTTTTAATTGCTTTTTTTCTGCTATCTGCAGCTGTTTTTTCTTTTCCTCATAGCTGCTGTAATCTCCTTCATAGCGACTTATGATTCCATTCTCTCCTACTTCAAAAATGCTCTGTGCCATTTTGTCCAAAAAATAGCGATCATGAGAAACAGCCAAAACAGCACCCGGGAACTCTTCCAAATATGCTTCCAGGACTGTCAGTGTCTCTATATCCAAATCGTTCGTCGGCTCATCCAGAAGCAAAATATTGGGTGCCTTCATTAAAATACCCAGCAGATACAACCTGCGCTTTTCCCCGCCGCTAAGTTTTTCAATCTTTTCCTGTTGTGTTGCCGCCGTAAATAAAAAGCGCTCCAACATTTCCGAAGCAGAGATCTTCCCTTCGCGCGTAGAGACTTCAGATGCTATTTCGCGAATATAATCGTATACCCGCTGATCTAAATCCAGCGCTTCGGTTTCCTGCATAAAATATCCGATTCTGACTGTCTCCCCTATTTGTATATTTCCGCTATCCGGCTGAATCTGCCCAGCAAGCAACTTCAAAAGCGTTGTTTTTCCCGCTCCGTTTTTTCCCACAATGCCAATACGATCCTCTCTTAAAATCGTATAGGAAAAATCCGTCACTACAGCTTTTTCTCCATAATATTTATCTACATGCTCCGCTTCAATCGTCTTTTTGCCAAGCCTGCTATGCATGACTGTCATTTGCACTGTCTTTTCAATTTCCGGCTTCTGCTGTGCTTTCAATGCCTCATAACGGGCAATTCGTTCTGAGCTTTTACTTCCCCTCGCTTTAGGGCCGCGCATAATCCACTGATATTCTCTGCGCAAAAGTGCCTGCCTTTTCCGCTCACTGGCGTTTGCCATCTCCAAACGCTGCGCCTTTAAATCCAGGTACTTTGAATAGTTTGCTTCATAACAATATAAACTTCCAAAAGATAGTTCCGCAATTCGATCAACGACATGTTCCAAAAAATAACGATCGTGCGTTATCATCAACAAGCCGCCACTATAATTGATCAGCCAGTTTTCCAACCAGGTAACCATTTCATTATCCAAATGATTCGTAGGCTCATCCAAAATCAACAATTCCGAAGGCTTCAGCAGCGTTGCTGCCAGGGCAACTCTTTTCTTCTGCCCGCCGGATAATTCACATATCTTTTGGTCAAATTCAGAAAGCCCTAGCCGATTCAGCATCGCTTTTGCTTCATATTCCTTCTCCTGCCATTCGCCGGCCCCTATTTCTTCCAACAATTGCTGCAAAATGGTAAGTTCCGGATTCAGTTGTAACTCCTGTGGCAAATAAGCAATCCTCACTCCAGGGGCATGAGTAACAATGCCATCATCCGGCTGTTCCCGCCCCGCCAATACTTTGAGCAACGTACTTTTGCCCGTGCCATTGATACCGATAATGCCAACTTTCTGCTGTTGGTCCAGAAAAAAAGAAATATCTTGAAACAGCCTCTTTGTACCAAAACTTTTGCTGATATGCTCCGCACTCAATAACATTTTCCAGTCTCCATTCTCTCACTACACTTCATACTTATTGTATCATATTTGCTTTATTTTTTCTTTCAAAAACTAAGTTCTGGTTTTCCCACTTGAAAATATGCTATAATAAAAAAACATTATATTGCATGGGAAGGATTTTATTTTATGATTACTCTCTTTGCCAAACGATGGATACCCAATTATCAAGATACGAAAGATCCTCAGGTGCGTCGCTCCTATGGTGTATTATGCGGGGCAGTGGGTATTTTTCTGAATACCATTCTTTGTGCTGCCAAATTATTTGCCGGTATACTGACTGGCTCCATCGCAATCACTGCCGATGCATTCAACAATTTATCTGATGCAGGTTCCTCTGTAATTACCCTGTTTGGCTTCAAATTAGCAGGGCAAAAGCCAGATCCCGAGCATCCGTTCGGCCATGGGCGCATCGAATATATTTCCGGCCTTATCGTTTCTCTTATTATTCTGTTGATGGGGCTGGAACTTGGAAAGACATCCATTCAAAAAATATTGCACCCGGAACCCGTTTCCGTACAATTGCTCTCTATCGGCATTCTTTTATTCTCCATTCTGGTGAAAGTATATATGGCTTTTTATAACCGGTCAATCGGAAAGAGAATCCAATCCACAGCGCTTTCTGCCACTGCAGCCGATAGCTTAAGCGACTGCCTGTCAACCGGAATGGTTTTGTTGTGTACAATTATTTCCTATTTTACAAACTGGAATATTGATGGCTGGGCAGGATTGGGGGTAACCTGTTTTATTTTATTTACAGGATACCATGCTGCAAAAGAAACTATCAGCCCGCTTTTGGGGCAGCCTCCGGCACAGGAGCTGGTGGAACAGATCGAACAGATTATTCTCAGCCATTCCGAAATCCTGGGAATTCATGATATGATTGTCCATGACTATGGCCCCGGCCGTATGTTTATTTCTGTACATGCAGAAGTACCTGCCACCGGAGATATACTGGCCTTGCATGATACCATCGATAATGCCGAACGGGAACTTGCCGAACAGCTTGGCTGCATCGCCAGCATTCATATGGATCCTATTGCCACCGATGATAAACTGACCGTAGAAACCAGAGAAAAAGTAATAACGTTGGTGCATGCATACGATACGCGTTTGTCCATTCATGACTTCCGCATGGTTGCAGGCCCCACGCATACCAATGTTATTTTTGATATTGTCGTCCCCTATCAATATGATCGGCCGGACCAGGACGTAAAGCGCAGTATTCAGGAACTGATCCGCTGCCTGGATGGCAATTTCTATGCAGTCATTCAGGTCGATCACTCTTATATCGGTTAATTCTGTTTATCAAAGCCCATTAAAAAGGGCGGCAGACATTCCGGCGTTGTTCACAAAACAGTAAAACAGACAAAAGGTATGACTTTCCCGG
>QANA01000002.1 GCA_003149735.1 Clostridiales bacterium | reverse complement strand
GGTATTATTGGCAGCGGAACTGTTGCTGCCTGTTTCCGGGCCGGTTTCTCTTATCATTTGTATTGCGGCCTATCTGGTGGTAGGTGCGGAAGTCGTTTACGAAGCATTTAAAGAATTATTTACAGGGCAGGCATTTGGTGAAAACCTGTTGATGACGATTGCCACCATTGGAGCTTTTTTCATCCAGGAATATTCCGAAGCGGTATTGGTTATGCTGCTGTATCAAATCGGAGAACTGTTTCAGAGTATGGCTGTGGGAAAATCCCGACGGGCAATTTCAGATTTGATGGAGCTGCGGCCGGATACGGCCAATGTCATGCGAGATGGTCAATTGGTGCAGCTTCATCCGATAGAAGTCAAAGCAGGCATGGAAATCATTGTCAAACCGGGAGAAAAAGTTCCGCTGGATGGAACGGTTATGCAGGGTAATTCTTATATCGATGCTTCCGCGTTGACCGGTGAATCGCTTCCTCAGCAGGTAGGGCCGGGCAGTGCGGTGCTGAGCGGCAGCGTCAACACCAGCGCTCCGCTGCAAATTACGGTTACAAAGGAATATAATGAATCTACCGCAACAAAGATTCTCAATATGATTGAGGATGTAGGGGGCAAAAAGGCCAGAGCAGAAAGTTTTATTACTAAATTTTCCAAATATTATACGCCGATTGTCGTCGGCTGTGCCGTATTATTGGCAGTGCTGCCCATTCTGTTTGTAAAAGATGCGGTTGCCTCAGAATGGATTCGCAGGGCGTTGATGTTCCTGGTGGTCTCCTGCCCGTGCGCATTGGTCATTTCAGTGCCGCTCAGTTATTTTGGCGGCATTGGCTGTGCCTCTAAAAATGGCATACTGATTAAAGGCAGCAACAGCGTAGATGCATTGGCGGGCGTTACGGCAGTGGCGATGGATAAAACGGGTACGTTGACCAAAGGTCAGCTGCAAGTGGCAGCGGTAGAAGCACAAGGATTTGCAGAGAAGCAGGTGCTGGAATATGCTGCCCTTACGGAATGGTATTCTGATCATCCTATTGCTTTGGCGATTAAGCGCGCTTATGGCGAAGAGCTGGAGCAACAGCCGGAACAGTCGAAAGAGATTGCAGGTAAAGGTATGGTTGCACGTCTGCAGGGGAAACGCATCGCTGTGGGCAATGCACAGCTTATGGAACTGGAAGGTGCAGCATATGCGCCCTATGAAGGCGGAGGCAGCGCAGTCTATGTTTCTGTAGATGGAGTGTACGCAGGTCGCATCCTGGTGAAAGATCAGTTGCGTGCTGAGGCTGGGCAGGCAATCCGACAGCTAAAACAACTGGGCGTACAGAATATCACAATGCTTTCAGGCGATTCCCAAGCGGCAGTCAGGGAAGTGGCAGAGCAGTTGGAAATTGACGCACGAGGTGAACTGCTGCCCGGTGATAAAGTGGAACAGGTTGAGCAACTGATCGCGGCGAATGAATCGGGCAAGTTGGCATTTGTGGGAGATGGCATCAATGATGCACCCGTGCTCACCCGGGCAGATGTGGGAGTCGCAATGGGCACAATCGGCAAGGATGCCGCAATCGAGGCAGCGGATATGGTCATCATGGGCGACGACCTGAGAAAATTGCCTGCTGCGATACAGATCAGCAGAAAAGTGAGCAGGATCGTGAAACAGAATATCTCGATTGCGCTCATTATTAAGATTGGCGTACTCATTTTGAGCGCACTCGGATGGTCGAATATGATATTGGCGATTTTTGCAGATGTGGGTGTCATGATATTGGCGATTATCAATGCCATGCGAACGCTCAAAATCAAACTGCCGCAACTGGAAGACTGATTTGCAATATGTGAACATACGCGCACCGCAGAAGGAAATCATGCGGTGCGCTTTTGTTGTCATGGTTTTTGTATAAAAAAGGAAATTGAAAAGAGGGCTTGCCTTTTCCGGCCTAAAATGGTATAGTTACAATAATTTCATAAGAAAATCGCAGAAAGAATGGAATGCGGTGCGTCTCCGCAGCAGCGTCCTTGCTACCGTAAAGTCGGGTCTTTTCCTCTGCGATGCATCATTATGCTTCAGGGGCAGCATGGGATCTTACTTTGTATCAGTATGCCCCTCTGCAATTTGCAGAGGGGTTTTTCATAGTATGCCTGTCTGAAGCGGGGAGGTATATAGATGAAAAAGAAACTGGTTTGCAAACGCGTATTGTTGGCAGTGCTGGCAATATGCATGGTATTGGCTGGGCTGGCTTCCTGCAAGAAGAAAGAAGATGCAGGTGAATATGCCGGAAAAGTTGTAATCGATTGCAGCAAAATCTGGGATCATGAGGCAGATTTGTCGGCAGAGAAAAAGGATTATGTTCCAAAAGACGGCCTGATTCTGGCAGAAACGGAAGTCCGCTTTGATGAAGGGGAAACAGCATGGGATTTGCTGCAGAGAGCCTGCGAGGAGCAGGAGATCCAATTGGATGCAGAGGATTCCGCATATGGCAAATATGTAAAGGGAATCGGGCAAATTTACTCCGGTGATTGCGGTGATATGTCGGGCTGGATGTTTCAGGTGAATGGTGCCTATGCGGAAGCAGGCTGCGATGCTTACGAACTGCAGGAAGGCGATGTGGTTACCTGGATATTTATCTGCGATTACGAAACAGATATGTAATCAGAAAAAAGCAAGTGATGAAAAAAGAAGCAGCCGTTTTTCAGACGGCAGCTTCTTTTTTTATGGATGAAGAAACTTATTATTTATCAAAAAACAGATGTTCCAGCAGGATTTTGATGCCCATACCGATGAGGATGAGGCCGCCTGCCAATTCGGCGCGTGCTTTGTATTTTCCTCCGAATACACTGCCGATTTTAATGCCGAACATGGAAAAAATGAAGGTCGTGCAGCCAATCAGCGCGACAGCAAGCCAAAGCGAAACCTGCAGTGCGCCAAAAGAGACGCCGGCAGCAAAAGCATCGATGCTGGTAGCGATGGCCAACAGCAGCATAGTTTTCATATCCATAGCCGGATCCGGCAATTCTTCTTGGTGAAAGGATTCCAGCACCATACTGCCGCCAATGGCACACAGCAAAATGGAGGCGATCCAATGCGCGAAAGAGAGCATGCCTGATTGAAAAAGGCGATAGACCAGATACCCCAATACCGGCATGCCTGCCTGAAATATACCGAAATAAAATCCTGCTGCCAGCATATGCCGGCGCCCTGCATAAGGGAGAGAAAGCCCTTTGGAAATACTGACGGCAAAGGCGTCCATCGAAAGGCTGACAGCAACGAGAGATAATTCCGGTAAAGACATGCTTGCGCTCCTTTTCAGACGTTGAAACGGAACACCACTACATCACCATCCTGAATGACATATTCTTTACCTTCCAGGCGGATGAGCCCTTTCTCCTTGGCCAGCGTCATATCCCCGCCCAGCTGCTGCAAAGCATCGAAGGCGATGATTTCGGCACGGATGAAGCCGCGTTCAAAGTCGGAATGAATTTTTCCTGCCGCCTGAGGCGCTTTAGTACCTTTGGTAATGGTCCATGCGCGCACTTCTTTGGGGCCGGCAGTGAGATAACTGATGAGCCCAAGCAGCTCGTAGGATTTTCTGATCAGACGGTCGATACCCGATTCTCCCATACCCAGTTCTTCAATGAACATAGCCTTTTCTTCGGCGTCCAATGCAGAAAGTTCTTCTTCCACTTTGACGCTTATTTTCAGCACTTCGGCATGTTCCTTGGCTGCCGTCTTTTTGAGAGCACAGAGCAGCGGCAATTCTTCTTCCGGAGTTGCCAGGTCGCCTTCTGCAATGTTGGCTACATAAAGAATGGGTTTATCGGTGAGCAGAAAGAGGTCGTGCGTGACAGCGAGCTCTTCTTCGCTCAATTCCAGGCTGCGGGCGGGAGTGCCCTGCTCCAGAGCAGCATAGAGTTTCTGCAAGGTCTCATATTCAAATTTATGCTCCTTGCTTCCGGATTTTGCCATTTTTTCTGCACGAGTCAGGCGCTTATTGACCGTTTCCATATCAGCAAACAGCAATTCAAAATTGATAGTCTCCACATCGCGCACCGGGTCGATACTGCCGTCGACATGCACGATATTATCATCTTCAAAACAGCGCACAACCTGCAGGATAGCATCTACTTCGCGAATGTGTGAAAGGAACTTATTGCCCAATCCTTCGCCCTTGCTGGCGCCGCGTACCAGGCCGGCAATATCTACCAATTCGATGGTGGCAGGTGTAAATTTTTCGGGATGATAAATATCTGCCAGATAATCCAGCCGGGGATCGGGAACGCTTACCATGCCGATATTAGGCTCAATGGTGCAGAAAGGATAGTTTTCACTGGCTGCGCCGGCACGGGTAATTGCGTTAAAAAGGGAACTTTTGCCTACGTTTGGCAGACCGACAACACCTAATTTCATATTATAAATTCTCCGTAACTGATAAATTGGCGATTTCATATTGCGCTCGATAGGCGCATATGCATTCATTATAGCTTATGCCGGCGGGAGAATCAAGGCAGACGGGGAAATTGTGAATTTACGGAAAGAAAAATTGCTATTTGCAGGGAGTATGTTATAATGAAACACAGCGGCATCGGCCGCGGGGAAATCATATCAATTGTAAAGAGAGCAAACAGAATCATGGGAATTTTAGAAGCGGTTTTTTTAGGTATTCTCCAAGGAGTGACAGAATTTTTGCCGGTATCCAGCAGCGGACATCTGGTCTTGTTTCAAAATATTTTTGAGACCCCCGGGGATATGCTCTTTTTCGATACCATGCTGCATGTTGGGACGCTGGTAGCAGTCTTTATAGTGCTGTGGAAAGATATCGCGGAAATTCTCCGCCATTTGTTTGCGCGTTTCACCTGGGTTCTGGTAGTAGCGACGATTCCGGCCGTTGTTGCCGGTGTATTGTTGGGGGATTTCTTCGAAGGTGCTTTTGAAGGGACCTATCTGGCTTTCGGATTTTTGATTACCAGCCTGTTGCTGGTGCTCAGCGAGCAGATTGCTGCCAGAAGAAAGGCAAAATACAACAGTAAGGAACAAATTGGGTTTGGCACGGCATTGGGTGTGGGATGTATGCAGGCAGTGGCTATTTTGCCTGGCATTTCCAGATCCGGTTCCACGCTTTCGGGAAGCCTGATGGCAGGATTGGATCGCAGCCTGGCGGCATCCTTTTCTTTTTTGATGTCCATCCCGGTTATTTTAGGGTCGGCAGTGATGCAAGGATATGATATTATCAAAGCAGGGGCAGGGGAGATTTATCTGGTGCCCACGATTCTGGGGATGGCGGCAGCTGCGGTTTCCAGTTTCTTTGCAGCAAAATATATGATGAAGATGATCCGCAATAAGAAATTGTATGGATTTGCTGTGTATACTGCCGTTTTGGGCGTATTGGTATTGTTGGATCAGTTATTTTTCCATGTGGTATTTGCCAATCCGTTTATCGGTTGAATTTGCAGATTGTATCATAGGAACTTTAAAATCATACCCTCTGTTGAAGGACAGAGGGTATTTTAATAGAGAACTTATCAAATCAAACCTTTCTTTTCAGCCAGTCATCCTTGATAATGGAATATTGCAGGCAATCACAGATTTCACCTGCCAGCATGGAACCGCCGCGGATTCGGCCTTCAAAAGTCATTCCGCTTTTGCGCATGACTCTTCCGCTGGCCGGATTCAAAGGGTTATGATAAGCAAAAATTCTGTTAAAACCGATGGAAAAGAAATAATCGATCATTGCGCGGGCGGCCTCTGTGGCGATGCCTCTGTTCCAGTAGGGCTTTTTCAGGCCATAGCCAATGCAGATGCTGCGGATATCCTCGTTGATTTCATTGCCGCAGCAAAACCCGATTAATTCATTTTCAAAGACGATGCCCCACATATAAAAATCGGGCCGGCTGTAATTCCCAATCAGTTGCTCCAAGGCCGCTTGCGCTTCTTCCAGTGTTTGGTATGGTTTTTCCATGTTGAATCTGGAAACTTCGGGATCTCCTGTCCAGGCAAAATAATCCTGAATATCTTCGGGAGAAAAGTGCCTTAGAAGAAGGCGTTCCGTTTCAATTTCATGGGTACCACTATGTTTGAGCATAATTTTCCTTTCCGGGTGAAAATATCTTTTTATATTGATATAAAATAGGATATCATATCCGGAATAGGGCAGACAAGCCTTTACTTCAGATGTGCGCGATAGGCGCCGGGCGGCAGGCCAAATTGCTTCTTGAACTGTGCGATGTAATGGCTTGGGGAATAAAAGCCACATTGCTCGGAAATCAAAGCAATGGAATACAGCTGTGAGCCAAGCAACGGAAGGCTCTGTTTGAGGCGATAGCGGATCAGATATTGCCTTGGAGTAATATGCAGGAATTCGCGAAAACAGCGGCAGCAATCAGTCTGGCGAATATTGGCAGAAGCTGCAATATCGGCCAGCCTGATTGACATGAAATACCGCATAGGGAAATGAGGTGTTCGCATAATGCGGAATTTCATGAAAAGAAATATTGGGTTGCATAAGAATCTCTTTTTGGCTGTATTTTGATAGATCTGGAAAAGAAACAGATATTTACTCTGTTCTGTTTCTGCTATAATATTGCTTATTATAGCAGAAATTTTGGGTGAAACAAAAACTCTGCGTATGCGGAGTTTGGCAGAGGAATGATATTCATGAAAAAACTGTTGATTTTGCTTGGGGTGGTAGGTGTTTCTCTTTCGGCGATTTTTGTGCGGGTTTCCTCCGCTCCCTCCATGGTATTGGTGTTCTACCGGGTGGCGATAGCGGCACTGCTGTTATTGCCTGTAGCGTTGTGGAAGCATAGGGAGGATTTGAAAGCGCTTCGGGGTAAAGATGTTTTGTTGTGTATACTGAGTGGCATCTTTTTGGGGCTGCATTTTACGCTGTATTTTGAATCGCTGAAATATACCAGCATTGCTTCGGCAGTGGTGCTGGTCGATACAGAGGTGTTCTTTGTCGCGCTGGCAATGCTGATTTTATTCCGGGAGAAAATTCCGATGCCCGGTTGGCTGGGAATTGCAGCTACGTTTACAGGCAGTGTCCTCATTGCACTGGCAGATGCGGGCAGCGGGAGCAATATTCTGCTGGGAGATTTGATTGCGCTGGGAGGTGCGGCGGCAATGTCTGTTTATACCCTGATCGGTAAAGTGTGCCGCAGGCATATTTCTACGACTGTCTATACATTTATTGTTTACAGCGCAGCTGCCGTTACCGTGCTGATTCTGCTGCTGTTCGCCGGAACGCCTGTGTTTGGCTATGCGCCGGTCAATTTATTGACTGCACTGGGTATGGCGCTTTTCTGCACTTTGTTGGGGCACAGTATATTCAGCTGGGGGCTGAAATATGTGAGCGCCTCCTTTATTGCCACTGTAAAACTTCTGGAGCCCGTTTTTGCCTGTGTGCTGGGCATATTGCTTTTTGGAGAAATGCCGGCCTGGACAGTCATTGTCGGTGGCGGGCTGGTGATTTTGGGTGTTTATCTGTATGCCAGCTTGGGGGAAAACAAGGCAGGGAATCATCAGTAACTTATGTAGATGGCAGAACTGCACTGTTTCCTGCTGAAAACAATATGATGAGAATACTGATTGGGGGGTGAGAATGAAAAATTCATGGGAAACTATTCCGTTGAATGATTATGAAAAACATATGAGCCTGGATGCTGTTATACAGCTGCAGGCTATGAATCAAATGATGAAAATGTAATTTGATACTTATCGGATTTCCAATATAATGATATTGGGAATTGCCGGTGGAAATGGATGGGAACATATTCAAAAAGATAAGTTTGAAAAAGTGTATGGAGTCGATATCAATGATTCTTATTTGCATACGGTGGAAGAAAGATATCCGGCATTAGAGGGCGTTTTAGAATGCTTATGCATAAATCTGATAGATGAAACGGAAAAATTGCCAAAAGCAGACTTGGTGATTGCGAATTTATTGGTTGAATATATCGGATACGAATGCTTTCAGAAAGCAATTCAACAGATAGATCCCAAATATGTTTCGTGTATCATTCAAATCAATATGGATGATAGTTGGGTACTGGATTCTCCTTACTTACATGTGTTTGATGGGTTGGAACAAATACATCATCAGATGGATGAACAGGGATTGCAAAAAGCTATGTCGGAAATTGATTATCACACCATCAGAACTTTGGAGCATAGGTTGCCGAATGGGAAAAAGCTGGTACCGATAGACTTTGAAAGATAAATATTTGTGATTGGCGATGTAGAAAATAATCCTCCGCATGATTTGGGTCATACGGAGGATTATTTTTACGAATATTACGCTATGCTCAGAATTTTGGCTTTATATTTCGTTGTACATCAACTGAGAAATGATATCCATAATCTGATCATGGCATTTGCCGCAGCCGGTAGAACAATGGGTTTGTTCCTGTACATCAGAAAACGCGTGCTCCACATCAATGATGGTTTTGGCATCGTGAAGTGCTTTTTCAATATCATACAGGGAAACTTGCTTGCAATTGCAGATCATGCGATTTTCATGGTGACTCATGGGAAATCCTCCTTATTTGCTGATAGAATCGATATGCATATAGTCGCGCAGTGCTTCCGGGATTTTGACGGATCCGTCAGGCTGCTGATAGTTTTCCAGAATGGCGGCGACTGTTCTGCCAACGGCAAGGCCGCTGCCGTTCAGTGTATGGACAAATTCGGCCTTTCCCTTGGCGCCATCCTTGAAGCGGATATTGGCGCGGCGCGCCTGGAAATCTTCGAAATTGGAGCAGGAGGAAATTTCCACATATCTGCCATAACTGGGCATCCACACTTCGATATCGTAAGTCTTGGCGGAAGAAAAGCCCAAGTCACCTGCGGAAAGCGTGACAACGCGATAGGGTAATTTCAAAAGCTGCAAAATCTTCTCGGCATCGTTGGTCAGTTTTTCCAATTCATCGTAGGAAGTCTCGGGGCGGACAAATTTGACCAACTCAACTTTGTTGAACTGATGCTGACGGATAAGGCCGCGCGTGTCTCTGCCGGCACTGCCCGCTTCGCTGCGGAAACAGGCGCTGTAAGCGCAATGATAAATAGGAAGCTTAGAACCGTCAATAATTGTTTCGCGATACATATTGGTGACGGGTACCTCCGCAGTGGGAATCAAATAGTATTCGGTCCCCTCCAATTTAAAGGCCTGATCAATAAATTTAGGGAACTGACCGGTGCCGTACATGGAACGCTCATGAACGATATAGGGCGGAAAAATTTCCTCATATTTGCCTTCTGCAGTATGGGTATCCAACATAAAGTTGTAAACGCTGCGCTCCAGGCGGGAGCCCAACCCTTTATAGAAGGTGAAACGCGCGCCTGTTACCGAAGCGGCAGCTTCGAAATTTAAAATGCCGAGATCCGTACCCAAATCCCAGTGAGCCTTAGGTTCAAAATCAAATTTGGTGGGCTCCATAAAGCGGCGCACTTCAACATTTTCGGCATCGGTAAGGCCATCGGGAACGGAAGCATTGGGAATGTTGGGGATGGTAAGCATTTCACTGCGGATAGCTGCATCCAACTCAGCAACTTTTTCATCCAATTCCTTGATGCGGTCGCTTTCCTGCTTCATTTCTTCAAAGAGCGCGGTGGTGTCTTCGCCTTTTTTCTTCAGCAGAGGGATCTGCTTGGAAACGGCATTCTTTTTCGCCTTCAGGGCTTCTGTTTCCGCAATAAAGCTGCGGCGATCAGAATCCATGGCCAGAAGATGGTCAAAACAGAAGGTTTTTCCCCTTCTCGAAACGCTTTTCGCGATTTCTTCGGGGTTCTCGCGTATACGTCTGATATCCAGCATAAATTAACTATCCTTTCAATATGAAAAATTTTTGAATGTGATTACATGCGTTCCGGGGCATGGATGCCAAGCAGCCCCAGCCCGGTTTTAATTACGGTTGCCGTGGCTTTTACCAATTCGATACGAGCGGCTGTAGCTTCGGCATTTTCATCCAAAATGCGGATGTCGTAATAAAATTTGTTAAAAGCCTGTGCCAAGGAGGTGACATGCCTTGTGATGAAAAAAGGTTCGTACTTTTCTGCAGCCCGGCGAATGACTTCCGGAAACTCGGCTAACAGCTTGATTACCGCAAATGCCTGCGGGCAAGTGAGGGCGCTGTAATCGGCCTGGGCTGTTGGCAATGCGGCAGCCTTGCGCAGCACGGAAAGCGCGCGCGCATAAGTGTATTGCACATACGGGCCTGTCTCTCCATCGAAATTGAGGATCCGATCCAAATCAAAGACGATATCTTTAATACGGCTGTTGGAAAGCGTGCTGTAAATCAGGGCGCCCACACCGATGTCCTGAGCGGTTTGATCCTTATCTTGCAGATTGGGATTCTTTTCTTCAATGATGGCCCGCGTTTTTTCGATAGCAGCTTTGATGACATCTTCCAAAAAAATGACGCGTCCCTTACGGGTAGAGAGGGTGCCATCGGTCATGGAAACCATACCAAAGGCCACATGTTCCATATCTTTTGCCCAATCACATCCCATCAGTTCAAGCACTTTAAACAACTGCTTAAAATGCAGATTCTGCTGATAGGCGACAACGTAAAGATTTTTGTAAAAGTCGTAAGTCTGCTTGCGGTAAAAAGCTGCTGCCAGGTCGCGGGTAGCATAAAGCGTTGCACCGTCGGATTTTAAAATAAGGCAGGGAGGCATATCATAGGCATCCAGGTTGACTACCTTGGCGCCGTTGCTGTCCTCCAGAAGGCCTTTCGCCTGCAGTTCGTCAATGACCGGCTGCATTTTATCGTTGTAAAAGCTTTCGCCGGCATAGGAGTCGAAGTGAACGTCCAAAATATCGTAAATCTTGGAAACTTCCCGCAAAGTCAGTTCTTTAAACCATGCAAAAAGAGAAAGCGCCTCTTCGTCGCCGTCTTCGATTTTTTTAAACCAGGCACGTCCTTCCTCTTCCAGCGAAGGATCCTTTTCGGCTTCTTCGTGGAAACGAACGTATAGGTCCAGCAATGCGCGAATGGAACCGGCTTCTACCGTATCATGATCGCCCCAGCGGTGATAGGCCGAGATAAGTTTGCCGAATTGTGTGCCCCAGTCGCCCAGGTGATTGACTCCCACAGAATGATAGCCAAGGAAATTGAAAATCTTATAAAGGGCGCTGCCGATGACTGTCGTGGAAAGATGGCCAATATGGAAGGGCTTGGCAATATTGATGGAAGAATAGTCAATGACAATATTGCGCCCCTGGCCTTCTTCAGAAGAACCGTAACGCTCCTGCTTTTCGGCAATCTCGCGCAAAGTATCGCAGGCAAATTGGGAACGGGAGAGGAAAAAGTTGAGATACCCGCCTGCAACTTCCACCCGATCGAGCCAGGAAGGCAGTGCTTCAAAGGAAGCAGCGATCTGCTGGGCAATGGCGGGCGGTGCTTTGCGCATGACCTTAGCCAATTTAAAGCAGGGCAGGGCAAAATCGCCCATTTCCATTTCCGGAGGTACCTCCAGCATGGAAGCGATCTGCTGAGCCTCCAGGTTTGTCCGGGAAGAGAGCAGGTTGGATAATTCTTCTTTATAATTCATAAAAACACCGCCTGTCATAAAAACGGAAATCCGTATAAAATAATCTGTCTTCTTATTTGTTTAATATAACACACCCTGCCTTTAATGTAAACATTTCACAAGCTATTGTTCTTCCAAATTGGCGATTTTACCCTGCTGCAGCTGGAATTGAAAAAAGCGAATGCGGTTCAGATTGGGCGCTATGGGAAAAATAACGGCGATACGGGTATCGCTGCACAAATTCTGATAGATACCCTGCACGTCTCCCAGAAATTCGCAAAGATCTTCAAAGGATAACTGTTCCCGCAAGGAAGGAGCTAACAATCCCAACGCACCTTCTGCATCACGGTAGCGAACGGCTTCGATGAGGGCGATGCATAGCGCCAGGCCGTCAGGGTTTGGGTTCAGCTGATGCAGGCGGAAGGAAAGAGGGCGTTCCTGAGAAAATTCCGTGCGCAAACAGCGTAGACAGAATGCACTGCAGCCGCAGGAAAAGGAAAGCTCAATGCCATTTTCCAGGATTTGATAGGAAAGGCAATGCTCTAAAAAGACAAAAGAGCGAGTGGAAAGATCCGCGCAAAACAAAAGCAAATGCTCCGCTTCTTTTCCTTCTGCAAAAAGAAAAGGGCGGTTGCCAATGCGCCTTACAAATAAACGCGGTGCAGAGAGGGAGTCTTCACTGAGTATGCAGGCCAGTAAAGTGTTGCCGCTGCTGTCGCATAAAGCAAAATTGATTGTCTGATCCTGATAGATTTCGGCGGTATATGCATGGTTGCCCACCGAAAAGCTGGAAGAAGCAATGCAGCAGGGAATACAAGGCAGCGGAATGCGGGGCGGGCGAATGCAGATGGTGCAAGCATTTTCAGGCAGCAGATACAGTTGAAGTGTGCCGTCGTTTTCTGAAATCTGAGGTTGTTCGCCGCCAAAATCCACAATGCGGGTTAACGGCAGATAATATCCGTTGACAGCCGGGCAAATGGGCAGAAATTCCAGACAAATCCGCCGCTCTGCTGCATACCGGCAGAGATTCTGGGCAGGAGTTTGCCCGGCTAATTCGCCATTGATGCGGATCAG
>QANA01000065.1 GCA_003149735.1 Clostridiales bacterium | reverse complement strand
TGCCTCGGTAGCTCAGTCGGTAGAGCAAGGGACTGAAAATCCCTGTGTCGGCGGTTCGATTCCACCCTGAGGCACCATTTATATAGATGCTGGTGTAGCTCAATTGGCAGAGCAGCTGATTTGTAATCAGCAGGTTGAGGGTTCAATTCCCCCCACCAGCTCCATCATTTCTATATTGTTTTATGGATGGGTTCCCGAGTGGCCAAAGGGAACAGACTGTAAATCTGTCGTCACAGACTTCGATGGTTCGAATCCATCCCCATCCACCATTTCTTCTCTCTTGAGAAGAGCCATATGCGGATATGGCGGAATTGGCAGACGCGTACGGTTCAGGTCCGTATGAGCTTACGTTCATGCAGGTTCGACTCCTGTTATCCGCACCAAAAGACATATATCAATTGATATATGTCTTTTGTTTTCTCTTTTTTCTGGTATTCATTATGTTTTGCCACAAGACAGTTCTAAGCCACATTCATTTTATAAATCATTCCCCTTTTTTTCGCTGCTCACAGCTTATCCCGAAATAGTTCAGATACTTTTTCTATAACAAATAGTATATATTTCTTTACAATATAAAAGGCGTTTCTCCCTATAAGAAACGCCCTCTGTAATAATGAGTATGTTGTTTTATCTGTTGAACAGTGCGAGTACAAAAATGGTCAACGTGGGTACCAGAACCACCTCAGCCATGCAAAGCCACAAGCTCATAAAAATATCCTCCTTTCAGTGTAGTACACGCTTGTTAAACATAAAAAACGAGAAACCTCATAAGCTTTTTCATCTTCGATATATAATAATTCCACATCAACTTAAAATTTCCTGCTTACCAAATAGATTTTTTTACTATTTTTTGATAAAAACTTCCCGCCCTATTGGAAAGTGTCCGTAAAACAGCAAATTCTCCGTACGCATGAGAGCATACCGGAGGGTTATTGATATCCTTCTACCGGCAGAGAATGAAGCTTCATTCAGTCGGATTGCTGACTATACTTACTAATACTTCCGACAGAAGAGTATAGAAATGTGCCCTTTAGTACCTAAAGAGATTGTTTTCCTGGTTTTACTCCAAGACAATTAATATTTTATCACTCATACAAACCAAAGTTTTCTTTTCCGTAAATTGGACTTTAGCGCATACAAGCATTCACGAATTTCATTGGCACATCCATTCTTTCTGCTACTTGCTCTGGTGTCATGCCATTATCCAAAAAACGTCTACAAACTACTTTTATGCTTTCGCCAATCTCGATAATATGTTTATCAGGGTCATAAATTCTAACCACTCGCTGTCCCCATGAATGTTCTTTGATAGGATGGACATATTCCACATCACACTTTTTCAGTCTGTCAACAAATTTATCAAAGTTATTCTCTTCAAAATATATTTCCGAACTATTGCTACCGAATGAAACGCTGCCTGTACCAATCAATTCTTTCCAAGTCCCTAACGTTTGCAGTGCCAAACCACCTGTCAAAGTCTTATTTGCACCAAAATCCATAATTACATGGAGCCCCAAAACTTTTTTATAAAACTCCACTGATTTATCAATATCTGTTACTACTAACATAGGATTTTTCAATTTCATTAACTATATCTCCTCTCCGCCAAATGCCGATTTTTCTCACTCTTTCACTGAATAAAGTGTATCAGGAAACTATAAAAAATGCTACCACCTGTACAAAAACCGCCCGAACGTTTTTCGTTCGGGCGGCTCCCTTCTGCTTCGTCAATCTTGGTATAATAATACTATCTTACGCACACCTGCCTATCCTATATGGCAGGAATTTTTTTATTCGTTTAGAAATCAACTTCCCGATCAAAATAGCAGCATTCCAGAAGTTTTTCCATCTGAGCAGGCGTGATCTTTCGGGGATTGGATCCGGTGCAGGCGTCGCCAACCGCCAATTCCGCCACCGCCGGCAACTTTTCCATAAATTCTTTTTCATCAATAATCCCGCCTTCATAATCGCGAATGCAGGAGGGAATATCCAAAGCCTGATTCATCATTTGAAGCTCCCGAATCAGAGATTCCACCAATTCCTCGTCATTCTCCCCTTTCAGGCCAAGAAAAGCTGCGATTTGTGCATATCTCTTTTCTGCCTCTTTTTCTTTCGCATTAAAGCGAATTACTTTTGGCAAATACATAGCGTTTGCACAACCATGAACGATATGCCCTCCTGTATAGGCCGCACCGGTTTTATGAGCCATAGAATGTACAATTCCCAACAGCGCATTAGAAAATGCCATGCCTGCCAAACATTGTGCATTATGCATGCGATCTCTCGCTTCCATATCTCCTTGATAAGAAGCAATCAGATCCTGATGTATCATCTTAATTGCATGCAGAGCCAACGGATCCGTAAAATCGCAATGTAAGGTGGAAACATATGCTTCAATTGCATGTGTCATTGCGTCCATACCGGTGTGTGCCGTCAGTTTTTTCGGCATCGTTTCAGCCAGTTCCGGATCTACAATCGCAACATCCGGTGTAATATTAAAATCTGCCAGCGGATATTTAATCCCTTTCTGATAATCGGTAATAACAGAGAATGCTGTTACTTCCGTCGCTGTGCCTGAAGTTGAAGGAATTGCGCAAAACTTTGCCTTTGTACGCAAAGTCGGGAAATTAAACGGAATACACAATGCATCAAAAGTCGTCTCCGGATATTCATAAAATACCCACATCGCCTTTGCTGCATCAATCGGAGAACCTCCGCCGATGGCTACAATCCAATCCGGTCCAAATTCCCGCATCGCTTGTGCGCCCTTCATTACTGTATCTACCGAAGGATCCGGTTCTACCCCTTCAAAAAGCTGTACTTCCATCCCCGCTTCTTCCAGGTAGGCGATTACTCTATCCAAAAAGCCAAAGCGCTTCATGCTTCCGCCGCCAACAACAACCATGGCCTTTTCGCCTTGCAATGTCTTCAGCGTTTCCAATGCACCTTTTCCATGATACAAATCTCTGGGTAATGTAAACCTTGCCATAATAGTTTCAGCCTCCGTGTTTCTATTTTATTTTTTGGAAGATATTTTCCACCTTCAGTATAGCAGCTTTCCTTATAAGCAGAAATACAAAAAGAGCATTATTGCCATATTTTAATCGATATATTAATATCGATAAAAATATGGCAATAATGCTCTTCTCTCTCTATTTTGCAGTTTTTCATTGTGCGGTTTTAATTTTTACTTCCAATTTTATTTTTTCAACATGAAATATCCATCAGCCCCATATTCAATTGCATATATATCCGGCTTCCTATATCAATAAAAAACGATAATCTTTTAAGATTATCGTTTTCGCAAAATTAATGATATTCTCTAAAAGCCACTTCATTTTTGGAAGCATATAACTTATCAATAAATTTTTTATCCAGCTCTGAAAATTGATATCCTTTGGGATAAATCAATATATCTTTATATTTATTATTGGCCACCGTACACCTTCGCTGTACCAGATCGTAACGCCGCAACAATTTCTCAGGAATGGGCGAAACCCACATATATGTCCAGGGAATATAAGTTAACATATCAAACTGGCTTCCCCGTTCATACACATAAATTCTTTTCTTGGCCTTCGACTTTTCATTGCGCTTCGATTCATTTGCAGACAAATACGGTACCACAGTATCCCCATGAACAATTTCCACATATTGCGCTAATTTTTCCTGTGAAAGTTCTCTCTCTTCCGCCAACGGATGTTTCCCCGACATCAAGGCCAAGTATTCAAATTCCCAAATCAAATCATAACATAGATTTTTTTCCTGAAGATAGTCCAAAAAATAAGTTTCGTAACTTCCCTGATAACGGATAATTCCAAAAGAAAATGTGTTTTCGCAAATTCTGGAAATTGTCTCCATCGAATTTGTCTCTTTAATATTGATATCAATTTCTTTTTTATAATCCAGTTCAGAAACAAAATTAATAAACCCATTGGCAATATAGCTTCCTCTCGGAATCGCAATATTGAAATATTGTCGTTGTCCGTTATCTTCGGAAGCAAGCGCTTCCATTTTGTTTAGTTGAACCAATATATTTTTTGCATATTCTAAAAACTCCATTCCCTTTTTAGTAGGTGTCACCCCTTTGGAGTTTCGTTCAAAAATGATTATTCCCAAACTGTCTTCCAGTTCTTTTATCGCCTTGCTCAAATTGGGTTGTGCCATAAACAGGTTTTCTGCGGCCTGCGTAATTGATCTGGTCTGTTCAACTTCCACTGCATATTTAAAATATAATGTATTCATCCGTTCTCCAGCATCCCTTTTATAGATATCAATACAATAGTATTGATATTATAATATCGATATTATATTTCCGCAAGCAAAAAAATAGTAAGGCTTTTCAGCCTTACCATTTTTTACTTGTGATTTACCGCTATTTTTACGTTACGAGGCTCGCCAGCCAAATAAGCATCCACATTGCCAAAAGCAATTTCCGCCCGTTTTATCATCGATTCTGCACTGGCAAAAGCGACATGTGGCGTTGTAATACAGTTTTTCGCCTGTAACAAAGGATGTGTTTGTGTAATGGGTGGCTCATTCTCATATACATCTACACCGGCTCCCGCAATTTTGCCCGTATTCAATGCTTCGGCCAAAGCTTTACTATCTACAATAGGCCCACGTGCCGTATTAATGAGCAATGCCGACTGCTTCATAGAAGCCAGCAATTCCGTGTCAACCATTCCACGCGTTTCTTCTGTCAACGGGCAATGTAACGTAACAATATCCGAATTACGGAAAAGTTCCTGTAAGGAAACGCTCTCTCCCAATTGCCTTGCCCGCTCACTGATACGCGGCGCGTAGAAAAGCACCCGGCATCGAAATGCCTGCAAAATTTCTGCCATCCGGCACCCGCAGGCGCCCATCCCCACAATTCCCACCGTTTTACCCAACAATTCATGGCCTACCAGACCATCTTTTGTTTTTCCGGCTTTACAGGCTTGATCTGCCAACGCAATATTGCGCAGTAATCCCAACATCATACCCAAAGCCAACTCCGCCACTGAATCGTCAGCATATCCGGCGCTGTTGCTGACCATAATACCCATTTGTTCCGCCGCCGCACGATCTACATGATCAATACCAGAGAAGCCCACGCTCAAATATTGGCACTTTTTAAACCCACGCAGTGCTTCTGCGTCCAACGGTTGGTTTCCTTCAATGATAATATCTGCATCCCCTGCTCTTTGATGTAACTCTGCCACGCTCTGAGCCCGCGTATCGTATGCCGAAAAAATATGCCCCGCTTTTACCCACTTCTCACTCAATGCTTCGATTACTTCCTCTTTAACACTCAACGGTTCTATCAATACAATTTTCATTCCAGCCTCTTCTCCTCTTAAAACGGTTTTTACATACACTTATAAGCGATATAACCATAGCATATTTTTTCCAGTCTTGCAAGAAACTGCCCGGCATCAGAATAGTCCACATAGTCCACAAATATTTTGCAGATTTACTTTGCCAAAGTACACATTCTATGGTATATTTTTATATATTGATATATTTATAATTACAAAAGCATAGGATGATTGATTACGTTAAACATTAAATTATTTACTGTCAAAGAAAAAATATGCGCCTGGGAAATGCATGACACGGATTCCAATGCATATTATAACGGCGGCGCAAGGCCGTTTAAGAGTACCGCTTCTCTGGATAAGCTTCAACCTTCGGATTTTTATAACTCCCCTTATACTAAAAAGCAGCTAAAAACTTTTGAGTATATTGGAAAGATGGAAAGCTTTTTTTCAGAGGTTTTCACCAACGCTACTTCCATTGTCCCCGATGGAAAATATGAGAATATTATCAAACACACGTTTGGTCCCAATCACGAGATTTATCGTCTTTATCAAGAAAAAGCAGTGGAGCCTGCACCTCCGGCTTTCCAGCCTATCTTATACATCGATTTTGAAGCGATGAATATGCGCATTTGTGGCTGGTATGCAGAGTTGATCTGTGAAAATGAGACTATCGTTTACGAAGGAATCGCTAAACCGTTTTCCGATTCAAAGTACGTACACCGGCTGTGGGACCGTGTCTACAACGAACTGCTCACCTATTCCATTGATGACATCTGCGAAGCAAAACATATCCGCAATTATGAACGTTATTTTATTGATATGTTCTCTCGTGCGAAAAAAATTTATACTTATGGAGATACCGACGCTTTATTTGTCAAGAAGACGTTCGGCAATGATTTGTATAATTTCTTTAAGATCAAAAACATTGATGCTTGTGTCAAGGTAGCAAATCGAGCGTTGTCATTGGATAAATGTTGCAAACTTTTCGGAGTACAAGTGGAAGGCGATTTACACAATCCAAAATATGACGTTTTAAAAATGCGGGCATGCCTGCAGACTATCGATAATCTTTGATTCAATTCTGCCATAAAGCAAAACGCCGGAATCTCCCCGGCGTTTTGCTTTATTTATTTTTACAAGTCGGCTTATCCTTGGTTTAATATTTTCATGAAAGTTTCACCCGTAATGGTTTCTTCATCATACAAATATTTAGCCAGTTCATCTAATTTATCACGATTTTCTTCCAAAAGCCTGATGGCTTTCTTATGCTCTCTTTTTATGATTTCTATTGTCTGCCGGTCAATTTCCGCCTGCATTTCTGCAGAGCAAGCAAGAGAAGTATCCCCACCTAAATATGCATTATTCACAACTTCCAATGCTGCCATATCAAAATTCTCACTCATACCATAACGCGTAATCATCGCTCTCGCCAAACGAGTTGCTTGCTCAATATCTGTTATCATATGAAAAACAATTTCTTCAGCCGCTCTTCCTCCCGTATACGTAGCAATTTTATTCTCGACCTCTTCCTTTGACATTAAATAACGATCCCCTTCATCCACCTGAAGCGTATATCCCAACGCTCCGGAAGTTCTGGGAATAATTGTTATTTTTTGCACAGGAGCCGAATTTGTTTGCAACGCAGCTACCAGTGCGTGACCAATTTCATGATACGCCACTGTCCATTTTTCACGATCTGTCAAAATTGCATTTTTCTTTTGATAACCCGCAATGACAACCTCTATGCTTTCCTCAAGATCCGATTGAGCGGCAGCATCTCTGCCCTCTCGCACAGCCCTCAAAGCCGCCTCGTTTACAATATTTGCCAGTTCCGCGCCAGATGCTCCGGAAGCCATGCGAGCAATTTGTGTAAAATCCACATCTTTCCCATATGGATTTTTACGTAAATTAAAACTACTATACAAACCGTATAGTAGTTTTGTGAATTTTACACTTATTGTATTAATAAGATTTGCCGAAATACATAATCTTTTTAGCGGGTTTGCCGCAATGTACACAGACCCCTTCTACCTCATTATGCTCATCCAGCGGCATGCAACGCGTTGTAGCACCCGTTTCCGCTTTGATTTCAAGTTCGCAGGCCGTTTCGCCGCACCAAGGAGCTTTTACAAAGCCTTTCCCTTCTTCAATTCCCTTTTTAAAATCCTCAAAGTTTTCGGCATGATAGATTTTTGCATCGCGATACGCTTTTGCCATAGCAAACATATTGGCATGAATCTCTTCCAGTAATTTGCAGATTGCATCCTCCAAACCTTCCCAAGGCAGCGTGATTTTCTCAAAAGTATCTCTGCGAACCGCCACCACATGCCCCTGTTCCAGATCTTTCGGACCGATTTCTATACGGATCGGGATGCCGCGTAATTCACAATCATTGAATTTCCAGCCAACGCTTTGTTCACGTTCATCAATATCTGTGCGAATGCCAGCCGCAGCCAATGCCGCCTTCAGTTCTCTGGCTTTTTCCGTTACGCCCGGCTTATGCGCTGCCACCGGAATCACCATACACTGAATCGGTGCCACTTTCGGAGGCAGTTTCAATCCGCGATCATCACCATGCACCATGATGATACCGCCAATCATACGCGTGGAAACACCCCAAGAAGTCTGCCATGCATACTCCTGCTTACCTTCTCTGCTCAGATACTTGATATCAAATCCTTTGGCAAAATTCTGTCCCAGATTATGAGAAGTTCCCATTTGCAATGCCCGGCCATCCAGCATCATAGCTTCCATAGTATAGGTATGATCTGCTCCTGCAAATTTTTCTTTTTCGCTCTTCTGCCCCGCAATTACCGGAATTGCCAACACATTCTCTGCAAACTCTTTATAGACGCGAATCATACGCATCGTTTCTTCTTCCGCTTCGGCCTGGGTCTCATGGACGGTATGGCCCTCCTGCCAAAGGAATTCCGCTGTGCGCAGGAAGGGGCGTGTCGTCTTCTCCCAGCGCAGGACACTGCACCACTGATTGAGCAATAACGGCAAATCCCGGTACGATTGTACCCATTTAGAATACATAGAACAAATAATCGTCTCTGAGGTGGGGCGAATAGCCAAGCGTTCCTGCAGCGGTTCTCCGCCACCCTGCGTTACCCATGCGACTTCAGGAGCAAAACCTTCTACATGCTCAGCCTCTTTCATCAGCAGAGATTCCGGAATCAGCATGGGAAAATATGCGTTTTTATGCCCCGTTGCCTTAAAACGCGCATCCAGTTCTTTTTGAATCAGTTCCCAAATGCCGTAACCATAAGGTTTAATTACCATACAGCCCTTCACATCGGAATAGTCTACCATGTCGGCATTCTTGATCACATCGGTATACCAGCGGGAAAAATCTTCTTCCTGCGATGTGATATGTTCCACAAATTCTTTCTTTTTTGCCATACTATCCTCCAATATATCTGTCATCCATTTTCTGTATAAAAAAAGTCTTTCGCTTCTAAGGGCGAAAGACCGCGGTACCACCTTAATTGCAGTTATTCAAAATATCTGCATCTCATTTTGCCTTAACGCAGCTGCTACGTCGAAGTTCATTCCTTCGCTGCTGTCAGAGTGGGTTATGCAACGGAGGGCTTTCACCTGACCCCTCTCTCTGTACGCCGCTAAAATGCTCTGATCCAACGCATTCATTTAAAGTTACATTCAATATATCATAGTTCCAAGTCGTTTGCAACCTGTTATATCTGTTTCCACACAAATTTTCGTCACAAACACTTCATCTATCAAATCGCCTGTATTGCCGAAGTATCCAGCAATCTTCTTCCTCTCTTTTCTCCATCAATTCAGTTCATCCAGTGCCAGCTCATAGCTTGGTAAAAATTCCCGTATAAAATACTGTACTTCCGGTTCGGCAAACTGTTCCAATTCTCCGCGAATCTTCTCCCTTGCCTTTTGGAATTCCTGATTCCCACCTTTGACTTCTTCCAGGCATTTGATGTAGGCACACAATTTATCCGCCGCTTTCACCAAAGAATAGGCTGAATTTCCCTCGTGAAACAGATATGGCGCATAATGCAGCTGAAGTTCTTCGGGCAGCATGCCATGAATTTTGCGCAAAGCTACCTGTTCCACCTGATCATATGCCCGCCGTATTTCCGGATTAAAATATTTAATCGGCGTAGGTAAATCCCCAGTAATCACTTCGCCTGCTTCATGCAGCAATCCCAACGCCAGTACCTCTTCCGGATTGTATTTTCCTTCAAAATAAGTATTGGCAATCAGCGCTAAGCCATGGGAAATCAATGCCACATCAAAAGAATGCTCCTTCACGTTTTCTTCCTGTGTATTCCGCATCAGGCTCCAACGCCGAATCTGTTTCATCTTGGATAAATAAGCAAAAAAATGATGCATTTTTACTCCTCCATCTCTTTTTAATTGCATTATATCATATATATTATCATGTGAACCCGAGAAAAGGAGATGTTTCTTTTGAAAACTACCCATTCAAGCCATTTGTTATTACCTATTTTCGTCGTTTGCCTGTTACTCTGCGCTTCCTCCCTGGCACTGCTGCGCCTTGCTGCCTCGCTAAATACATCTTCTGCAGCAGATGACATTCCTGTTTCAGGCGGGAAAATTACTTACGCTACCATTACTCCTGTTTTATTGGATTTACAAAGCAATCTTCCCATTTCAGACGGTATTATTTGTATCCCGCAGGCTTCCCTGCAAGCCCAGACACTTGATAACGGAAAAACGGAACCATTGCGTGTGCCCGTTATTAAAGATACCCGATATACTCAGCTGCAGGAAAAACCTTGGGGAGAACTG
>QANA01000020.1 GCA_003149735.1 Clostridiales bacterium | reverse complement strand
TCCTTGGCTACTTCCAGAATCTCCGCATGCGGCGTCACGCTCGCTCCAACGCGAATCGTCTTATCGTCCTTCTTGCTGCAGCCCGCTGCAATGCATACCACCAGGCTCAGCGCCAATACCAATGCTACAAATTTTTTCATTATATAATCTCCTTTGATTATGAATTGATTCGTTTATCTGCCTTACGAGCAATATGCATGCCCACTTCCTGGAAAATCTGTACAATCAGGATCAACAGGGCCACTGTCACCAGCATCACATCCGTCTGGTAGCGATAATAACCATAGTTAATCGCAATCGTTCCCAGGCCGCCGCCGCCAACAAATCCGGCCATTGCCGAATAGCCAAGAATTGTGGTAACTGCAATCGCCGCACCGGTCAGCAGCGAAGGCTTCGCTTCAGGCACCAGCACTTTTGTGACAATCTTCAGTGTGGGCGTCCCCATTGCTTGGGCCGCTTCAATCACTCCGGCATCCACTTCTTTGATGGAAGACTCCACCATACGCGCTACAAAAGGCACCGCCGAAACGACTAACGGCACAATCGTCGCCGTAGAGCCAATAGAAGTGCCCACAATGCTGCGTGTGAACGGAATAATTGCCACCAGCAAAATGATAAAGGGAATGGAACGCAGCATATTGACCAGGAACCCCAGAATCGCATTCAGCCAGCGAATCGGATAAATTCCCTCTTTATCCGTCACCGACAGCAGCAACCCCAACGGCAATCCAAACAAATAAGCCAACAATGTTGAGCCCAGCGTCATATAAAGGGACTCCAGTATTCCAACGCCAAATAATTCAAGCATTTGTGATGTGAACATCCTGTATCTCCTCCTTATATACAATTCCCCGGCTCTCCAGATAGGCTTTAATGCGCTCTACCGCCGCCTCATCCTCCGGCAATTGCAAAATCATATGCCCAAAGGCTTTTCCATCAATATTTTTTGTATCTGCAAACAGAATATTAACCGGGGTGCGGCATTCCAGCGTCATGTTGGAAATAACCGGCTCAAATGAGGACATTCCGTCAAATACAATTCGCATATTTCTGTTTCCCGCCATGCGTTCAACGCCTTCTCCCTGTGGCAGGATCAACTGTTTGGCAATAGCCGACTGCGGCCTCAGAAATACTTCCTTTACTTCCCCCATTTCCACGATCTCGCTCTGATCGATCACCGCCACTCTATGACAAATCTGCTCAATTACACGCATTTCATGAGTAATAATGACAATTGTCACTCCCATCGTGCGGTTGATTTCTCTGAGCAAATTCAGGATAGACTGCGTTGTATTAGGATCGAGCGCACTGGTTGCTTCATCACATAGCAACACTTTCGGGTAAGTCGCCAGAGCACGCGCAATGGCAATCCGCTGCTTCTGGCCACCTGAAAGCTGCGAAGGATATGCCTCTGCCCGATCGGGCAGACCGACAACCTGCAGCAGTTCCTGCGCACGTTTCAGCATCTTCTCCTTGGGCCAGCCCGCTATCTCCATCGGATAACAAATATTTTTCAGCGCTGTCCTCTGTTCCAACAGGTTAAATCCCTGAAAAATCATGCCGATAGACTGCCGAACTTTCAGCAATTCTTTACGCGGAAGCGTAGCCAAATCCACGCCATCAAAGCGTACAGTCCCTTCTGTAGGGCGTTCCAGCATATTCATGCAACGCACCAACGTACTTTTTCCTGCGCCGCTGAGGCCGATAATGCCGAAAATCTCTCCTTCCCGAATCGAAAGATTGATATGCTTCAAAGCTACCACACGATTTTCTTTGGAAGTAAATGTCTTATTCAGTTCTGAAATCTGAATGATATCTTTTCCCATGCTTCCCATCTTCTGCCCGTCAAAACAGAATTCTCCTCACAATCATTTTCTTCACAAAATATTTACATTATCATACTACATTTACCCGACAATTACAAGTTATATGGCGCCTCTCTCTGTTCTTTTATAAACCATCTGCTGTCTGCTGTAAACACTGCCGCAAAAATATTTTCCATTCATATAAAAGCCTGTTTCCACTCTTGAACAAAGCTATAAAATGTAGCATAATAAAATCAAACTTTGTGAAACAGAGAAAGGAGTTTTTATGCAGAAAATATTGCAAATCGGCTGCGCCAAGGGCATTGCAGATACCTATGGCGGCGAGCTCATCTCTTATACGAATGAAGGTAAGGAATATATCTGGACCGGGGATCCCGCTTTTTGGAACGGTCATGCACCCGTGCTTTTTCCCTTTGTCAGCGCACTGAAGGATTGGAAAGTCAAATTTGGCGGTAAAGAATATTCGCTTACCACCAAGCATGGATTCGCCCGTAAAAGTGAATTTGAGCTGGTAGAATGCACGGATACCAAAATCACTTTTGCTCTCACTTCTTCTGAAAAAACCAAAGAACAATACCCCTTTGATTTCCGTTTACTCGTCGCCCACGAGATCACCGAGCAGGGATATACCACCACTTATACCGTTTGTAACACCGGTACGCAGCCCATGCTGTTCTGCATCGGCGGACATGCCGGATATTGCGTAGATGGTTCTGCGGAGGATTACCAATTGATTTTCGAGCAGGAAGAAGATCTGGATCTTTATTATACGGACGCACAAAGCCTGTTCAGCGAATCCTATCGGCTGGCTAAGCGCATCACGGGTAATACCTACGATATCGTCTATGACGATTTTGATGTGGACGCCATTATCCTCAAGGCACCCAAAAGCCATAAAGTCAAGCTGGTCAAAAAGAGCGATGGCACCGGCCTGGAATTTGATTACACCGGTTTTGAAAATCTCACTTTATGGACACCGCCCAAAAAGCAGGCACCTTTCTTCTGCCTGGAACCCTGGAACGGATTGCCGGCTTACACCGATGAATCCGGAAACTTTGAGGATAAGCCCGGCCACATTACGTTGGAAGCCGGTCAGGAATACAGCGTCAGCTATTCCATTACTGTCCTCAAATAAAGCAACTCTTTGCCCTGCGTGTTGCCGCAGGGCTTTTTCATCCTGATTATGAAGTTATTGTACCCCGATTACTATCCATCCTTCCACTGCCTGGCTTCGGCTTGCCATGATAATTGCTGCCTTGGTTGGGAAATTGATATTGACCCCGATGCCTATGCCAATTATATAGCTCAACCCGGGGCTTTCGGCGAAAAACTCCGTGCTAATATCCAAGCCGATCCCACGCCGCATTTTCGTTTATGCGGTAAAGATGAACGTTGCCCGTTTCTCAATGCGCAGAATCTATGTGAAATTCATATCCGCCTGGGCGAACAAGCACTTTGCCGGATCTGTACCATGCATCCACGCTTCGCCGAGCAATTTGGTGATTTTGCCGAAATCGGCCTGGGCTTGGCCTGTGAATCAGCTGCCCGGCTGATTCTCAGCCGCAGTCAGCCTATGCAATTAATCGAAAGCGAAGGAACAGCTCCTTTTGAGGAACAGCAGCCTTTCGAGCCTGCTTTACGTACAGGCGTCTTTCATGCGCGCAAGCATCTGATGCTTTTGCTGCAGCAGCGCACGCTTCCTGTCAGTCAACGCTTATTGCAGGCTTTATTGTATGGGCAGGAGCTGCAGGCATTGTTGGAGACCGGCACTTCTCTCGATAGCTTCTGCCAAATATGCGCCCAGGAACCCCCGGCAGAGTATCCCCTTCCTTTGGTATACTTCAACCCCTGTGAAACATTGTGCGCTTTGCTGAATACTTTCCTCCAAATGGAATATCTGGACTCTCATTGGAATGCGGAACTCAGCGCCTGCGCCCAATGGCTTTCCCAATGCTCTCCTGCTCAGCTATGCGCACTTCAACCACCGGCTGAAAGTTGGTGTGTGCTTCTCTACGAGCAGTTCTGCATATATTTGCTGTTTCGATATTTCGCGAAAGCTTCCTTTGATTGGGATATGCTCGGCAAACTTCAACTGATTGCAGCAGCTTTTTCTTTACTGTATCTTTTGCAGATCCATTCCGTTCATATCGGAGAACCCTGGGATTTTTCCAAAGCCTGCCATATTGCCAAATCTTTTTCAAAGGAAGTGGAATACAGCGAAGAAAATATGGAGTTGCTGCAACAGGCACTGACAGAGCAGCCTCTTCTGACACCTCTACGGTTATCTCTTCTGCTCAGTGCATTGCATATCTAAAGGTGGATTTCATAAAAGTTTCGTTCTGTGATTGACGAACTGGGTTCGCTATGTTAATGTTATAGTAAGAGTCAATGAAAGAGGATACTTATGAAACTGTGTTGTTGCCGCAAAGATGTTGTTTAAGCCGTTTTTCCCATATAGTAAGTGTTATCATTTGGGAAGAACCGCAGTCTGTGCGGTAAGTTTGAAAAGATTATCTGCCGCATATCTTAGAAATATGCGGCTTTTTTATTAAATTTTTATGGGAGAAGAATATGCTGAGTAAATTCTATTTGTATAACACATTGTCTAAAAAGGTAGATGAATTCGTACCGCATACGCCGGGCAAAGTTTCCATGTATACCTGCGGACCCACTGTTTACCATTATGCACATATCGGCAATCTGCGCAGTTATATTATGGAAGACATTCTGGAAAAAGCTCTGCGCTACAACGGTTATGAAGTCAAACGCGTCATGAATATCACCGACGTCGGTCATCTCTCCAGCGACGCCGATACCGGTGAAGACAAAATGCTCAAAGGCGCCAAACGGGAACATAAAACCGTTATGGAAATTGCCAAATTCTATACGGATGCTTTTTTTGAAGATTGCCGTAAGCTGAACATTAAGCGGCCGGATGTGGTCGAGCCTGCCACCAACTGCATTCAGGAATTTATCAATATGGTCTCATCCCTGATCGAAAAAGGCTATGCTTATGTAGCAGGCGATAACGTATATTTCGATACTTCCAAGCTGGATGACTATTATGCTCTGACCGGGCATAGCAGCGACGACCTCATGGTCGGAGTACGCGAAGATGTGGAGGAAGATACCAATAAACGCAATAAAGCCGATTTTGTGCTCTGGTTTACCAAGTCCAAATTCGATGATCAGGAATTAAAATGGGATAGTCCCTGGGGAATCGGTTATCCCGGCTGGCATATCGAGTGCTCAGGCATCAGTTTAAAACATCTGGGCGAGTACCTTGATCTGCATTGTGGTGGCGTTGACAATATTTTCCCCCATCACACCAATGAAATTGCTCAAAGCGAAGCATATCTCGGACATAAATGGTGCAATTACTGGTTCCACGTCCATCATCTCAATGACAAATCCGGTAAAATGAGCAAATCCAAAGGAGATTTCCTGACTGTCTCATTATTGGAAAGCAAGGGATATGATCCTCTGGCTTATCGTATGTTCTGCCTGCAGTCGCATTATCGCAAGCCATTGGAATTCAGCTATGATGCGCTGGATAATACTGTTGCCGCCTATAATCGTCTTAAAAAGCGCATTGCCGCTTTACAGCCGCAAGGAGAAGCAGATCTGCAAGCGGCCGAACCTTACCGCGTTCGTTTTGCGCAGGCATTGGGAAATGACCTCAACACTTCCATGGCCTTGACTGCCATATATGACATTTTGAAGGCGCCGCTAGACGATGCTACAAAATTATGGCTGATTGAAGATTTCGACAAAGTTCTTTCTCTGAATCTGCGGGACGCTCACGAACAGGAGAACTCTGCAGTGGATGCAGATCTTGCGGCTTATGTGGAAGCAAAAATTCAGGAGCGCGCTGAAGCAAAGAAGCAAAAAAATTATGCTGCTGCCGATGCCATCCGCGATGAGCTGCTTGCCCACGGCATTCTTTTAAAAGACAGCCGTGACGGCACTACCTGGAGCAAGGCATAAGGCAAATTGTCATTAAATCTGTTTTACGATAGGAGGGTTTCTCATGAAGATTATTTTCACCGATCACTATGGCCAGATGAGCCGCCGTGCAGCCAATATCATTTCTGCCCAGATCATACTGCATCCCCGCACAGTATTGGGATTGGCCACCGGCACCACACCCATCGGCACTTACAAGCAACTGATTGAATGGTATCAAAAGGGAGATCTGGACTTTTCTCAGGTCATTACCTTCAATCTGGATGAGTATTATGGTCTTCCGGATACACACCCTCAGAGTTATCGTTACTTTATGGATACACATCTGTTTAACCATGTAAATATCCGTAAAGAAAATACGCATGTACCGGATGGAACGGCATCTGATGCTGGCGCACAATGCCTATCCTATGAACAGGCAATTGAAAATGCCGGCGGGATTGACCTGCAATTGCTGGGAATTGGCCATAATGGCCACATTGGGTTCAATGAGCCTGGTACCTCCTATGAAAAAACGACGCACTTGGTAGATCTGACGGAAAATACCATACAGGCCAATTCCCGCTTATTTGCCCGCAAAGAGGATGTCCCGACTCAGGCGCTGACCATGGGTATGAAATCCATCATGCATGCCAGACGCGTTCTGCTGATTGCCAATGGGCCTGCCAAAATTGAGATCCTCGAAAAGGCTTTATATGGCCCGATTACACCCGAGCTGCCGGCTTCTATTCTGCAACTGCATCCGGATTTGACCGTAATTGCAAGCCGAAATTAATGTACTTACACCAGCGCCCTCATCATCAGAGGGCTTTTGTTTACCCATTGCACTATACCACGTCTACTTTTTTACTCGGGAAATTTTATGCATGGATGTGTTTCAATTATCTTCTGTTGCCTCTTATCAGTTTCACTTTAGGCAAGCTCTCCTCATTGGCTCTCATAAAAAAAGCAGCCTTTCTCAAGGCTGCTTTTTTCTTTTCCTTTTTTTGATCGTTTTATTAAATTCCACAAAGATGGTTACTCCCTCTTCTTTGGTGCTTTTTGCCCAGATTTTTGCCTGATGCTGCATTGCCAAAGTTTTTGCGATGGCCAATCCGAGGCCGTGCCCGCCTGCATCGCGATTGCGTGCCTCATCTACCCGGTAAAAACGGTCAAAAATATGTTCCAATTTTTCTTTCGGAATGACTTCGCTGCACGTATTATTAACGCTGAGCAGCACTTTTTCCTGTTTCCGTTCCAATTTCAACGTAATGGTCCCGCCCACCGGAGTATATTTGCAGGCATTATCCAACAGATTAATCATCAAATGCCCCAAACCCGAAGCATTGCCTTGCAGCTTCACCCCAGGAGCAATATCGCTATTCATCGTAATACCCTTTTCATAGGCAACCGATTCAAAAGGAAGCATGCTATTCCAGGCCACTTCACTCAAATCAATATCCGAATTAATCAACAGATCTTTTCCCGCATCCGACTTGGCCAAAAACAACATATTTTCCACCAAATCTTTCATGCGCTCCGCTTCCGCCTTAAGGTACTCCACCCATTTTCTCTGGGAAGCGATTGTTTCGTCCGCATTGGCCAAAAGTATATCCGCATTGGTCAGAATAATGGTCAACGGTGTTTTGATTTCATGAGATGCGTCTGCCACAAACTGTTTTTGCTGAACCCACGCCTTTTCCACCGGACGTACCGCAATTTCAGATAAGAAGTATACCACAGCAACAACTGCCAGCATCCCCACCAGAATAATCAGCAAACCACTTTCCATATAGCTTTGCAGCTGCTGCCGCTGTGCTGAAACATCTGCAAAAGCAATGCGTAAACCGCTATCTTCGCTCT
Organism: Clostridiales bacterium; assembly: GCA_003149735.1. The sequence continues at coordinate 10,503 of QANA01000020.1, read as the reverse complement.
GCCGTACATATCTCAGATTCATGGAAGAAATAACACCGCGCTCCTTTTCCGCTTCCGTTGCACAGTGCACTGCTTTTTCCAGAATGCTTTGCTCAACCTCAGAATAATACTGCATATCCAGCAGAGTTATTTCGCCTTCTTCATTTACCTCCACGCAAAATCCTGGCTGCGTGCCATATCTCAATTCCTTTTTTCCATTCATCGTAACCTTTGGATGCCAAGGATAAAAGCCGCGTTCCAATACCTTCTCCAAATGATGATAGCCATCCTGTTCCTGACGGCAATACACATTGATACAAAAGGCAGCCAATATAGCCAGAAAAATGCCAAAAATGAGCAGCGCAGTCATCAGCACAAATTTCTTGCGCAATTTTTTAATCATCTTTTTCTTCTAACCGATATCCCACTTTGCGTATGGTCTTGATTTTAGCTTCTGATCCCAGGAAATTGAGTTTTTTCCGCAAGAAGGAAATATAAGCCTCCACATTATTGTCATCTGCTTCTGCATCCGCTCCCCAAACTTTAATGATGATATCCTCTTTGGGAACGATCACCTTGGGTTTGTTGATCAGCAGGCGGAGAATTTCAAATTCTTTATAGGCCAAATGCATGGATTTTTCTCCACAATTCAGCGTCCGCATGGAAATATTCAGGGAAAGATTGGCAAATTTTATTTCATCAAAAACCACATCTCCCTGTCGGCGCATCATAGCGCGAATGCGAGCCAGCAACTCTTCCGGAGAAAAAGGCTTTGTCATATAATCATCTGCTCCGCAATCCAGCCCTTTTACCTTATCGCTTATTTCATCCTTAGCCGTTAGCAGCAGAATCGGCACATTATTTTTCTCTGCACGCAGCTTGCGTACCACTTCAAAGCCATTCTGGCCGGGTAGCATAATATCCAATATGATGGCATCATAGGCATTGCTCATGGCATATTCAAACCCATCCTCTCCATCGTAGACGATATCTGCCTTGTACTTCTGTTCCAACATAATCTGCCGGAGCGCTTCTGCCAGATGTCTTTCATCTTCCACAATCAAGATACGCATAATTTTACCTCTTTTTATTGTATTCGATTTTTCTATTGTATTATAGGGAACGGTACTTAAGAATTCGAATTACACAATTCTTCCGCACCTGCCCGCTTTTTCGGCAATTCTTAAAACCACCCTATCGCCTTTATTATAGCAAAAAAGGAGAGTAAACACCACTCTCCTTTTTATTTTTTCAATAAACCACCATATGATTCATATCTCCAACCACTACAGAAAAATCCAACTCTTTTCCTTCTCGCCATACTGTCAGTTCAATGGTTTCGCCCGGCTCCGCAGCCTGAATCGTTTCTACTAAAATATCCTGTTCAATCAAGGAAACCCCATTGCACTTTATGATGACATCTCCCAACTCAAGGCCTGCTTTTTCTGCCGGACTGCCACTCATAAATTCCTGAATCATCTTGCCCTGAGGAAGCTGCTGCCGAGCCGCTTCTTCTGCCGACAATTCAACATACAAAATACCAATTCCCGGTCGCCGGATAGAACCGCCGTTGATAATCCGTAAAGCAATTTCCTTTGCGGCGTCAACCGGTATTGCAAAACCCAGGCCCTCAGAATTGATAGGATTGCCATATTCATCATAGGATGAAATCAGGCTTTTCAAGGTAACAATTCCTATCACTTCTCCTTTGCTGTTAACCAAAGGGCCGCCGCTGTTACCCGGGTTGACTGCTGCATCTATCTGCAAAAATTCCTGCAAAGTGCCATTATAGCTCAATTTCCTGCCTACGTAGCTGACATACCCCACCGTTACACTGCCCGTCAGATTCGCATCCGCTCCGGCAGGATTGCCCATGGCAATTGCCATCTCTCCGACTTTGGTTTCTGCAGAGCTGCCCAAAGCTACCGCTTTCAGTGAAATATGATCGACTTTCAATACTGCCAAATCCATTGTTGCATCTCCGCCGACATATTTCGCTTCCAGCTCCTGTTCACTGCCTTCCACCGAAATGGTATAGTTGCTGCCCTCCGCCACCACGTGGTAATTCGTCAGAATATAGCCACTCTCATGAATCACAAAACCCGTACCTCTGGAATACAGCACAAATTCGCCATCTTCCTCCACATAGGCATTGACCCCTACAACGCTTTCCGAAATCTGTTCGGCGATTTCGGGCACAGGGTTTGCCTCATTTGTAATTACCGGCGCTTCACCCCCTATACTGGTAATCTCCGGGTTCGGTGCATAGTCATCTTTTTTGATAATCGGCTCATCCTGTTCTGTTCCCCATTCTTCCCATGTATAAGGTGAGCCCTCTTCCAGGCGTTCTCTGAGTGTGGGAATCAAAAAACTCATGGATAACAAGCAACCGATCATCATACTGGCCAAAATGCCGGCAATCATCGCCATCACCGTCCAGCCACGCCGTTTTTTATGCGGCTGTGTTTCCGGAGACGAAAAACCTGCACCCTGTCCGTTGCCGTAAGCCGCATTCTGTACAGGATAACTCTGTACGGGATAACTTTGCGCCATATACTGCGGATACCCATATCCCTGCCATTGCGGAGACTGCTGCACATAATAATAGGGCTGGCTGTAATAGGGCTGCGCATAACTTCTTTGAGCATTCGCCGCTGCCTGCTGCTGTTTTTCCTCTGCCGCCCGGTTTTCTTCCGGCTGCTGTTTCATATAATTTTGATTCTGATCCATTCGGATTCCTTTCTTCCGCCCGGAACTTATTTTTCCGACTTCTTCCCATCTTTTTCATCTGCCAGTGACAGTGTAAACGTGAAAACCGTCCCCATTCCGGCCTGGGAATTCACCCATATTTTTTCATCATGTCGGTTGATAATCTCTTTCACAATAGAAAGCCCGATTCCTGTTCCCGGAATTTTGCGGTTATGTGATTTATCCACTTTAAAAAAGCGATCAAAAATGTATTTCAAATCTTCCGGCGGTATAATCTGCCCTGTATTGGAAATATTGATATTAACTTTCCCGTCAGACAGATAAGTCCAGATTTTTATGGTTCCACCCTCTTCACAGAATTTTACCGCATTATCCAGCAAGTTGGTAATCACCTGGGTAATACGATCCATATCTGCCCGTACTTCCGTCTTTTCTTCGGGAATATTTACAGAAAGATCAATGCGCTTATCTTCAACTTTACCAATGAAATTGATAATACAGCGACGGATCAATTCGTTGATATCCCATACGGTCATATCCATAGGGAATTGATCTGATTCAATACGCACCAGATCCAGCAAATCCACAATCAGCGCATTCATCCTGCGCGCTTCGGAAAGCACAATTTCCAAATACCCTTTTTGCTCCTCCTGGCTGATTGTCCCATCCAGCATACCCTGGATAAATCCCTGAATCGCTGTAAGCGGGCTCTTCAATTCATGAGAAACATTGCCTACAAAGCTGGAACGCGTATCTTCATATTTTTTCAATGCTTCTGCCATCATGTTGAACGTTTCCGTCAACTGGCCAATCTCCCCGCGATCCGTCACTTCAATCCGCTGATCAAAATTGCCTTTTGCCAGCTCATTTGCTGCCTGATTCATATCATACAATGGCTTGGAAATTTTACGGGACACTTCAAAAGAAAAAAATACTGCCAAAATCAGCGTAATCCCAATCACAGCCATGGACGCCTGCTGAATCTGAGAAATAACTGCATCTACTCCCGTAACCTGCCCATTCATATAGACAGAACCAATATTCGCACCATCTTTCTGAATCGCACAACCTACCGTCACTACCGGAGCGTAATATAGTCCGTCTCCTTCATAAAGCATATAGACCATATTGCCGGAATCGACTTTTTCTGCCATCCGCTCCTGATTCTGCCGCGCATAGTTCTCGTACTGCCCGTAATCCTCATCGTAATTCAATTCGATAACAATTTTATCATATGCATCTGCAATCCAGATGGAACCGCTGCGCTTTTCTGCCATTTCCTTGACATAGGCAAATAATTGTTCATCCGTATTGCCTGTCTCATAATACTCCTGAAACGTCCGGTGAATCAGGCTGCATCCTTCTGAAAGGCGCGAAACCACTTCCTCCACCGCATTTTTACGCAGACGTGTTGCACAGATCACATTGAGCAGAAGAATCGCTATCAAAAGTATTCCCGTACATACTGCCAAAATACGGGAAAATAAGGTTTTATAGCGAAACATCACTTCACCTCTGCTTCATCCACCTCAAATTTATAGCCTACACCCCAAACCGTTTTAATATGCCAGGGCTGCTCATCTCCCAGTTTTTCGCGCAACCGCTTGATATGAACGTCAATCGTTCGGGAATCTCCGTAAAAATCAAACTCCCATACTTTCTGCAGCAGCTGTTCACGCGTAAACACCTTATTGGGATGCGATGCCAGGAAATATAGCAATTCCAATTCCTTGGGCGGAAGTTCCAGCTTTTTTCCGCAGTATTCCACCGTATATTCCGCAATGGAAATTTCCAGATTTTCATATTTTATAGTAGTCGGCTCTTCCACGGCCGTCTCCGTGCGCCGGATCACCGCTTTAATACGCGCAGTCAATTCCTTCGGCTCAAACGGTTTCACAATATAGTCGTCTGCACCCAATTCCAGCGCCAGCACTTTATCAATCGTATCTCCCTTTGCTGTCAGCATGATGACAGGAGTAGAACTCTCCTTGCGGATCTGTTTGATTACTTCAATCCCATCCATGCCGGGCATCATGATATCCAGCAGAACCAGATTTGGCGTTTCCTTATGGAATAGTTCCAACCCGGCTGCGCCATCATGCGCAACCTGCACATTCATTCCTTCTTTTTCCAGATAAAGACGGATCACTTTGCAGATATTTTCATCATCATCCATCAAAAGTATTGTGTTATTGGCCATTGCTGTCTTTCCTCCCGGATTATTTTATCATTCAACTGCAGGATTGTTTCCCACAAGGTTCTTCTTATCCATTATATATACACTTTATGAACAATTTGTAACTTTGCGGAAACTTTAATAAAAATTGCTATTTTAATGTCACTACGGTGACACCCGCCTCTCCTTCGCCATACTTACCCAAACGGAAGGATTGCACATGGGGATGACGCCGCAGGTATTGCTGAATTCCGCTGCGCAGTGTCCCTGTGCCCTTACCATGAATAATAGAAACTTCTTTGATTCCTGCCAAAAAAGCATCATCCAGATATTTATCCACTTCAATCAGCGCTTCTTCCACATTATAACCATGCAAGTTAATGGAAAGCGGCACCATTTTTTGAGCCAGCTGCACGCTGGAAGTGCGCACTGCTTTTCGTTTTCCCTTCTGCTTCTGCATCAAATCGCTATAGTGGATATTCAGTGTCATAATTCCCGCCTGCACACTGACCATTCCTTTTGCATCAGGCAGTGACTGCACAACGGCATCTGCTCCCAGGCTGATAATCCGCACTTCTTCCCCGATATTCAGCTGTTTGGGATCTATTTTTTGCCCCGCTTCGGCGCGTTTAGGCGGCTCAATCTGCCGCTTGAGCCGTTCCTGTTTCTGGTTCAGTTCTAAGCGCACTTTTTCTGTTGTGCGGGTAGCCTCGCTTTCATTCTGCCTGCGCGTTTTGCGAGCTTCTTTTAAAATCTGCTCTGTCTCTTCCTTTGCCGCCCGGACGATCTCATAAGCCTCCTGCCGTGCCTTCAGCAATGCTTTTTCCCGCCGTTCAGCAATATCCTGTTCCACCGCCCTGATTTTCTTTTCCGACTCTTTCGCCTGTTTTTCCAATTCCAGAGCCCGCTGCATTTTCTGATCGGCATTCTTGCGCGTACGCTCTGCATGCAGCATTAAATTATCAAATTCCAGCCGCTCTTCGCGCATAAATGCCCGCGCTCGTTCAATAGTCTCCTTTTTCAATCCCAGACGCTTGGAAATGAGAAACGCATTGCTCGCCCCCGCCACTCCCATGATCAGCCGGAAAGTCGGCTGCAGAGAATTGGGGTCAAACTCCATGCTGGCGTTTTCAAAATGCTGCGCCGTCATTGCATAGGCTTTAATTTCACTATAATGTGTTGTAGCAAAAATGTGAGCTCCCCGCTCTGTCAGTTCACTCAAAACAGCTAACGCTAAAGCTGTCCCTTCTTCCGGATCGGTACCGGCTCCCATTTCATCCAACAGCACCAGAGAGCCACTATCTGCCTTGCGCAGAATATAGATAGTATTCTTCATATGTGAGCTGAACGTGGATAGAGACTGCTCTATACTCTGCTCATCGCCAATATCCGCAAATACTGCGGTAAAAACAGGCAAAGAGCTTCCTTCTCTTGCCGGCAGAAATAATCCGCTCTGTGCCATCAAGGCAAACAGGCCGATCAGCTTTAAGGTAACTGTTTTACCACCGGTATTTGGCCCGGTTATAATCAACGTATTAATTTGCGGTTCCACATCCACCGTCACCGGAATCACTTTTTCTGCGTCAATCAGCGGATGCCGCCCTGCCAAAATGGAAATCTTACCTTCTGAATTCAGAATCGGCCGGAATGCTTTCATATGAATCGCCAGGGATGCTTTGGCAAATATCAAATCCAAATAGGCCAGTCGTTCGATATCCAGGCGCATTTCGCTTACACCCGCTCCTGCCAAATCACTCAATTCCTGCAAAATGCGGGCAATTTCCCGTTTCTCTTCTTCCTCCAACAAGCGCAAATGGTTATTGGCTTCTACAATACCCATTGGCTCAATAAACAGCGTCGCTCCACTGGAAGATTGCCCATGAATCAGCCCCGGAATCTGCGCACGGTATTCCTGTTTGACAGGTACTACAAACCGCCCTTCCCGCATAGTAATAATGCCTTCCTGCAGATAGGCCGATTTTTCCTTGCTGCGCAGAATACCATTCAATTTCTCCCGAATCTGTGCATTTTCGCTTTTAATTTTACGGCGAATATCCCGCAATTCGGCAGAAGCATTATCTGCCACTTCTTCCTCACTCAGAATTGCCTGCTCAATGCGCGAAATCAGCAGATCGTCGTACCATAGATCCTGTGCCATTTCCGCCAGCCGCTCCACACATGCCGCTTCATCGCGCACAATGCCCTGACGCGCACGTTTTGCGGCCTTATGCAGCCTGCAGACCCGCAGTAATTCTCCGCAGGAAAGCGCCGCCCCAGCCCGAAGTCTGCTCAGTTCTTCCTTAATATCTTCAAATCCACTCATCGGATAGGAAACTGCCGCCAAAGAAATATGTTCTGCTTCCGCCGTTTCCTGCAACAGGTTTTCCACCACGTCAGGCTGCGCACTGGGTTCCAACTCCATTGCCAGTTGTGCGCCCGGTTGTGAAAGGGTGCGTGCACGCAGCATCTCCCTGATTTTATCAAAACCGAGTTTTTGATAGACTCGCTCTTCCACTTGCTTTATTCCACTCCTCTAAAAAAATGTCCGTTGCTATATTTCTGTATTCCGAGCCGTTCCAGATCCACTTTCCCGATATGCTTCCAGGCAGCTTTATAAGCCTGCGTAATCTGTGTAACCTGCTGTGCCCGCTCTCCGGTAAACAACAGGCGCAATCCAATAATTCCCGCCTGTCGCAGCGCCTGCATTTCCTGCAAGGCAATAGGTACCGCGTTATACACTTGTGCCAGGCAATCTCCTGCCCACAATTTTCCCATCGGAAAACAATATTTCATTTTGTCCTGTAATACACCACTGCCGCAAGCCGTACATCCGGCCTGTTTGCGCACCGGGCAATGGCGCAGATTCATCAACGGCAGTTGTCCATATGCGACATATTCCTTTGCACCGGTCAATGCTTTTATAGCCGTATTCTCAATTTCAGCACTCACCGCATATCCGGCTGCGCCCCAGTTTTCCAACAGAGCCACAGTTCCCTGATTAGCAATATTCATCCAATAGTCGGCAAGCCACGGTTTTTCCAACTTGCGCGCCAGCTGCGCCGCGCCTGGGTTGGGCGCAATCAATCCATAAAAATGCTTCCCATCCGCTTGCAAAAATTTTTCTGCCCACGCTGCCGTTTCCTGACTAAAAAAGGGTGGCAGCACCAGCCACGTTTCCGGCAGTTTGCTCCGGCAGATTTTTTCCAATTGGACGGCATCCTGCGGTGCCGCATAAATGCGTGTTGCCCCTGCATCAGCCGCGGCCTGCGCCTGTTCTGCTGTACATACCTGTGCCGCTATATACGGCGGCGGCATAACTCCATGCCACGACGGTGATTGATACCGTGTTTTCGTCTGCACTGTGCGGCCGGATACCTGTGGCATCATTTTCTGCGATAACTGTTCCAAAACCTGCCGCCGCAGCCCATTGACCATTGCGGCCGGCAAAAACGGTTCCCCTTTCAATTGTACATGGCAGGTACCGACAGCAAAATTCGTACCGCCGCTTTTGCATAATTTTTCGCGAATACTCTGTAGCGAAACAGGTTTTTGAGCCTTTTGCTCCACCGGTACTTCCGCTGTAGCCATCCACTCCCCGCTTCTGGCAATCAGACAGGCTTTGCCTCCTTCTTCTGCTGTGAAATCCAGCGTCACTTGTCGGCCGGCCTCATCCGTTTCCGCAATTTGCTGTATTTTTTTCAGCAGCGACGGTGAAGATTTCAAATATACCCGATCTCCCGCCTGAATCGTTCCGGATACGGGAATATACCATCCATTCGGAGCTTTATCCGCATAAGCCAAGGCAAATCCCATGGCCCCAATTTCAATGCTGTCTCCCTTCTGCAACGGGTATTCCGTTGCCAACAGCGCTTTATTGCCCTGTCTGCTCTGAATTTTTCCCAAATACAGCCCCATATGACCGGGTTTGCGCAGATAAGTAATATCCCTGCTGCCGGAGAGATACCCCTGAGAAAATCCGCCTCGGTTAAATACGCAGGCCAGTTCCTCCCGCAGTTTTTTGCAGTCTGTCGCCCTGCCCTCGTCATATGCATCCAAAGCCTTTCGATAGGCCGATACCGCAGAGACGACATATTCCCTTTTTTTCATTCGGCCTTCTATTTTCAGTGAACATACGCCGGCCTGTGCAAACTGTCCGATCAAATCCAATGTACATAAATCTCTGGTACTCAGATGATAAGCATTTTTACCGAACAATGTATATTCCTGTCTGCAGGGCTGTGCACAACGGCCGCGATTCCCGCTACGCCCTCCGATCATGCCCGACATCAGGCATGCACCTGAAATCCCAGAGCACATGGCACCATGGCAAAAGGCCTCAACTTCTATACCCTGTGCCGCTATATCCGCCAGATCTGCAAAAGTGCATTCCCGTGCTGCCACCACGCGCGTACACCCTAATTCCTGCATCAGCTTTGCTCCCAAACCGCATTGGATGCCGGCTTGTGTGCTGACGTGAACAGACAGTTCCAGAAAACAGCGGCGCACCTGCTGGATATACCCTAAATCCGCTGCTATCACAGCGTCAACACCTGCTTCATAAAGAAAGCGGGTATAGGAAAGCGCTTCCTGCATTTCCCTTTCATAAAGCATGGTGTTTAACGCCACATAAACTTTTTTACCACGCTCATGGGCATAATCCAATATTTCCTTTACTTCACTTTCACCAAAATTCCTGGCATACGCTCTTGCACTCCATTTGCCGCCGATATAACAGGCATCTGCACCCGCTCTCAAGGCCGCCTTGGCTATATCCAGATCTCCGGCAGGCGCCAGCAATTCGATTTTTTGTTTTTGCATAGTCGATTCCCCGCGGTGATTTTCAATCCAAAAAACATATAAAAATGCGCCTTGAAGAGGCGCATCAATATTTGCTTACAGTTGTTCATTCCTGCCATTGCCTTTTTCTGCTTCCATGCTCTTGATCCGTTCCAAGGCCCGCTTCAATTTGGCATTCTGCCCAATCTCTGCCTTTTCTTCCAGGATTCTCAGCTCGATCTCCGTTTGTTTGAGCTTTTCCTTTACTTCCCGCAGCTCTGCGGTTACCTGTTCCAACAATTGTGTTTTTTTCGTCAGCTCATCCAAAATCTGCAGCGCAGTGAGTGCAGTGGCAGGGCTCGTAGGCAAACCAATATAGGCGGCCGAAGTTTCCTTGATGCGCTCATTCAGCTCATAGGCCAGCTGATGGATATATTCGCCGCTGTCGTCTGATACAATTTTAAATTCTCTTCCACAAATCGTAATCGTCGTTTTATTTTGCACGTTCGCCCACTCCTCGCATACTATACTCTTATCATAACGCATTTTCTCCATTGTTGCAAGAATACGCGCAATTTTCCAAAAATTTCAGCTACGTAAATGCAGTTTTTCAGCCGGCAAATTCTTTTCCATCAACTCCAGCATCGTTTGCCGTGCCTTTGGCTCCAGATCTGTTTTGCGGATGGTAAGCATCTGTACGCGATTGATAAAAAATATATAGAATCTTGCATTTTCATATACGCTGCTTAATTCTTCCCAGCGATAAGTCATTCCATCCGGAACGGCTTGCGAATGTGCTGAAATTCCCTGATCATCGATCGTATAATAGGCAGCAGTGCGCTGCTCGATATGTCCTTTTTTCA
>QANA01000027.1 GCA_003149735.1 Clostridiales bacterium | reverse complement strand
CTTTCTTTTTCAAAAGAAGTAAGCCGTGAAGTTTTCTTTGCCTACTTTCTTTTTCAAAAGAAGTAAGTCGTGAAGTTTTCTTTGCCTACTTTCTTTTTCAAAAGAAAGTAGGTCAGCTGTTGGCATTGTTCATGGTACGCCGAATCAGTACCCCCTTGAGTGCACGCCAGTGAAAAGGAATGAGCGGATATAGATAGCTTCCGCCCGAAACACTGTGGTTAAAGGCAATGAGCAGCATCATGATCACCTGCCCGGCAATAAAGCCCCAAAGATTAAAGAGCGCCGTCAGCGTCAGAATCATCAACCGCATCAGCTTGAACGCATAGGAAAGCTCATAGCTGGGCTGCGTAAAATTGCCGATGGCGACCAGACCCATGTACATGATGACTTCGGGCACAAACCAGTGCGCCTGCACCGCAAAATCTCCCAAAATCAGCGCCCCGATGACGCTGAAGGAGTTGGAGAGCGAGGAAGGCGTGTTGAGCGAAGCCAGCTTGAGGGCATCGATGGCAATTTCAAAGACAAACAGCTGTACAATCACCGGCACTTCGTTTGGTTCCTCTATGGCGATGAAACGCAGCCAGTCCGGGATGTAGGAAGGGTTCTTGGTGAGCAGATACCAGACCGGCGTCAGATAAATGGTCAATCCAAAGACGAGCAGACGCACCAGCCTCAGATATCCACCCACTACCGGCGGAAAACAGAAATCGTTGTTCTCCTGCAAAAAATCAAAAATGCTGACCGGCAGCAGCATGGCCGAGGCCGAGTTGTCGATGAGCACCACCACTCTGCCCTCGGCAATGGCTGCCGCTGCATTGTCCGGCCGCTCGGTGTAGCGCACTTTGGGGAAGGGATTGTACCAGCCTTTATTGACCAGTGCCTCGGTCAGGCTCTCCTGCCCCATGGTCAGCGCATTGACGTCCAACGAGCGCAGCCGCTGCCGCAGCTTTTCCACAAACCTTTTGTCCGCCTTGCCATCCAGATAGGCCAGCGCCACGTCTGTCTTGGAGCGCTTGCCCACACTCACCACCTCGATGGTAAAGCGCGTATCCCGAATGCGCCGCCGCAGCAAGGCGGTGTTGAAAATCAGCGTTTCCACAAACCCGTCGTGAGAGCCGCGCAGCACCCGTTCGTCCTCCGGCTCGTCTACGCTGCGCACCGGGTAGGTGCGCGCATCGACAATCAGCGCCTCGGTATACGGTTCTACAAACAGCAGCGCCGCGCCCGAGAGCAGGTTTTTGGCCATCTCCTGCGGGTCGTTGCAGAGGTCCGTCTCGGTATAAGCCAGGAATTGCTCGGAAAATTGCCCGGCCGATGTGATTTCCGCCATCTGCTCGGGGGTCGCACTCATCCAGAATTGCATCAGCTTCTGCATCAGTTCATCCTTGATGAGCCCATCCATGCTGTATAGCCGCGCCGCGCGCCCTCCAATGCGCATCTTCTGGCAGAGGATGTCGAAATTTTCCTTTACACGGAGGAATGCCTCCACTTCACTTATATAAGTATTCCAGTTTTGATTATCCATACTTCCATTGTGCCCCTGCGCCGCAAAAATATTCTTCTTTTTCTGTTTCCTGTTCGGGTTGTAAAACATTTTCTGCCCGAATGCTTGACCTCGAGTGCACTCGAGGATATATGCTGTAATCAGGGTTTTCGTTTATCGGAATTTTTCTATCAAAAGGAGTTTTTTTATGCAATATATCAAGTTGGGCAATTCCCCGCTCACCGTCTCCCGCATCTGCCTGGGCTGCATGGGATTTGGCGATCCGGCTGCCGGCCAGCATCAATGGACACTGCCCGAAGCGCCTTCCCGCGAAATTCTGCGCCATGCGCTGGAACGCGGCATCAACTTTTTCGATACGGCCATCGGCTATCAGAACGGCACCAGCGAGCAATATGTAGGCCGCGCCCTGCGCGACTTTGCCAAACGCGAGGAGGTCGTCGTTGCCACCAAATTCGTGCCCCGCTCCGCCGAGGAGATCGCCGCCGGCGTCAGCGGCCAGCAGCATATCGCCAATCTGCTGGATCGGAGCCTGCAGCATCTGGGGATGGATTATGTGGATTTGTATATCTATCATATGTGGGATTACGGAACGCCGCTCTATGAAATCATGGATGGCCTCAATCGCGTCGTAAAGGCAGGCAAGGTGCGCGCCATCGGCATTTCCAACTGCTTTGCCTGGCAGCTGGCCAAAGCCAATGCCCTGGCCGAGCAGGAGGGGTTTTGCAAATTCGTCTCGGTACAGGGGCATTATAACCTCATCTTCCGGGAGGAGGAGCGGGAAATGGTGCCCCTCTGCCAGGAAGACGGCATTGCGCTCACGCCTTACAGTGCGTTGGCAGGCGGCCGCCTCTCCAAACGGCCGGGCGAAACCTCCACCCGCCTGCAGCAGGATGCTTACGCCCGCCTCAAATACGATGCCACGGCCGCGCAGGATGCGCTTATCCTCGAGCGGGTTGCCGAGCTGGCCGATGCCCATGGCGTGAGCATGACCGAAATCTCCCTGGCTTGGCTGCTTTCCAAGGTGACAGCGCCGGTGGTGGGTGCCACCAAATTTTCCCATATCGACGGCGCAGTTGCCGCTGTGGAGCTTTCCCTCTCGCAAGAGGAACTCGCCTATCTGGAGCAGCCCTATCTGCCCCATGCGCTGGTGGGCGTCATGGCGCAAAACACCTCCTCTGCCGCGGGCAAAGCACAGGTCTGGTCGCTCAGCAAATAAATTCCACCTAAAAATGATTCAACCTGCCCTAAATGGGCAAAGAAAATCAGGCTTTTCGCGCCCTTTTCCGCCATACTGTAACGGTACCAAATCACAGCGGAGGTAATTTGTATGGACCTTGTCACCGGCCTGCAGCGCGCCCTCGATTATCTCGAAGGGCATCTGACCGAGGAAGATCTGCCCGGCGCGGCCGCCCGGGCGGCACACTTTTCGCCCTTCTACTTTGCCCGCATGTTCACCTTTCTCTGCGGCCATACACCCGCGGAATATATTCGCCTGCGCCGGCTGACGCTGGCGGGCAGTGAACTGGCGGCAGGCGCCAAAGTGCTGGATACCGCGCTCAAATACGGCTATGAAAGCCCGGAAAGTTTTGCCCGTGCCTTTGCCCGTTTTCACGGTTTCCCGCCCTCTCAGGCCAGAAAAGAAGGCGCCCATCTCAAATCCTTCTCCCGCTTGACGGTACAGATTTCTCTGAAAGGCGGTACTACCATGGATTACAAACTCGTTCACAAACCGGCCTTCTGCGTTTTACAGAAGGCAGAAACCCACAGCACCGAGCAGGAACAGAATCTGCGCACTATCCCCGATTTCTGGGAACGCGCTGCCGGGGACGGCACCTTTTCCACCCTCTTTTCCCATATGACTGCCCCGCAGGCTCTGCTGGGCATCTGTTGGGCGGAGCCGGCGCAGGGCACTTCTTTCACCTACGGCATCGGCACCGTTTGCGCGCCCGATTGCGCCGCACCCGCAGGCTTCTCCCTGCGCACCATTCCCGCGCGCACCTGGGCGGTCTTTCCCTGCCGCGGCGCCATGCCCGACGCCATTCAGCAGCTGTGGCAGCGCATTTGCGGCGAATTCTTCCCCACTTCCGGCTATCGCCCCACCGGGGAGCTGGATATCGAAGTCTATCCCGAGGGCGATATGCATTCGCCTGACTACGCCAGCGAAATCTGGGTGCCGGTAGAAAAGGCCTGAGCCTTCTGCCCACCGCAGTAATTTTTCTGCCCACTTAAAAGAAGGCCGGTGCCCTTTTCGGTACCGGCCTTTCTCTGTTCCGTTGCGTGGATGCGTTTCGCCTGTTATCTGCCTGCACATCTGCCGCAGCCCCGGCAGCCTGCGCATCCCTCCGCCTGCCGCCCGCATCCGCCGCCAATGCCCAGCCAAATGCACCATTCTTCCCAGGCGGGGTACCGGCCTGCCACAACGGCTTCCCCGTCAACCAGAATCAGCGGTAGCCCCGCGGCTCCCGCCTCTGCCAGAAATTCCGCAGCCGCAAACTCCTGTGCCCGCAGACGGGCCAGCAGTGCCTCCAATTCCTGTCTTTCCGCACCCCGGGGCGGTTTTTCTATATAAATCCTGATGCGCGCCTGTTCCATCGCCCCCTCCTTCCTTTTCTGTATACCCAAATTTTTGCCCGTCTGCCATTTTGATTTTGCATTCTTTGCGCACTCTGTCCCGCAGCAAATATTCTTTACAGCCCTTCTTCCCCTTGCTATAATAAAATCAGTTATCAGAGGTCATTTTCGTTAGCTATTGCTAACAGGAGGTTTATAATATGATTACAACATTGGATAAACTGGGGGTCGGCCAGAGCGGCATCATCACCCAGGTAGGTGGTCAGGGTGCGCTGCGCCGCCACCTGCTGGACATGGGGCTGACGCCGGGCATCAAGGTCACAGTCATCAAGCTGGCGCCGCTGGGCGACCCGGTGAGCCTTTCTCTGCGGGGCTATGAACTGACACTGCGCAAGGAAGATGCGCTCTCCATCTCGGTGGAATTGTGAGGAGGTGCGGCCTATGATTTTTGCATTGGCAGGCAATCAGAACTGCGGCAAGACGACGTTGTTCAATCAGCTTACAGGCAGCAACCAGCATGTGGGGAACTTTCCGGGCGTGACGGTAGAGCGCAAAGAGGGCGTCATTCGCGGCCATGCCGACCTGACCGTCGTCGACCTGCCCGGCATCTATTCCCTTTCCCCCTATACGCCGGAGGAGATCGTATCCCGCGATTTCCTGCTGCGGGAAAAGCCGGATGGCATCATCAATATCATCGACGCGACCAATATCGAGCGCAACCTTTACCTGACGCTGCAGTTGCTGGAGTTGGGGATCCCCATGGTGCTGGCGCTCAATATGATGGATGAAGTGCGCACCAACCACGGTTCCATCGACATCCGGAGGCTTTCGGAAGCGCTGGGCATTCCCTGCATTCCCATTTCCGCCGTCAAAAACGAAGGCACGGAGGACGTCGTGCGCGCCATCGAAAAAGCGGCCCGCGCCAAACAGACGCCCGCCCGCCTGGATTTTTGCAGCGGCCCGGTGCATCAGGCCATTCATGCCCTGGCGCACCTGATCGACGACCATGCGATGGCGGCAGGCATGTCCGCCCGCTTTGCCGCTTCCAAACTGGTGGAAGGGGATGAACCCACGCTGCAGGCGCTGAAGCTCAATGCCAACGAGCTGGATATCGTGGATCACATCGTCCGAGAAATGGAGCAGGCCCGCGGCCTCGACCGGGAAGCAGCCATGGCGGATATGCGCTATACTTTCATCGAAGGGCTGTGCCACGAAACGGTCGTCAAGCCGCAGGTTTCCAAAGAGCAGCTGCGTTCCCGCAAGGTGGATTCCATCCTGTTAGGGCGCTATACGGCTTTTCCCATCTTCCTCGGCATTATGGCACTCGTCTTTTACCTCACCTTCGGGCCGGTCGGCACTTTCTTTTCCGACCTGATGGGCAACGCCATCGACGGCCTCAGCGCACTCTGCGAACGCGCCCTCGTCTATGGAGAGGTCAACCCCATTCTGCGCTCGCTGGTGATCGACGGCATTTTCGGCGGGGTGGGCACTGTGCTCTCTTTCCTGCCCACCATTGTCATCCTCTTTTTCCTGCTCTCCATTTTGGAAGACAGCGGTTATATGGCGCGCATTGCTTTTATCATGGATAAGCCCCTGCGCCGCCTCGGCCTTTCGGGGCGCAGCTTTGTGCCCATGCTGATGGGCTTCGGCTGTTCGGTGCCCGGCATCCTTTCCACGCGCACGCTGGCCAGCGAGCGCGACCGCCGCATGACGGCCATTCTGGTCCCATTCATGTCGTGCAATGCCAAGCTGCCCATCTATGCCGTATTTGCCTCCGCCTTTTTCCCCCGCCACAAGGCACTGGTCATGATCAGCCTGTACCTGTTGGGTATCCTGCTGGCCATCCTCTCCTCCTGGCTGTTTAAAAAGACGTTGTTCAAAGGCAATCCCGTGCCCTTCGTCATGGAGCTGCCCGCCTATCGCCTGCCCTCAGGCAAAAGCGTCTGCCTGCATATGTGGGAAAAGGCCAAGGAATTCATCGTCCGCGCCTTCAGCCTGATTTTGGTGGCGTCGGTAATTGTCTGGATTTTGCAGACGTTCGACTTCCGCTTCTATCCGGTCAGCGATCCTTCCGAAAGTATGCTGGCCTATGTCGGCAGCCTGCTGGCGCCCGTCTTTGCGCCGCTGGGCTTTGGCTGCTGGCAGGCAGTGGCAGCGCTGCTGCCCGGCCTTACCGCCAAGGAAACCGTAGTCAGCACGCTCACCATTCTCACCGGTTCTGCCAACGAAGCCGCACTGGCCGCCAGCCTGGGCGGACTGTTTTCGCCGCTGGCTGCCGCTTCTTATCTGGTCTTTGTGCTGTTGTATACGCCCTGTATGGCTGCCGTTTCCGCCCTGCGGCAGGAACTGGCCAGCCGCAAGGCCACCTTCGGCACCATTCTCTTCCAGCTGGTCGTCGCCTGGGTGACCGCCTTTTGCGTCTATCAGCTGGGGCTGCTGCTGGGGTTAGGCTGATGCGCGGCGCATTTCCCTTCCGGGCGGTTGCCTCGGGAGGCTGCTTATGAGCTGGGGTGACGGCGTGCTGCTGGGGCTGCTGGCCGTCCTCCTCTTTTTCGCCCTGCGCGCCGGCAAAAAGCAGCTGAAGCACGGCTGCGGCGGGTGCAGCGGCGATTGCAGCGCCTGCCCTTATCATACCAATCCGACTTCCGGCCGCAAATCCTGAAGTTCTCTTTGCAACAATAGAAAAGCTCCGCCTGATGGCGGAGCTTTTCTATTGCTCTTATATATGTTCCAATGCTTCGGGCTGTTCATCCTTTCCGCCGTCTGCAGCGGACTCCTGCCGGGCTCGCCGCATCAGCTGCCCAGGCTCATAGGCCGGGCATTGATAGCGCCGCTTGCCCCTGGTTGCCCGCCCATATTCAATCGCCTCAGTCGGGCATCCGCAAATGCAGGCCATGCAGTGCGTACAGTGCCCGCCCCACTGCGGCCGCCCTGCCCGCGAAAGGGTGATATTGTGCAGCGGGCAGTTGTGCACACACCTGCCGCAGCTGATGCAGCCCTCTCCCGCCCGAAATTTCCGATCCCGGATGACAAAGCGGTAAAACAGCGGGTTGACGATGCGGCTCTGCAATCGTCCCGCCGGTGTGGCGTGCGGCGGAGGCAGCCGTCTGCCCAGCTTGATATCCAGCGCCAGGTTCAGCAGTTCCCGATCAGCCTTTTCCAGAATTTTTTCTTCCTGCGCTTCGGAAGGCGCGCGAAACAGCGCGATATAATTTTCCGGCATCACTACCTGCGCCACGCCCCGCAGGCTCAGCCCCTGCTCCCGGCACAATTTTTCGCACCAGTGGGCAGCATTGCCCATGCTGTCGCCGCAGGTGAGCAAAAAATAGGCAGTCCCGCTGCCTGTAAAGGCATTGCTGCGAATATACTGCTCCACCGCCCGCGGCAACCGCCAACCGTAAGTCGGGCAGATAAATACATATGGCGCAGCTGAATACCAGCGCTCTCCCTGCCGCTCCAGGCGCCCATTGAGGCAGACCGTCTCCCCGCCGGTAATTTCCGCCACTGCCTGCGCAGCATAGCGGCTGTTACCCGTTCCCGAAAAGTAAAAAATCATGGTGCAACCTCCTTTTTTTCTCAGCATATCACACTTCTGCGCTCCGTGCACGCATGGACGGCACTTTTTTCGGAAATTCTGCTTTTTTGTTTTGCCCCCTCTCCGTTTGTGGTATGCTATAAGCAGATTCTGAGAAAGGAATGATTGTGATGCACAATATCTGGCACGACTTGGATGCCAGCCGCGTTTCACCCGACGATTTTATCTGCGTCGTGGAAATCGGCAAGGGCAGCAAAAAGAAATACGAACTGGATAAGCAGACGGGCTATATCATTCTCGACCGTGTGCTGTATACCTCTACCCACTACCCAGCCAACTATGGCTTTATCCCCAAGACACTGGGCTCCGACCACGACCCACTGGATGTGCTGGTGCTCTGCTCCGAGCCGCTCGATCCGCTGACGCTGGTGCGCTGTTACCCCATCGGGCTGATCCCCATGGTGGATAACGGCCTGGAGGACGAAAAGATCATCGCCGTTCCCTTTTCCGACCCTTCCTACAACAGCTATCAGAGCATTGCCGACCTGCCTCCTCATATCATCGAGGAAATGCGCCATTTCTTCAAGGTCTACGGCGCCCTGCAGAATAAATCGGTCAAGGTCGATCATGCCACCGACCCTGCCGCCGCCCGACAGGTCATTGCCGAAGCCATTGAGCGCTACCAGCAGAAGTTCGGCGCTCAGGGCTGATTCGCAAAACGCACGACTTATTGTCGCGCGTTTTTTCTTTTCTCAGGTGGCAAAGCCGGCATGCTGCGTCATATACAATGCATAATACCTGCCCTTTTGCGCCAACAACTGTGTATGCGTTCCCATTTCCTCACTCCTGGGGATGATCCGGCCGTCTGTGGTGCCGTTCTTCTCCGCCCTTTTTCCGGCAGCGCGATTCGCCATGCCCGTGTTTATGCTCTGCCGCTCCATCGCGATACCGCCGCTCCCAATCGGTATTCAATTTCTCCAGCAGGAGTCGCAGCGTTTCCTTCTCTTCCTCGCTGAAGCAGGAAAACATCTCCTGATGGCGCTGATTTCTGCGCTCCATCGCTTCTTCGGCGCTTTGTCTGCCCGCTTCGGTCAGGCGGATATCCATCGTCCGGCGGTCATCTTCTCTGGATGTCCGGCAAATCAGTCCGGCATGCTCCAATTTTGCCAGCACTTCACTGGCCGAGCCCGGCTGAATATACAGGCGTCCGGTCAGGCGCTGCTGCGTGGTCTCTCCCTCTTCTGCCAGGATGATGAGGATGCGGCTCTGGCTGCCTTTACCCTCCGTGATAAAGCGCAGCACATGCCCCAGTTCCCGCAAGTTGATGACCAATTTGTCATTG
>QANA01000036.1 GCA_003149735.1 Clostridiales bacterium | reverse complement strand
GCTGAAAAAAGAAATCCCGCCGAAGTTGGCAGGAGGAAAGGAGCGGCAATATGCAGGAGAACAGATGGCAAAAAATCGGGCAGGTGTTGATGGCGGCAGTGTTGCTGGCGGTGCTGTGGGGCGGGCTGCTGGGGCATTTGCTGCTGCCGGACGGTGAGATTTCCCGGGAGGAGCGGCGCAAGTTGGCACAGGCGCCGGCATGGAGCTGGGCGGCGCTGGCAGACGGCAGTTTTTCCCGGCAGTTTGAGCAGTATGCACAGGATCAGTTTCCGCTGCGCGGGCAGCTGAGAACAGCCAAGGCGCTGACGCAGTACGGTGCATTGGGGCGGCGGGACAACAACGGCCTTTATCTGGCACAGGGGCAGCTGGGCAAGCTGGAGTATCCGCTGCGGGAAGGGGAGGTCGCAAAGGCTTCGGACAAGTTCCGCGAAGTGGCGGAGCGGTATTTTGCAGGCTGCCATTGGTATTACGCCGTCGTGTCCGATAAAAATTACTATCTGGCAGAGGAAAACGGCTATCCGGCATTGGATTACGGGCGCCTGCGGCAGCTGCTGCGGGAAGGGCTGAATGAGGCCTTTTGCGAGATTCCGCTGGACGATCTGCTTTCGGCAGAGAGCTATTACGCCACCGATACCCACTGGGCGCAGGAGCGCATTCTGCCGGTGGCACAGCGCATTGCCGCGGCCATGGGGGCGGAAGGGCGCATCGGCTGGCAGCAGTTCCAGACGCTTTCGGCGGGTGATTTTTACGGCGCCTACTATGCGCAGGCGGCGCTGCCGGTGCAGCCGGATACGCTGCTGTATTTGCAGAGCGAGGCGCTGGAGCAGATGGAGGTATGGTACCTGGAAGGGGATCGCCGGGGCGGCGTTTACGACCTGCAGGCGCCGGAGCAAAGCCCGGATGCCTACGACCTGTACCTCTCGGGGGCGGAGGCGCTGGTGGAGATATACAACCCGGCGGGCGAAGGCCAGCTGATTTTGCTGCGAGATTCCTTTGGCAGCAGTCTGGCGCCGCTGTTGGCGGAAGGATATGGGCGGGTGAGCATCGTCGACCTGCGCTACCTGAGCACCGAGGCGCTGGGGCAGTTTTTGGAAGTGCAGCCGGGGGCGGATGTGCTGTTTTTATACAGCACGCTCAGCCTCAACCATGCGTCCATGCTCAAATGAGCGGATCAAAAGCAGGCAAGCGGCCTGCTTTTTGTTTTGCCGAAAAAGCGGAAAACGGCGGTTGGGGGAAGGGCGCGGGTATGCTATAATAAAAGGCAAAGAAAATAGGCGCAACAGGAAAAGGAGCAAGTTATGGATTTGCCGGAGCAATTGAGACAACAGATCGAGGCGCGGGCGGCCGCATACCCCGCCGCACAGCTTTCGCAGGCGGCGCGCGGCCTTTCGGAACGCTACCGCAACAGCACAGGGCAGGGCAAACGGCTGCTGCAGGGAGAACGGGAAGCGCTGGCCTATGCCATTGCGCGCATGCCGGCCACCTATGGAGCGGTCTGCCGCAGCCTGGAGCTGGCGCTGCCCTGCTATGGGGGCGAGGTGCGCAGCGTGCTGGACGTGGGCGCAGGTACCGGCGCGGGCAGTTGGGCGGCGCAGGCGCTGCTGCCCCTGCGGGCGCAATACACCTGCCTGGAGCGGGAGCCGGCCATGACGGCGCTGGGGCGGGCGCTGATGGCGGAGCAGGAAGAACTGGCGCAGGCATGCTGGCTGCAGCGGGATGTCAACAACGGGTTGGACGGCCGGCAGGCGGATCTGGTACTGGCGGCCTACATGCTGGGCGAGCTGGCGCAGGCCGATCGGGAGCGCGCGGTGGAAGCCTTATGGGATGCGGCCCGGGGCATGCTGCTGCTGGTCGAGCCGGGCACGCCGGCCGGGTTTGCCGGGCTGCGCCGGGCACGGGAACAGCTATTGGCGCTGGGGGCGCAGATCGCCGCGCCCTGCCCCCACGGAAATCTCTGCCCCATGGCGGAGGAGGACTGGTGCCACTTTACGGTGCGGGTGACGCGGAGCAGACTACACCGGCTATGCAAAGGTGGGGAGGCTCCCTTTGAGGATGAGAAGTTTGCCTTTTTGGCCGTTTGCCGGAGCGAGGCGCGGCCGGCGGAGGCGCGCATACTGCGGCATCCGCAAAAGGCGGCGGGGCATATTGGCCTGACGCTGTGCGGCGCGCAGGGCATTGGCAACTGCACGGTGACCAAAAAGCAGGGGGCGGCGTTCAAGCAGGCGCGCAAGGCGGAAGCGGGAGAGGCTTTCTGCGTGCCCGTACGGCCGGAGCGGTGAATTTTTGCGAGCGGCGCGGAGACTGCCTGCATACAGTCCCTCGGGAAAAGGGCGCTCTGCCTTTGGATGGAGAAACAGAAAAAGGCGGGAAGGCTTTTGCGGCACCCGTGCGAATGGTTTTTGTGGACGTTGTACGGCAAAACCGGATGCACAGGATGGATGCGCAAGGATAGTGGATGGGGAAATTATATGACGTATTGTGGTATGGAATGTTGTAAAGACTGCGGCAAGCTGCCCAAATGCGGCGGCTGCGAAAAATGTAACGGGCACCCTTTCGGAGGCAGCTGCATCGCGGAGCGGAATCGGGAGTTCGGGAAGCTGAAGCAGCAGTTGATCATGGAAATCAATGCACTGGGGATCCACGGGCTGCAGGTGGAGGAGCTTTATTTGTTGAGCGGGGCTTACGTAAACCTCGCGTATCCGCTGGCAAACGGCTCCAGCGTCAAATTCCTGAAGGATCAGGATATCTATCTGGGAAATCAGGTGGAAAGACCGGGCAGCGAGCGCTGTTACGGCGTTGTCGCGGAGGAGACGTTTCTCCTCGTTTGCGAGTATGGGCGCCATGGCGAACGCCCGGAACTCGTGATGTTCAGGCGCAGGGGATTGGCGGAGTGAGCGCGGTATGGCGAATCCCGGTTTCGGCGCAAGGCATCGTGGAAGGATCGAAGGAGCCAGGCGGTATCAAACCGTTGTAATGGAATACGCGCCCAAAGCAGACAATATGGCGCGGAAGATGGAAGAGAAAGCGAAGGAAATGCCAGAAGAGGGGCGGGAACCGGCAAGGAGGTCCGTTACGGCTGCCGCGAAGGCGATCCCGGTTTTTACAAAACATGGAAATCATAGTTCAGAAAGCAGACGGCCAACCGCGGTTTGCCCATGGAATAGAAAATACCCGCCCAAAAGGGAGTTTTGGCGGGTATTTTTTGTGCAGAAATTTCCTGATGCGGCTGCATAGGGCTGTGGGATTTCCGTTTCCTGCCTTGGGCGGCGCCTGATAGGCGATGGGGGAAGTTTGCCTGCGATTTTACAAAACAAGTGGCCAAAAGTGCGGAATATAAGGTATAATAGAAGCAGTTTGAAAAAAGAGGACGGGAGGTACCGCGGCAATGCCTGCAACTTATGCCCATCATCGCTTTGGGGAGCGGCTGTTTCCCATGCTGCAGGAGCCGTTTCGCACGGCGGCACAATCTTATCGAAGCCTGTATGACGTCGGCCAGCACGGGCCGGACATTCTTTTTTATTACCGGGCGCTGAAGCGCAACCCGGTCAGCGGGCTGGGGGGCGAAGCGCACCGGCAGACGGGGCGCGTTTTTTTTGCGCAGGCAGCGGCAGCAGTGCGCGCGGCACAAGACAAACAGGCGGCGCTGGCCTACGGGGCAGGGTTGATCTGCCATTTCGCGCTGGACAGCCTCTGCCACAGCTATGTGGAGAAAAAGATGCAGCAGAGCGGGCTGGAACACACCGCCATCGAAGGGGAGTTTGAGCGGTATCTGATGGAGCAGGACGGCCTGCACCCCCAGCGGCAGGTGCTGACCGGGCACATCTGCCCGACGCAGGAGAACGCGGCGGTGATTGCGCCCTTTTTCCCGCCGCTCAAGGCGGAACAGGTCGGGCAGGCGCTGCGCTCCATGGTCTATTTCAACCGCTTGCTGCGTGCCCCCGGGCTGTGCAAGCGCGGGCTGCTATATGGCGGGCTGTGGCTGTGCGGCAAATACAAGCCCATGCACGGCATGGTCATCCCCTACCGGCCGCCCGAGGCCTGCCGGGACAGCAATCTGCGTCTGGAAAAGCTGAGCCGGATGGCCGAAGGGAAGGCGCTGCGTTGTATGGCGGAATTTGCCGCCTATGTGCAGAAAACGGGGGAGCTGGGCGCGGAATTTGACTGCACCTTTGAGGCCAACCCGGGTTGGGAGGCGCTGCGCGTGCTGCCCTACGAGCAGGAACTGCGTTACGATCCGGCGGCGGACTGCTGAGCGCCGGTGGAAGCAGAGAACAGGGCAGGAAAGTGCTGCGATACGGCATTGCCGCCGGTGGCTGCACAGACCGCAAAATGAAAGCGTATCATAGAGAAGGGGCGGCACAGACCGCAAAGGGAAAAAACGGGAGAGCAGACCGCACAAGCGAAGAAGGAAAAGCATGAAAAGAATCTTGTATTGCAGCATGGCACTGCTGACGGCAGGGCTGGCAGCGGCGCTGGCGGTGTTTTTCGGCACCGGGGCAGGGGCGGCGCTGAGCGTGGCGATTACGCTGGGCATCACCCTCTACCACGTGGGCATGCGGCTGCTGGTCGGGCTGTGCATAGACAGCCGGTATCATAACCGGATGGCAGGGACGGGACGCTGGTTTCAGGAAAAGCCTTTTGAGCGCAGGCTGTATCGTCTGCTGCGGGTACATCGCTGGAAAGGATGGCTGCCCACCTGGGAAAAGGCGTTTTTTGATTTGCGGAAGCGGACGCCGGCAGAGCTGATCGGGGCGACCTGTCAGGCAGAGGTGGTGCATGCGCTGATTGCGCTGCTGAGCCTGCTGCCTGTGGCGCTGATCCCCATCTGGGGAGCGCCCGGGGCCTTCCTTTCGACTTCGGTGGCCGCGGCGGCAGTCGACCTGATGTTTGCCATCTTGCAGCGCTATAACCGCCCCCGCCTGCTGCGGCTATCCAAAAAAATGCAGCAGCGGCAGGAGAGGGCCGGGCAGCGGCCGAGCGCCTGACGGCGGGCGCAAAGAAAACGCAGGCAGAAACCGGAGCGGGGACAGACGCTCGAATGGCTGCGGCTGCGGCGGCAAATTTGCGCCTGCGGGAAAGCAAGGCGCACGAGAAAAGCATCATCACATTGCATTTGCGCCAATGAGAAGATAAATCGCACGAGAAAAAGCGATATTACGCTGCAACTGCCCCGCCTGCTGCGGCTATCCAAAAAAATGCAGCAGCGGCAGGAGATGGCCGGGCAGCGGCCGAGTGCCTGACGGCGGGCGCAAAAGGAAACACAGGCAGAAACCGGAGTGGGGACAGACGCCCTAATGGCTGCGGCGGCAAATTTGCGCCTGCGGGAAAGCAAGTCGCACGAGAAAAAGCGACATTACACTGCATTTGCGTCAGTGAGAAGATAAATCGCACAAGAAAAAGCGACATTATACTGCATTTGCGCCAGTGAGAAGATAAATCGCACAAGAAAAAGCGACATTATACTGCATTTGCGCCTGCGGGAAAGCAAGTCGCACAAGAAAAAGCAACATTATACTGCATTTGCGTCAGTGAAAAGAAAAACCGCATGAGAAAAAGGAGTAGAAGATGAAACTGAAATTGACTGCACCGGAAAAACGATGGGTGTTGTATGACGTGGCCAATTCGGCGTTTACGTTGCTCGTTTCCACCATCATGCCCATCTATTTCAACTATCTGGCCGAACAGGCCGGGCTCTCACAGGTGGACTACCTGGCCTACTGGGGGTATGCCGTCTCGGCAGTGACGCTGATCGTGGCGCTGCTGGGGCCGGTATTGGGCACGGTCTCCGACCGCCGCGGCCGCAAAAAGCCGCTCTTCATGGCGGCGCTGCTGCTGGGGGCGCTGGGCTGCACGCTTCTGGGATTTATGCGCTCGTGGATCTGGTTTTTGGGCGTGTTTGTGCTGGCCAAGGCAGCCTATTCGCTCAGCCTCGTCTTTTACGACGCCATGCTTTGCGACATCACCACGCCCGAGCGCATGGATGAAGTTTCTTCCTGCGGCTATGCATGGGGCTATATCGGCAGCTGTCTGCCCTTTCTGGCCTGCCTGGCGCTGGTGCTCTTTTACGGGCAGCTGGGCATTTCCATGAGCACGGCCATGGCGCTGGCGTTCAGCATGGTAGCGCTGTGGTGGGTGGGCTGTTCGCTGCCGCTGCTGCGCATTTACCGGCAGAAATATTTCGTGCCGGCAGAGGGAAAGCCGTTCCGCGACAGTTTCCGCCGCTTGGGGCAGATGCTGCGCAGCCTGCCCGCGCGCAAGGACATCTTCTTTTTCCTGCTGGCTTTCTTTTTCTATATTGACGGAGTCTATACCATCATCGACATGGCCACTGCCTACGGCACGGCCCTGGGGCTGGACAGCACCGGGCTGCTGCTGGCGCTGCTGGTCACGCAGATCGTGGCTTTCCCCAGCTCGCTGGCCTTTGGGCGGCTTTCCCGCAAGCTGAAGACGGAATACATCATCGGCATCTGCATTCTGGCTTATTTCGGTATCGCGGTCTTTGCCTTCTGGCTGGACAGTCTGGTGAAATTCTGGATTCTGGCGGCGCTGGTGGGGCTATTCCAGGGGACGATACAGGCATTCTCCCGCTCGTATTACACGAGGATCATCCCGCCGGAGCAGTCGGGCGAGTATTTTGGGCTATATGACATCTGCGGCAAAGGCGCGGCCTTTGTGGGCACGACGCTGGTGGCGGCTGTGAGCCAGCTGGCAGACAGCACCAATGCAGGAGTCGGCTCCCTTTCGGTGATGTTTCTGCTGGGGCTGCTCTGCTTCCGGGCGGCGGTCAAAGCGCGCAAGCGGTACCTGGGGGCGCAGGAACCGCAGGCGGATTGAGGCAGAGCGGGCAGAGGTGCTGCGCGCTTTCCATATCGGTACAGAAAGGTTGGAAATGCTTCGCGTGC
>QANA01000024.1 GCA_003149735.1 Clostridiales bacterium | reverse complement strand
TCCGCGCCGTACTGCTTGAGGACATCTTCTGCATAGGCTTCGCAGTTCAAGTGCTTATAGATCAGGTCTGCATCTCTGCCGCCGAGAACGAAGTCCAGCTCGTCGCGCACCAGCGCGTCGCTATCACGGATTTTTGTCTCAAAGCAGTATTGCGGCAGCTTTTCAATGCGGTCGAAGACATCTTCCAGCGTCTCACACTGCGTCGCACCGACCACCGCCTTGAATTTTGTGAGCTGTCCGCTGGCTTTCAGCTCCTGAAGAGCCTGTGCCAGCTCGTTGATCCTCGGAAGATCTTCCACATCGGTCAGCATGGTGTTCAGCCGCGGTACGATGGCATCGCAGCCGGTGAACTGCGCGTCGAACCATTCCGGCGCGTCGAGTTCTTCCTGCACCTCCAGCAGCCGCTGTTCTGTTGCAGGCAAGTCCAGAACGGCTGTTTTCTGCTCATTTTCATGATTCATGAGTGTCAGGCGGATCATATAGGAAATTTCCCGCTGTGGCTCATGCTCCGGCAGCGGCTCCAATTCCTCCGTGCGGACAACGTAGCCGTGCGGGGTGAACACACCCGATTCATCTTCGCGCATCTGCTTGCCGATTTTTGCATAGTCAAGAAGATCATATACGCTGTCCGGCAGGGCATCCAGATCCTCCCGAAAGCCGTTTTTCACATAGAATTTTCCGAGATCTTCGTTCGAATGCACATCTGCAAGCACATGACAACGATTCACGTTGGCAGCCAGCATCATCAGCTCCGGTACGGTAATGATTCCGCTGTTTTCCTGCATATGATTCTTGACCTGCATCTGCAAGAGTCCTTCCAGCGCCGTTTCCTGATAGCCATCCAGCATGGAAAGCTGCTCCGTCAGGGAATTGAACTCGAAGATCGACATGCTCTCGTCCAGATGGGGCGCGAGGTAGTCAAAACAGTAGAATTCATCCACCTGCCAGTAGACGTCGCCCGGCATCTTCGTGTGGATCTGCTCGAAAGCGTCCATCATTTCGTACTGGCTAACAGGAAACGTCAGCTCCACGCCGCGCTCATCGCTCGCTGCGCTGCTTACGAGATAAACCTCACATACTTTGCGCAAGGGTCATTCCTCCTGTCTGCTCCTGCTTCTTCTGCATTTCTTCCACGAAAGCTGGGTCCGCGCCGGGAACGTTCCAGCCGTGCATACTTCCGCACACCATTGCTTCCTCCTGCGCTGGCGACACGCCGAGGCGCTGGTTCTGCTCATCTGCGATCTGACGGTTCTGCGCGCGATCCGGCGTATTACAGTCACTGGGATAATAGCCGCTTTCACCGCGCTTGATGCAAATCAGTGCGCCAGTGCTGGGAAGTGTGGAAAAACAGAGTTCCGGCAGACCTTCCGCATACTTTTGACTGAATCGTTCCTGCTCGGTCTGGATGCTCCAATTGTCGCAGTTCCAGAGATGAACATATAATTCATCCCCGCCGTTCACGCGAATTTCCTCCTGCTCGAAGCTCTCGCCCCAGCCGTCAGACATTTGCCCGGCGAGGTATTCTTTCAGCGTTTCCAGTTCTTCTGCATCCAATTTGCCAGCAACGCGGCATTCTGCCACACCCCAGAGCTGGTCATTCCGTTCTTCCACTGTGAAAACAGCAGAGCGGACTTTATCATTGACGCTGTCCGCTTCGTCATACCAGTGCATAACGCCGCGTTCCGCTTCCTCCGGCATCCGGCTTTTAACGATTGCCGCCGCGATCTTGTCCTGATATGTCAGCAGCGACCGGCCATCCAGCACGACGCTTTCATCGTCAAGATCACCGTAACGGTCGTATTCACAGAGATCGGCAGTCAGCGGCGCGTAGAGCTTCAGCGTTTCCAGCTTGGGCGGCAGCACCGTGAAGCTGTCCTCGCCAGGAACCAGCGGCAGCGTCCGGCCATTATTCCACGTCATTTGGATCTGTCCTTCGTCATCCACCCAATCCACGATGCCCTCCATACCGGTCGGTACCGGCGAGTACGGGTCGCTCATGGAATTCAAGCGGATGCGTGTGCCGGGCGGATACTGCTCCTGAATGAATTTTACCATTTTTCTGTCCAAATTTACATTCCTCCCATCTGCATTTCCTGCTTTTCTTCCGGTTCTGGCCTTAATTTTTGCTTTTCCTCGTGCTGGCTATGTTCCATGACGAACCTTCTGTAGTTTGAAATGAAGCCGTCCAGAATAGCGGAATGGCTCTGGGCGGCAAAACAGCAATTATGCATTTCGTCGGGTGGGATGTAATGACCGTTTGCCCAATCCCGGTTGGATGGACGGAAGCGTCCGTCGCCGCGCCGCTCCTGCACAGTGTTCGCCAAAACGTGTTCCACGCGCTTATAGCCGTACAGTTCGACGATCTTTTCTACCGTGCCCTTTTTCAGATGCATCCCATCGAAGTTTTCCCGAATGAGGATGTCGATGCCGCCCGCGCAGGCGCAATTCTCACGGAAGCTCTCGCGCCATTTGTCAAGTTCTCCGCGTTCGCGTGCGGTTTTGGCGTTGTAGGGATAGAGCGGAACCTTACTCTGCATCGCCGGAGACCTCGCATGAACAGGGAACCGGTCTGATCCATACGTTCAGCATGTCATCCAGCGCCCGCAGATTGAAATGGTTGTCCACGAAGAATTTCAGCACATACTGCGGCACATCTGCCAGATCCGGTGCGCAGGCTTCTGCTTCTCCGACGATGACCTCGCCCTCATTCACAAAGCACGCCAGCTTCGCGTTTTCCGGGATACCGGCCTGCTCACGCGCCCATGCAGGGATCGTGACCTCGCATTCCTCCAGCACATCTTCGACGGTGAGCGCCTCGTCCGCTTTCTCACACGGCCCGCATTCCGTAGCAACTGCCGCCAGCATTTCCGCCGCGTACAGATTCAGTCTGTCCAGCATCTGCAGCAGCTCCACAATGGGCATACTGTCCTTCGTCAGCAGCACCACACCGTCCATCGGAATGGCGGCAAGGATCGTTTCCTTCGCCAGCCCTGCTTCTTCCAGCGCCGCTTCCGGCACGGCGTTCAGTGCAAATTTCTTTTTTGCTTCTGTTTTCATGTTCCGTTCCTCCTGTTACATTCCACCCATCTGCATTTCTTCGGATGGATTCAATTCATAATCTTCTTCCCAGCACGGGTTTCCCTCGCCGTAGAGGTCAAGCACAATATCATCCACTGCCTTGCGCACCGCAGGCTCACGCGAGATCGTCTGAAACCAAAAACCGTTTGTTGCCCGATACGGCAGTTCCTCTCTGATACACTCCAAATATTCCTCAGCAGTTCTATACTGCAGATGCTCCCCGCCATAGAACCATACTTGTCCAACAAGCGGCTGATAGTTACCATCGATCCGCTGTTCCTGCAAATCGAAGCATGTCAGATATGCCTGATACCCTCGGTTTACTGGGTTGCAGCGCAGGTAGTATTCATATACGTCGCTTGTGATGGTGTAGCCATAGTTTTGTACTTGACCACCGGGGATCTTGCCTCCATTTTCTCTACAGAATTGCCGCATGGATTTCAGGTCTTTCAGCACATCTTTCCGCAGCATATCCATGACTTGCCGCAGATCTTCTTGGAATATCGGTGTATTCAGTTCCGCTTTTCCGCGCTGCTTCCATGTATGCAAAAACTGTTTGCCATTCCGACCAAAATCGATTCGAAGATGACCGATGACCCCAGTCGCTGCATCCAACTCTGGTGTCTGCTCAAAGAAAAAATTCGTTGGCTCTGATAGTTCTGTCAGTACAGGCTCAATAAAACGATTATTCATAAATGATCTTCCTCGTCCGCCGACGCATACAGCGCCAACTGTGTGAATCTACGCTCATAAAGGATTTTATGAATGTCACGCTACATTCCTCCCATCTGTATTTCCTCAGATCGGACTAAATTATGATCTTCCTCGCTGCGCGGAGTTTCTTCACCGTAGAGATCGTACACAATATCATCCACGGCCTTGCGGATAGCTGGCTCCTGCGTGATCGTGCGGAACCGGAAACCAGTTGTCGCCTCATGCGGCAGTTCCTCGCGGATGCAGTCCAGATATGCTGTGGCATCTGTAAACTGTCGCGCATCGCCATTGATGAAATGCACCCGACCGGCCAGCGGCTGATAGGCATGGTTGATCTTCTGCTCGTTCAGATCATAGCAGCTTAGATATGCCTGATAATCTCCCTTCACAGGGTTGCAGCGCAGGCAGTATTCGTAATGCTCCGTTTCTACGACGTAGCCATAATTCTGCGACCAGCCGCCAGAAATATCGCCGCCATTTTCGCTGCAAAAGCGCTGCATAGAAGAAAGGTCTTTCAGGACTGTTTCCCGCAGCGTGTCCACGACCCGCTGGAGTTCCGCTTTGAACTCCGGCGAGTTCAATTCCTCACGTCCGCGCGGATGCCAGCTGTGCCAAAATTCCTTGCCGCTTCCTCCAAAATCCATACGGACATGACCAATGGCCCCCATCTGCGCGTCCTGCTCCGGTGTCTGCGCAAAGAAAGCGCCCGCTTCCTCCGGCTGCGCTGGTCGAACACGGAATGCGGGCGGATCAGTAGATGTCTTCATCATCGTCATCCTCCGGCACATACAATGCCAGCCGCGCGGAATCTGCCAGATGTGCGCAGATAGCAAGGACACCTGCCACACCAATGATCACGCCAAGCGTGATTACGATTGCTTTTTTCATGATAAAACCTCCATTCTATAATGTCATTTCATTCATTTGCGTCTGAAACGCAGTATCATTCCAGTGTTCTTTCGCAGCAGCAAAGTTTTCTACAAGCTGCTGTGCGCTGATCCCGACCGTCGCCGGTTTTGCGGTTTCCTCGAAGCCGTCTTCGGAGAGTTCGAACCAGCAGTGGTCTTCTTCTGGGTCATACCTGTCGAATCTCTGCTCCGGCAGACCAACCTGCGTCGGGATGAAGTATTCGCCCAAATCGCAGCAATCCATGATCTGCGCGATCTGCTCTGGCGTGAACGTTCCGGTGACGACGCATTCATTTTCCACCTTGTAATTGGATGCGTCGCGGTAGAGATAGCGGATCTGTGTATTCATATGCGCCTCCTGCTGCGGTTCAATGTGCAGGTCTTTGAGGACAGCACGCGGCAAGTGCTCATTTCGTACAACAAATCCGCGGCTGCACGCCGCGCCGCTGTGTGCATCCAGAAATATCTGTCCGACTGCTTCATAGTCAATGTTTTTGCAGAGCTGTTTTAATGTCGGCGCAACACCGCAGTCCATCAGATACTTTCCGATGGACTGCGCGCTGCTGCATCCCGGCAGAATAACGTAATCGTCCAGATGCTCCGTCAACTGCAAAATGTCCTTTGTGCCGGAGATCTTGTTTGCATCCAGCATCCCTGCAAATTTGTCGCAGTCGACTTCCGACATATGCTCCAGCCGTTCGGCAAGCTGATTGATGCGCTCCAGCTCACCCTCCGCGGCAAGATCTATGCCGCGCAAATGTTGCCCCAAATTCATGACCTCGCTTGCCGCGCCCTGAATCGTGACCGTTCTGGATATGGATCTCAGCTTTTCCATCGTTGCAGTCACGTCTTCTTTTTCTGCCGGGGTCGTCACAGGGAAAGAGAGCAGCACCTGCTTTCCAGTTTCGCCCTGCCTTAAAAACAGCGTCACCATGCCATGCCCTCCATTTTTGCTTCCTGTTCCTGCTGGTGGCTCTCTGCCGTGTTTCCCTGCATCAATTCTTCCAGCGTCAATGTACCGTGGTAGGAAACATAGCCGTAATCGGTGAATACGCCGTCCTCCTGCAAGATCCGCTTGATGCCGTATTCTTCGTAGTTATAAAACTCGGCCAGATTCTCGTCATATTCATAACGACCGGACTGCTGGATCATGTATTGGCCGTATTCCTCCGGGGTATGAACGTCCGGCGCAAAATCAAACTGATCCAGATTTTCTGCCAAGTGGCGGACGCTTTCGATGCCCTCCGGCTTCGCCAGATGGCAGACCGCGCCGAGCTTGGCGAAGTCATGCTCCTGAAAATCAGCGCACACCTGTGACAGTTCATTCAACTGGTAGTAGCAGCCGATCCTGATATCCAATGCGCGCACGACCTCGTCCGGAAACCGGCTGTCAGAAAACTGAACTTCCACTTTACCGAGGGCAGGAATTCCGACGCGGAACAGCGCACGTTCCGCCTTGAGCGGATCTGTCGGAAACTGTATCCAATCATGATGCCTTACATCTTTATCGTTTTCCGGCACGATCTCCAATTCCATGACGCAGTTTTCGTTCATCCAGCTCTGCGGCAGATGCTTGCCGTCATAGGTT
>QANA01000041.1 GCA_003149735.1 Clostridiales bacterium | reverse complement strand
TGATTTTGGCAGCGGTGGATATTTCCGGGCGCGGAATGCTCTGCTATGCGGTTCAGCCGCCCACGGAAAAAGTTGGGACCTTTGATACGCAGCTCAATGAGGAGTTTTGGATTGGTTTTGCCCGTCAGGCAGAGATGACGGTACATTTGCGCCAGTTAACCGGCACGAATTCCCACCATATTCTTGAAGGGTGTTTTAAAGCGATGGCGCGTGCGTTGGCAAAGGCAGTCGCTATTGATGCCGCCTATGCTGATGAAATTCCCTCCACGAAAGGGGTATTATAAAATGATCGCAATTGTTGATTATGGGGTCGGCAATTTATTTTCTCTGCAAAGCTCGCTTCGGTATATCGGAAAAGAAGTGGTAGTGACGAGAGAACCAGAGACACTTCGGCGAAGTGAGAAGATTATTTTGCCCGGTGTAGGAGCATTTGGCGATGCGGCTCGCAAATTATCCGAGGCTGGGATGGATATTTTGCTGAAGGAAGAGGCAGCGAAAGGTAAGTATTTGCTGGGCATATGCCTGGGAATGCAGCTGTTATTTGATCGAAGCTATGAATATGGTGAACATCGGGGACTGGCGTTAATACCGGGCAATGTGCAGCCAATTCAGCCGGTGATTCCGGAAGAATATAAAGTGCCGCATATCGGATGGAATGCGCTGATTTTTCCTGAAAACAGGCCTAAAAGCCCATTGTTTCGCTATGTCAGTGAAGGAGAGGCTGTCTATTTTGTGCATTCTTACTATGCTGCAGATTGTGCGCCCTACACCATTGCCAGCGCAGAGTATGGCGCTCTGCTGACGGCCGCTGCTGCCAACGGTAATGTCTTGGGGACGCAATTTCACCCCGAAAAGAGCGGGGAAACAGGGCTGAATATTCTGCGCGCCTTCTGTGAGCTGTAAAAGAGGTGAGAAACATGATTATCATTCCGGCAATTGATTTGTATGAAGGCAAAGCTGTGCGTCTGATAAAAGGCGACTATCGGAAAATGACAGTCTACAGTGAAAATCCGCCTGAATTGGCTGAGCGTTTTGCGCAGACAGGAGCAGAATATCTGCATGTGGTAGATTTGGAGGGCGCAAAGTGGGGGACAACGCCCAACTTATCATTGATCCGGGAGATTGCACAGCGTAAGCTGCTGAAATTGGAAGTGGGTGGAGGAATTCGCTCTGCACAAACAGTGGAAAATTATCTGCAAGCCGGTGTTGAGCGTGTGATTCTGGGAACGGCAGCATTGACACAGCCGGATTTTTTAAAGGAAATGGTAAAAAAATGGGGAAGCCATATTGCGGTTGGTGTGGATATCCGAGAAGGTAAGGTGGCAACGCATGGCTGGCAGCAAGTATCTGCAATGGACGGGATGGAGTTTTGCCGCCGGCTTCAGGAAATCGGGGTACAGACAATTATCTGCACAGATATTTCCAGAGATGGTATGCTTGGCGGTTCCAATATCAGCCTTTATCGCCGCCTTGCAGAGCAGTTGGATTTGCGCATCATTGCTTCTGGTGGAGTGTCCTCTTTGATGGATATCCATCGGTTGGCAGAATTGAAGCTATATGGTGCCATTGTGGGTAAAGCCGTTTATGAGGGGAAACTGGATTTGGCGGAAGCATTTGCCTGTGCGAAAGGAGAAAGCTTATGATTACCAAGCGTATCATTCCCTGTCTGGATGTCAGGGCAGGCAGAGTCGTAAAAGGGGTAAATTTTGAGGGACTGAACGATGTTTCGTCGCCGGTAGAACTGGGAAAATATTACAGCGATCATGGTGCGGACGAACTTGTTTTTTATGATATCACAGCTTCTTTTGAACAGCGTAAGTTGTTTACGGATATTTTGCGGGAAGTGGCTGAAAATATCTTCATTCCGCTGACGGTGGGCGGAGGTATCAATACACTGGAGGATTTTGACCGCGTTTTGAAGTGTGGCGCCGATAAGGTGAGCGTCAATTCAGGTGCAATTCGCAATCCCGATTTGGTGGGAGAGGCCGCAAAACGCTACGGGAATCAGTGTGTGGTACTTTCGGCTGATGTTAAGCGGGTGGACGGCCGCTTTATGCTGTTTGCCAAAGGTGGCCGGGAAAATACCGGTATGGATGCCATTCAATGGATTCGGCGTTGTGTGGATGCCGGGGCAGGAGAAGTGGTAGTCAACAGCATCGATACAGATGGCGTCAAGCGCGGGTTCGATTTGGAAATGCTACAGGCAGTATGCGATTGTGTTTCGGTGCCTGTAATTGCTTCGGGTGGGGCAGGCTGTATGGAGGATTTTGTGACGCTGTTTCATAAACTCCCCAAGGTTGATGCAGGGCTGGCTGCCTCGATTTTCCACTTTGGAGAAGTATCAATCGAAGAATTGAAAGAAAATTTGGAACGTCAGAATATCCCTGTGCGCAGGGTAACATGGGAGAAGAATTTATGATCAAGATAGAAGAATTGAAATTTGATGCGCAGGGGTTGATCCCGGCTATTGTAGTGGATGTGGAAAGCAAAAAGGTGCTTACGCTGGCATATATGAATCGGGAAAGCCTGGAGATCAGCTTGCGGGAAGGAAGAACCTGTTTTTGGTCGCGCTCACGGCAGGAATTATGGCGCAAAGGGGAAACCTCTGGAAACGTCCAGCATATTGTCAGCATTACAGCAGATTGCGATCGGGATGCGCTTGTTGTTGTGGTGCATAAAGAAGGGCCTGCCTGCCATTTAGGGACTGATTCCTGCTTTACGGCGCCGCTTTATGAGAATGGGGAACAGCCGGAATTTTCTCTGAAAGGCCTGTATGCGCTGCTGGAGGGAAGAAAGGCGGAGCGCCCGGAAGGTTCTTATACGACTTATTTGTTTGAAAAAGGTCTGGATAAGATACTTAAAAAAGTTGGAGAAGAATGTACAGAAGTTATCATTGCTGCCAAGGCTGAGGATCGGGCGGAGACGATTTATGAAATTGCCGATCTGGTCTATCATACGCTGGTTTTAATGGTGCAATCGGGTATCCGTATTGAAGAAATTCAACAAGAGTTGGCTTCCCGCCATATAATCGATCATAAAGTAAAGCAGGAGAAAATGACTTGAATGAGCCGGATAGTGTGATACATAGGAGTATATGGAACATCATACTTTGAATTCGGAAAAAAGAAAAATGCAAAGAAGATAAAGCTTTGTATGCAACTTTCTGCATATAACCGGAAATCCGGTTAAAAGATAAGTAAAAATCGGTAAAGAATTTTGTACAGAAAAAGATAGTACCGCCACATAAGAAACAGGGAGAGTGCGGCAGACGCTTTAATGGCATAGCTGCAAATCAAAAAGAACGATTCATATCCGCAGAGCATAGGAAGCAGGCGTTTGATAAAGCCGGGCAGGAAAATGTGCGAACGGTTGATATCGTTCTTTTTTACTTTTTTTGCATTTTCTTTGTACTGCATCACCAAGAAATATGGTATACTGAATATGTATACAACGATTACGCAATAAATATGCGCGCAGTATAACAATATGAAAAAAGGTGAGGTGTAAGAAATGCTGGAAGGGCAAAAGGTCGTACATGGCAGGTTTGGAGAAGGCGTTGTAAAAGTGCAGCAGCGGGACTTTCTGGTTGTCTCTTTTGCGGATGGTGAAAAAAGATTGGCGTATCCACAGGCATTTGAAATGGGACTTGCTTTATGCAGCCCGGAATTCCAGGAAAGTATTTCAAATGACCTCGCAGAGGCAGCGGCGCAGCAGCAGGAACAACTGCGGATACAAAGAGAAAATTCCGGAGAACGGCTGCGCAGTCGCCAGGAACGGGAGCAACAGGCTTCCGGGCGTTCGCTCCGGAAAGCCGGAAATTTAGCGTTGAAATGTACTTATTGCGATGGCGGATGCACAGAAACGATGCCCGGGTTCTGTGGAGTGTGCAGTGATGCGGCCATCCGCAGCAATATCAGAGTGAAAAAATGCAGGCAATGCAGTTCGGAGCATAGCCATTGCCGCAGCCGGATGGAGGAGGAAATTTCGCGCCGGCAGCTGGAATTGCTTTATGAACAGGGCGAGATTCCTTGCTGGGAGAGCAGATTGCTTACGGATTGGCGCGCGCAGGCTTATGCTGCCGATGGTAGCCAGCAAAAGCGTGCATTGCAGGTTAGAAAAAATGGGCTTTGTATTTTAACAACACGTGAACCGCAGGCAACAGAAAGGGAGCGGCAGATTTTTGCGCTGTTTCTTATGGAAGAAACAGCGGAGGAAGGGATCGTCGCAGCAAGGAGCCGCTACCGTTTGATATTATCGCCGGAGGAAGCGCGAAATATGTTATTCTGGAATTACTATGGCAATGCCGGAAAAACAACGAAGCGAGCTGCCTGGGGCTCAGGCCTTTATCGGTATTTTGATGATGAAACGGCAAGGCGTATTCTTGAGGATTTGATGCATATCAAGAAAAAGACGCCGGAAGCACAGCAGGCAAAAGAACTCTATGAGTTTTTTGTCAAATATCAC
The DNA here is from genome assembly GCA_003149735.1 of Clostridiales bacterium. Next base: position 9,412 of record QANA01000041.1, on the reverse strand, counting down.
AAGCTCCGCTTCGGAAAGTGAGAGCGACTAAAAAAGGGAGAGCATTATGAAGAAACGGATACTTTGTTTTGGGGATTCCAATACATGGGGATATATCGCTGCCAGCGGCGGTGTGCGTTATGAAGAAGGCGTGCGCTGGACTTCCGTACTCGCACAGCTTTTGGGCGAGGGCTATACGGTGATTGAAGAGGGACTGAACGGCCGGGCAAGCGTATGGGAGGATCCGGTGGAGGATCATATGTCCGGTCTGGCTTATTTGCCGACCTGTCTGCAATCTCAGGCACCGTTGGATTTGATGGTTTTGATGTTGGGCACGAACGATACCAAACCGTATTTTTCGGCTAATGCGCATAATATTGCGGCAAGTGTTGGCCGGCTGGCTGTACTTGCTCAGCAATCGCAAACCGGCAGAAACGGAAAACTGCCTGTCTTGATGGTGGCTCCGATTCATATTGAGCAGCCGCAGTTTGAAGGAATTTTTGATGAGCGATCTGTTCAGATATCCAAAGAATTCGCCAAAACCTTCGCCGCAACGGCAGAAAATCTGCAATGTGAATTCCTGGATGCAGCTCTCTATGCAAAGCCGGATCCCGCGGATGGAGTGCATCTGGATGCGCAGGGGCATCGCCGATTGGCGGAAGCGCTTTGTGCAAAGATAAAAGAACTTTTGGGTTAAGAAAGAAAAACCGCTTGCGCAGGCAGCGGTTTTTTGAATTGCTGCGTGTGTAAAGCAATGCATTGCCTTGTAAAATATTGACGCAGCAGCGGGGGTGCAGTATAGTGAACATATATTATTGTGTATGATACGGAGGAATATCGTGTCTATCGAACGGGTGAGAGGATATTTAAAGCAATGGAATGCGGATGAGCGAATTTTGGAATTTGATGTCTCCAGCGCAACGGTGGAGCTGGCGGCTCAGGCGCTGCATTGTGAGCCTGCACATATCGCAAAAACACTTTCTTTTCGTTTAGGAGAGCGGATTTTGCTCATTGTGGCTGCTGGAGATGCCAAAGTTGATAATAAGAAATATAAAGCCCATTTTGGTAAAAAAGCAGTGATGCTGGCTCATGAAGAAGCGGAAGAATTGGTCGGTCATGCAGTAGGCGGCGTGTGTCCTTTTGCGGTGAAGGAAGGCGTAGAAGTATATCTGGATGTTTCGTTAAAACGCTTCCCAAATGTATATCCGGCCTGCGGCAGCAGCAACAGTGCGATTTGCCTGACTATTCCGGAATTGGAATGCTATTCCGGTTTTATGGAATGGGTCGATGTCTGTAAGGGATGGCAGGAAGAAGGCGGACAGGAATAATGCGGGCTGCAATCAGCAGCTCCACTATGACCGGGCAGTTGCTGCCGGTTTTAGGGTGGGTCTTCTGTTTGCTCGACAAAAGATGGATAGATGAGCATGAGGAAATGCGCTATAATATATACACAACTGCCTAGGAGGAAAGCACTATGTATAGTTTGGAATGGAACACACCTGTACTTACGGTAAAAAATAAAAAGTATTATTTGAAAGATGAAGTAGATGTGCTTCTTCAGCAGTTGCATGAGCAATGGAAGGAGCAGCAGCAGGAATTGGAAGATTGCCGGGAGGCTTTGGCGAATTATCAGGCGCAGGAACGCAGGATTGCGAGTGTGCTGATTTCCAGTCAACAGCTGGCCGAGCAGCAAGTCCAGCTGATGCGGGAAAAAGCAAAAGAAGAATTGCTTGTTCAGGAAGATAAACGCAGAAGAGTGGAACGAGCGACGGCCTTGATGTTGAAACAGCAAAAGGAAAGTAAGGCGGTTTATTGCCGTCAATTGCAGGAAATCTGCGATCGGATCCAAGGAGAATTGCTGCCTATGCTGGCAGCGGAAGAAGCAGAGGATGAACCCGGAGTATGATGTGGTTGGTGGCCGCAGGTCTGCTGGGAGCTATGGGAATTCTGCTTATCGTTTCCTTTTTTTGTTTTCGTTTTGCGATTCGGGCTGGCCGTATCAACGATTACAGCATCTGGGAAACAGCGGATAAAAGCATCTATCGAGATTTTCACAGTATGATTTCCGAAAATGCGCGTTGGGCAGATCAGGCTGACTACGAACAGGTGTCGGTGCAGAGTTTTGATGGATTGACGCTTTATGCCCGTTATTATGAGGGGGATTCTCAGGCAGATATGCCCTATATCCTTTTATTTCACGGCTATCATTCGGTAGGCAGAACCGATTTTGGCGATGTATTGCGTTTTTACCATCAGAAAGGTTATCATGTCCTGCTGGTGGATGAGCGCGGGCATGGGTTAAGTCAGGGAAAATATATCGGATTTGGCGTATTGGAATGTCGGGATTGCCTCAGCTGGATAGAATATTTGCAGGCGCGCTTTGGACAACAGATTTCAATTTTTTTGGAAGGAGCTTCCATGGGAGCGACGACTGTCCTGATGGCCTGCGGGCTTTCGCTGCCAGCTAATATTTGCGGTGTGATTGCGGATTGCGGATTTACTTCCCCGTGGGAGGTTTTACGCCATGTTTTGCGCAGCCAGTATCGTCTTCCTGCTTTTCCACTGTTATGGCTGATAGATTGGTGGGCACGTTTGCTGGCAGGCTATAGCCTGAAACAGGCAAGCACACCGGAAATTCTGAAACATACACAGATTCCTGTACTTTTTCTGCATGGCAAGGCGGATCAACTGGTGCCTTGTGAAATGACTTTGCAGGCTTATGAAGCATGTGCCGCCCCAAAACATCTATGTCTGGTAGAAAATGCCTTCCATTGCGGAAGTTATCTGTTGGAAAAAGAGCGTTGCCAAAAGGAATTGGAGCACTTCTTGCAGTACTATGGGAAAAGCGGTGCACATGGCAAAACGAATAAAGAAAGAGAGAAAAATATGAAATGATTTCCTATATGATTTGTGTTGTGCTCAGTTATTTTTTTGGCTGTATCAACCCCGCTTATTTATTGGCCAAGAAAAAAGGGAAAAATATTCTGACGATGGGTTCCCGTAATCCGGGGGCTTCCAATACGATGTTGAATTTTGGCTGGGCTGCGGGAATTTTAGTTGGTTTCTGTGATATCTTGAAGGCCTGCCTTGCGGTATTGATTTGTAAAACACTTTTTCCGGCGCTTCCTTATGTGGGTTACCTTGCCGGCATCTGTTGCATTATAGGGCATATGTATAACGTATTTTTGCGGTTCAGAGGCGGCAAGGGCCTAGCTTCCCTGATGGGTATGATGCTGATTTTGGATTGGCGTTGTTTTTTGCTGTTGGGAGCGCTGATTATAGTAATTACGGTTTTAACCAGATATATCGCAATTGCAACATGCAGTGTGGCAATCTTGTATCCTGTTTATTTGGTATGGGTGCACTCGGATATTTGGCTGCTGTTGATGATGATGGCGATTGCCATACCTATTTGTTATAAGCATATCGAAAATTTTAAACGAATTGCCAGTGGAAAAGAAGCTGCACTGAAAATGAAATAGGGCAGGGATGCAGGCGCACGAGCATTTTAGTTGAGAAATGTACAGCGGTTGACGGAAAGAAAAATGTTCGAATGATTTTGAAATGATTCGGGCGTTTTTTTATCTAATATTCTATTGTGCGTTGCATAATTTTAATATAATCGGCATAAAGGATGAGGCAATTGGCAATGAAGGAAGATGTTATAGCAAAATTAACGGCAAAAGATGATCAATACGCTTGTGCCTTCGCTGATAGGATGATATCGGAAAGCCGGAAAACGAATCAGTGGTATGCATATTTTGATGAATTTGCTTTGCTGTTAAATCATTCAAAGTCCCTGGTGCGGAATCGAGCGTTGCATATTCTTGCGGCAAATGTTCAATGGGATGAAGCAGATCAATTTGCTTCTATTTTGCCCTGCTATCTTGCTCATGTCACAGATGAAAAACCGATTACGGCAAGGCAGTGTATCAAAGCGCTAAGACAAGCGGGGCAGGCTAAGCCGCAATATATTCCCGAGATCATGTCGAGCCTGAGAACGGTCGATTTATCGAATTGTAAGGATAGTATGCGCCCGTTGTTAGAAAAGGATATTGCAGAAACAGAGGAATTTTTGAAATCTGGCAGTCTATCGGGAAATACCTGAAATGCTGTTGGTTTGGGAATTTCGTTTTGTGAGAGGCTTTATTTGCTTTTGATAAACAGCTGCGCTTCCTCAATTTTCAGAGGAATATACCGAATAAGCGCAAACAGTCTGTGAACTTGTTGTTTGTTAAGCGATGAGGCTGATTCATTTAAATATAGGTCAAAAAAATCCCCCGTTCGGTTTCGAGAAGGCGTGCGGAGGATTTTTGTTTTCACTGTTGAACTGTCTGAGCTATGATTTATTCTGTGGTAATATCAGCATATTGAGTAAGATGATTCAGAAAAGCTTTGCCTGCGGCGGAAAGATATGCATGAGGATTATGCACAATGGCGATACTGGAAGAAAGGGCAGGATTTTGAATGGTACGATAGACGGATTGAGCGTTTTGCAGTAATGAAAGAGCCGAATGTGGAACAACCCCGACTCCCAACCCTTCCTCGGCCAAGCGGATCACTGTGCGTGCGTCATCGCATTTGCAAAAAACAGATGCCTGCAGTTGTTGCTGCCGCAACAATTCTGTCAAAACCTGCTCCCAACGCCGGTAAAGGATGAGAGGCAACGTGCATAATTGCGAAAGTGAGAGCGATGCATGAGAAAAAGGCTGGAAATAGTGCTGTGCGCCAATGGCGCATAAAGGTTCTTTTTGTAAATAGGTGCAGCAGAGGCCGTGCTGTACAAACGGAGTGCGCACGATGGCCAATTCAATCAAGCCTGCTTCCAGCTGTTCCAGTATTTGATAGGTATTTCCCTCTGAAAGTTCCAGATGAATCAGCGGATAAGCATGATAAAATGAAGCGAGCCAGTCAATCATGACAGTACTGCTTACCGAGGATACCGCACCGAGGCGCAGCGTTCCCCGGGCACCTGCAAGCTGATCCTGCAATTCTTTTTGAACGGAGGAACAGAGAGAAAGAATCGTGCAGGCTCGTTCATAGAACAGTTTACCGGCAGGAGTCAGCGTAATTTTCCGTGAGCCCCGTTCAAATAAGAGGCAACCAAGTTCCTCTTCCAATTGATGAATTTGCGCGCTGAGCGGCGGCTGTGAAATATGCAAAAGGCGGGCAGCGCCGGAAATATTGCCGGCTTCTACGATTGCGGTAAAATAATGTAGCTGCTTGAGATCCATAATTGATTCCTTTCCGGAAAAACAGTTGCTGCCTGAATGGCAAAGGCAGTGTCAATACTGTTATAGTATATTTAAAAAATATGGATTCTATATTTTTTAAATATTATTCATATGGCTTTAATTATGGTACTATAGATATGGTAAATCGTCAACTGCAGGAGGAAAGCATGAAAAAATTGACGCGATTTTTCAAAGGGTATGTAAAAGAAAGCATTGCAGGGCCGTTTTTTAAACTGCTGGAGGCAACGTTTGAATTGCTGGTTCCGTTGGTTATGGCAGCTATTATTGATGTCGGCGTAGCAAAAGGGGACGGCGGCTATATCATTCGCATGGGCTTGGTGATGATCGCCTGCGGCATAATTGGTTTTGCCTGTACTCTGGCAGCACAATATTTTTCCGCAAAAGCGGCGGTCGGGTTTTCTTCTAAATTAAAGCAAGCTTTGTTTGAGCATATTCAGGCCTTCTCGTTTAATGAAATTGACGCAGTGGGAACCCCTACTCTGATTACTCGCCTGACCAGCGATATTAATCAGATACAGTCTGGCCTTAACCTGACGCTGCGGTTATTTTTGCGCTCGCCTTTTATTGTCTTCGGGGCCATGGTCATGGCGTTTACCATCAACGTGCGTGCTGCACTGATTTTTGTAGTAACGATTCCATTGCTGTCTGTCGTTGTTTTTGGAGTTATGTTGCTTACAATGCCTCTTTATAAAAAAGTGCAGGCTAAGCTGGATCGAATTTTGGGAATTACGCGGGAAAATCTTGATGGCGCAAGGGTTATTCGCGCTTTTAACCAGGAAGAGGAGGAAGCGGCCCGTTTTCATAAGGAGCATACGGAATTGACTCGCCTGCAGCTGTTTGTGGGAAAACTTTCCGCATTGATGAATCCGCTTACCTACGTCATTATCAATGGGGCTACTTTGATTTTGATCTGGACCGGCGCGTTGCAGGTGAACGCGGGCTCCATCACTCAGGGAGAAGTGATTGCGTTGGTCAACTATATGTCGCAAATATTGGTAGAGTTGGTCAAATTGGCAAATTTGATTATCACGATGACCAAATCGTTGGCTTGTGCAAACCGGGTGGCCGGCATTCTGGAAATACAGCCGGGTATGCAGGAAACAGAGGAAAAGCAAGTGGCTTCTTCAACTTCCGTGAAAGGAGAAGTAGTGTTTGAACATGTGAGCCTGACTTACCAAAACGCCGGAGGAGCTTCTCTGACAGATATCCATTTTCGTGCACAACCCGGGCAGACAATTGGAATTATTGGCGGTACCGGCTCCGGTAAAAGCTCGTTAATCAGCTTGATTCCCAGATTCTATGATGCGACAGAAGGGCATGTATACGTCGATGGAAGAGACGTACGGGATTATCCCAAGGAGGAATTGCGGGAAAAAATCGGTGTTGTTATGCAGAGGGCAGTACTTTTTGCAGGAACGATCCGTGAAAATATTCGCTGGGGTAAGGATGACGCTTCAGATGAAGAAATTATGGAAGCACTGGAGATTGCACAGGCTGCGGATTTTGTCCGGCAAAAAGAAGGAAATTTGTCGGAATATATTACGCAGGGAGCGACTAACCTTTCAGGAGGGCAGCGGCAGCGGCTTACAATTGCCAGAGCGCTGGTAAGGAAGCCGGAAATACTCATTCTGGACGACAGTGCTTCGGCATTGGATTATGCAACGGATGCCAAACTGCGGGCAGCAATTCGTAATATGCCCAGTAACCCGACTGTCTTTATTGTTTCTCAGCGGGCAGCTTCTATTCAATATGCAGATCAGATCATAGTCCTTGAAGAAGGGCACGCAGTGGATATCGGTACGCATGAGCAACTTTTGCAGCGTTGTGGTGTGTATCAGGAAATTTATTATTCCCAATTTCCCAGAGAGGAGGAAGAATAATGGCAAATTTGAAGAAAAATCACCCAAAGACTTTTTCCAAGGTGTTGCAGTACATAAAAAAATATTGGGTGCTGATCATCTGCTCGGTCTTTTTTGCGGCAGCAACCGTTGCACTGACATTGTATGTGCCTGTAGTGACCGGGCAGGCGATTGATTTGGTCGTTGGGCAAGGTCAAGTGGATTTTGCCGGGTTATCCGGATTGTTGATTCGCCTGGCGGTAGTGATTGCGGCGACGGCTGTCATGCAATGGATTATGAACACCTGTAATAACAAAATTGTCTATCATGTGGTTCAGGATATTCGTACGGAGGCTTTTAGAAAGCTGGAGAAACTTCCTTTTCGTTATATCGATTCTCATCCGCACGGAGAAGTGGTGAGCAAAATTATCGCGGATGTGGATCAGTTTTCGGATGGATTGATTATGGGATTTACCCAGTTTTTCACCGGCGTGATCACTATTTTGGGCACCTTGGGCTTCATGTTTTCCATTCATGGCGGCATTGCGCTGGCTGTGGTTTTGCTGACTCCTCTTTCACTGTTTATTGCCAGCTTCATTGCAAAACGCACTTACCATTTGTTCCGGGCACAGGCAGAGGTCAGGGCTGAACAGACCGGCCTGATCGATGAAATGATTGGCAATCAAAAAGTAGTGCAGGCTTATAGTCAGCAGACGCAAGTGAAAAAACGGTTTGCCGAAATCAATGAACGCCTGCAAGTGTGTTCGTTGAAAGCTACTTTCTTTTCTTCCTTGGTCAACCCGTCCACCCGTTTTGTAAACAGTACGATTTATGCAATTGTCGGGATTATCGGAGCGTTTTCAGTGGTGCGCGGCGGTATGAGTGTAGGTATGCTTTCCAGCTTTCTCAGCTATTCCAGCCAATACACCAAACCTTTTAATGAAATTTCGGGCGTGGTGACGGAATTGCAAAATGCTTTGGCTTGTGCAGCCAGGGTGTTTGCGTTAATAGAAGAGCCGGAGGAAGAGGCAGAAGCTCAGCCGGTGGAAAGTGTGGAAGAATTTGATGGCTCAGTTGCTCTGGAGCATGTTAATTTCTCCTACGTGCCGGAACGGAAGTTGATAGAAGATTTCAATCTTGTAGCAAAGCCCGGGCAGCGCATTGCAATTGTAGGCCCGACCGGCTGCGGAAAAACGACGATTATCAATCTGCTGATGCGGTTTTATGATGTAGACAGTGGAAGCGTACGTGTGAGCGGAGCGGATATACGCCATATGTCTCGGCATAATTTGCGGCGGGGTTATGGTATGGTGTTGCAGGATACCTGGCTGCGTTCCGGAACAATTCGGGAAAATATTTGTATGGGAAAACCGGATGCAACGGACGAGGAGATGATTGCAGCTGCTAAAGCGGCGCATGCCCATAGTTTCATTATGCGCTTAAAGGATGGTTACGACACTGAAATCGGAGAAAATGGAGGCAGCCTCTCCCAAGGGCAAAAACAGCTGTTATGTATTACAAGGGTGATGCTCTGCTTGCCGCCCATGCTGATTCTGGATGAAGCAACATCTTCAATAGATACTCGTACGGAATTACGTATTCAACAGGCATTTGCGCGTATGATGGAAGGCAGAACAAGCTTCATTGTAGCACATCGCCTGTCTACGATTCGCTCAGCAGATGTGATTTTAGTGATGAAAGATGGAAATATTATTGAGCAGGGAAATCATGAAAGTCTGCTCGCGCAAAAAGGATTTTATGCGGAATTGTATTACAGCCAATTCAAGCAGTAAGAAAGGCTCCTCTATGAGGAGCCCCTTTTTATTTGTTTTTAGGAACATATCAGAGCACAGAGAAAGAAACATCATCAATATCCAGACTCTGATTGCCATTGGTGATAGCAGAAAATTCAATGCGAACTTTTACGGTATCCATAGGTGCGGGAACGGTGGTAATTCCACGATAATAGGCAAAACTGCGATTGCTGTTTACGATATCCTGCTGGCGTACCTGTATAGTCAACGCTTCTGTAGACTGGTTTTGTGCGTTTAAATAGAATACTTTTGCAACAAGCCCTACTTCGCTGCCCTCACCTCGGGCAAAGAAAGAGAGCTGATAGAAACAAGATGGCTGTATAGAGATCTCCTGAGAGAGCATAGCTGTATTTTTAAGGTTGACAGCATAGTTCCCAGAGTGTACCCGACCTTGTAAAGTAACTTTTGAGATCAGATCACTATGATTGGCAAGCCAACCGGTGGGGATTTGGCCTGTAAAAGTTTCCATGCCGCCATTGACAACTATTTCTCCATTTGAGCGACAGGGACAAATACAGGTGCCAGT
>QANA01000087.1 GCA_003149735.1 Clostridiales bacterium | reverse complement strand
CGGATATTTGGCAATCAGTGCAGCAGCCTTTTTTAGCCGATCCTGCCGCTTGTGTTCCTCGCACCGCTTCTTTTCAGATTGCTCCGCTAAGATACGCTCTTCAATACGCTTAACCTCGCTTACTGTCAGCAAAGGTGGCAAATGGTCAGTATTATCATAATCTCCATTCTCCAGACGCGTTTTGAACCGAGTAAGGATATTCTTGAGTTCTTGTTCTGACAGATATTTTGCCCGTTCAATGGAGCAACTATAATAGCAGCCAGTGCTTATGTTCCCATGTCCAGTGCCATACATAATAGCAGTATTCCATGGGCAAAGATAGTGTTCTTTCTGAACAAGCCTTCCTCGCTTTAGCCCATCTTCAAACTCCGGGAAAATTGCCGGATTGCCGCACCCCCCATAGTCATCCGTCCAAAAGCCGGAAGGCCCTTTGTCTGCATGGCGAATCATTAAACTGAGAGCGTCAACCGTTGCTTTTTTTGCCTGTTTGTTTCTCATTTTTGAAGCCTCCATTAATAAGTGCTGCCAATCGGCAACCTGACATGTTAACGGGGCTTTTGTTATTATAACATATACAACTGCTCGTTGTCATGTCCTTTATGGACTTCAGGTTTGGATTTTTAGTTACATCCGTAAAGCTTTTTCTTGTCATTGTATTATGCAATGCTGTAATCTTCTGTTTTACTGTCTCACGAATGTACGGCAAAAAGCAGGTGTTTTTTATATCATTTATCAGCAAAGAACTTCAGTGTGATATTCAAAAGCATGATCCCTTGCATACAGCCGGCATAGCCGTGCTATCCAATCGCAATCGACAGAGGCAAGTGCCTGCGAAGTCAAACGGTAACGCCAGTTTCCCTCCGGTGTTCCGGGAATATTCATGCGCGTATCTGCACCAAATCCACACAAATCCTGTATTGGGGCAATGGCCAATGCCGCCGGGGATTGCCAAACGGCACACAGCAACGCCCGCACGCCCGGCGCCTGTGAACCGCCTTTTTCCCAGTCTGCATCTTCTGCTCCACAATAAGCCAACGCAAATGACCTTTCTTCCGGAGATGCTTCCCAAAGGTAACCAAGTGCAGTATTGTTATCATGCGTTCCCGTATAGGCCACACAATTCTGTGTATAACAATGGGGTAAGTGCAGGCTCTCTGCTCCGGGCGTAAAAGCGAATTGCAGTACTCGCATACCCGGAAATCCGGTTTGCCGCAAAAAAGCGCGTACCTTTTCATCGATCAGGCCTAAATCCTCTGCAATCACCGGAACTTCTCCCAATTCCTGCCGTACTGCATCAAATAATGCCATACCCGGCCCTGATAACCACTTTCCTTCCGAAGCACTTTCGCTCTGTGCCGGGATTGCCCAAAAACTTTCAAAGGCACGGAAATGATCAATTCTCACGCTATGGCATAATTCCAGCTGCCAGCTCAATCGTTCGATCCACCAATGGTAATTCTCACGCGCCATCGCCTGCCAATCGTAAAGAGGATTTCCCCATAGTTGTCCGTCCTCACTGAAATAATCAGGCGGAGTCCCCGCTACCAGCAAGGGTTTCCCCGGTTGCTCCAACAAGAACAACTGTGCATGCGCCCATGTATCGGCACTATCCAGATCAACATAAATCGGCATATCACCAATCAGAGCGATTCCCAACTCGTCCAATTCAGCCTTCAATCGCATCCATTGGCGATAAAAAAGCAATTGCATCAGCCGCCAAAAGCCAACTTCTTCCGAATGAGCCGCCGCAAATTCTTCGACTGCCGCAGATTCATGCATCCGCAGCTTTTCATCCGGCCATTGCCAATAAGGCAGCCCGGAATATATTTCCCGCAATGCCATAAAGCAGGCATATTCTTCAACCCATACATGTTCTTTGGCAAATGACTCAGCTTGCCGAAGCAGTTCAGTTGATGCCCTTGCATATGCCTTATGTAGCAAAGCCAGCCTGTTTTGTTGCAGCCATTCATAGTCTACACAATACGGTTCCCCTGGATAGACGCCCTGCTCCGCTTCTTCCTCCGTCAGCAAACCGTCTTCTGCCAAACGGCGGGGATCAAGATACCACAAATTCCCCGCAAATGCAGAAAGGCTGGTATAAGGCGAATTTCCTGCGCCAGGTTGTACACTGGGCAAAATCTGCCAACAATGCAATCCGGCTTGCCGCATCCGGGCTGCAAAGGCTACCGCCTCTTCTCCCAATACACCACAGCCATATGGGCCGGGCAATGCCGAAAGCGGCAATAATACGCCTGCTGTTCTTGAAAGCATGTTATACTTCCCCCAGCAGTTCTTTCCCGGCCTGTTCCAACGCCCGACAAACTGCCGCACACGCTTCTGCATCTGCTCCGCAAGCCATGACATACAGTTTTACTTTCGGTTCTGTTCCCGAAGGGCGTATAATCAAAGCGGAACCGCCCTGCAATTCATAAAACATTACATCCGAAACTGGCAATCCGGTTGGCATCTGCTGCCCGCTCTGCAAATCAGTTATTTGCCCATTCAGATAATCCCGTACCCGCAGCACCTGTAAGCCACCCAGTGTTTCAGGCAAAGAAGTACGCAGTGAAGCGCCGATTTGTTTCATTTTCTGTAAGCCATCCAACCCACGCATGGCAACAGAAATCACTTTCTCCTCATACCAGCCATAAACTTCATATAATGCTTGCATGGCCTCATACAGAGTTTTTCCTTGCAGGCGATACCAACAAGCCATTTCGCAGATGAGCATAGCTGCTACTACCGCATCCTTATCGCGGGCATAGGTTCCCGCCAGATATCCATAGCTTTCCTCAAATCCGAAAAGATAGGTATATTCTCCGCTTTCTTCAAATTCCTTGATCTTTTCACCGATAAATTTAAACCCGGTCAGCACGTCCATCAACGTAATTCCCTGCCGCTCGCAGACGGCCGCCGCCATATTGGTCGTTACAATACTCTTAATCACTGCACTGTTAGGTGCCAGAATCCCCAGTTCACGGCGCCGGCGGATCAAATAATCCAGCAGTAATACGCCCACTTGATTGCCGCTTAACGTCACATATTCTCCATCCTGCCGCCGCACAACAATGCCGCAGCGGTCTGCATCCGGGTCTGTGCCGATAATAAGGTCCACATCCTGCGCTTTGGCCATTTCAATAGCTTCTGTAAATCCGGCCTTGTCTTCCGGGTTCGGCGATTTGACAGTCGGAAAATCTCCATCCAGCACCATCTGGCCGGGTACGGTCAATATATGCTGCATGCCCAGGCGGCGCAGCACCTCCGGCACCAGACGATAGCCTGCTCCATGGAAAGGCGTAAAGATAACTTTGAATTCTTCAGCGCATTGCCGCACCGCATCTGATCCGACAGATTGCTCCAGCACACACTCCAAATAACGCTCATCCATTTCTTTCCCTAACAGGGTAACCCAGCCCGCCTGCTTTGCCTCCTCAAAAGTGCAGGTCTGTACATCCTCAAAAATATCCAATTCCTTTAAGCGCGCTGAGATTTGAGCCGCGTGATCGGGCGGAAGTTGTGCTCCATCCTCCCAATAGACTTTATATCCATTATATTCTTTGGGATTATGGCTGGCCGTAATATTAATACCCGCAATGCAGTTCAGTTCCCGCAATGCAAAAGAAAGTTCCGGCGTGGGGCGCAATTCATCAAATAAAAAGGATTTAATTCCATTGGCAGCCAATACGCAAGCCGCTTCTCTGGCAAATTCCGTGCTCATATGGCGGCTATCGTAAGCAATGCAGACACCTCGCTGTTCTCCGCCACAGCGGCGGATCAAATCGGCCAGCCCCTGCGTTGTATAACGCACGGTATAGATGTTCATCATATTTAGCCCGGCCCCCAAGATTCCTCTCAAACCGGCCGTGCCAAAATCCAGCATTTTCATAAAACGATAGTTTTTCTGCGCTTCATCCTGTTCCAGAAGACGGAGCTCCTGCTTGGTTTTTTCATCTACCTGCGGGCTATTCAGCCACTTTTCATATGCTTGCTGATAATCCATTTTGATTTCCTCTCTCACTTTATATTGTTGCAAAAATATCCTGTATTAGATTCTTGTGGCTTTGCCGAGTAATATACCGCACTTCCTCCGGGCGGCAGACGAAAGTCTCCGGACGGATGGCCACTCAAACAGTTTTCATAATATCGCTCCAGAGGCATGGAAATCTCATTCTCTGATAAATTCACGCCCACCAGCAGAGTACCGTTTTGATCACTTCGCTTGAAAATATAGCAACCGTTTTCGGCCAACACCGTGCAATATTCCCCTTGTTTTAATACGGGCAGCGTCTTTCTCAGTTTTCCCAGCTTCCGATACCAAGCCAACAGCCGGCGATTTTCTTGCTTCCATGGGTAACAGCCCCGATTAAAAGGATCGCCGCATCCCTGTAACCCTGCTTCATCTCCATAATAAACGCAAGGAACTCCGGGTAAAAACATCTGCAGCACAATTGCCTGGCGCACTCGCGCTTCTGCCATCGCTCTCGTTTGCTCATCCAGCGCAAATTCTGCCTGCTGCTGCCTTGTTTTAGGCAATTCTCTGCCTGAAAGTACCGTCAACAAACGAGGCGTATCATGCGTGCCCAGCCCATTCATCAGGCAATGTACCACCTGTGGCGGGTAATTTTCGCAAATGGTCTCCATAGTTTCTGCCAGCCCCTCTGCATTTTTATGCAGCAAAAAATCCAGTATCGCACTGCGCAGCGGATAATTCATCACACTATCCAACTGTTTTCCTTCAAAATAGTGCCGACGCTTACCATAGGCAACCTTATTGGAAGCATCTTCCCATACTTCGCCGATCAGCAAACAATCTTTCTTTTCCGCCTGTGCGGCAATCCTTACCTTTTCTATAAAAGAATCCGGGAGCTCATCCGCTACATCCAATCGCCAACCGGAAGCACCTGCCCGCAGCCATTTGCGCACAACTCCCTGCCGCCCACAGATGAATTCCTGATATTCCGGATTGTTTTCTTCCACCTGCGGCATTGTATCGATGCCCCACCAGCTTTCATACCGATCAGGGTATTCACTGAAACGATACCATTTATAATAAGGAGATTCCGTTGACTGATAGGCTCCCAGATGCGGATAACGCCCTTCCCGATTAAAGTAAATGGAATCCGAGCCCGTGTGGTTAAACACACCGTCCAGCACCACACGAATTCCATAGGTCTTTGCCTTTTGGCAAAGTATTTGGAAATCCTGTTCTGTTCCAAACATAGGATCAATCCGCATATAATTTCCGGTATCATATTTATGATTGGAATATGCTTCAAAAATCGGGCTTAAATACAGGCATGTCACGCCCAGGCTATTCAAATAGCGCAGCTTGGAAGTAATACCGCGCAGAGTTCCGCCGAAAAAATCCCGGTTGCGGATTACGCCCTCTGCATCAGGCAGATATTCCGGCTGTTCATACCAATCTTCATGCATGCAGGCATCCTCCCGCACCGGCATATCCCCTTCCTTACAAAAGCGATCCACAAAAATATGATAATATAATCCGCCTTTGATCCAATCCGGCGTTTGATATGTTTTTTGATATATGCTGAGTTGCCATGCAGCAGGCTTGTCTGTCAGAATCGCTTCTCGCCCCTGCCGGCCGCCATAGCATCTTCCGTCCACACCATCCAACTGGAAAAAATACCAATACAGTCCAACAGGCAGTGCCGGAATTTCGCCTTTATAGCAATCATAAGCCCCTTCCAGCCCTTCCCACTCAAGCGGATATTCCATTCTGCTGCCCTGCGCATCATCCAATACCACAATGCTTGCCTGCAAAATGCCCAGACGCCGCGCCAACTGCAAATGCAATGTTACGCTCTGCCCTTGGGCTACAGCCCCCACTGGACTGCGGTAAGCCATTTGTCGAGAATAGAAAATGATCTGTTGTTCCATAATATGCTCCTATTGACAGAAGGCAGCCCAGGCTGCCTTCTCATTGCTCATTTGCTTCATTCAACCGGTTTTATGTGCCAAATGCGCTCAGCATATTCTTTGATAGCCCGATCTGCCGCAAAATTTCCAGCGCAGGCGATATTGGTCAACGACATCTGATTCCAGCATCTGCGATCCTTATAGATTTCCGCTGCCAGATCATGCGCTCGGCAATAATCTGAGAAATCTGCCATACACATATACGGATCGGCAACTCCATAATTGCCCACCATCAAATAATGATGAATATTGGAGAAATCCATACCGCCAAATCCCTGCAGCAGACGATCCACTGCCTGTTGCAGGCGAACATCCTGCTGATAATAGTGGCTTGGGGAATATCCCTGCCGCCAAACCTCTTCCACTTCTTCAGCCCGCAAACCAAAAATGAATATATTGTCCATACCCACGCGCTGGCTGATTTCAATATTGGCACCATCCATCGTGCCCATCGTCAAGGCACCGTTAATCATCAGTTTCATGTTGCCAGTGCCGGAACCTTCTTTTCCGGCTAAAGAAATCTGCTCGCTGATTTCCGCCGCAGGCATCATATGCTCTGCCATGGTCGCGCAATAATTTTCCAGGAAAATCACCCGCAGCTTCTGAGCAATCTTAGGATGCTCCTCAATTTCACGGCTCAAATAACTGATTAGTTTGATGATCTGCTTTGCCATGTCATAGCCGGGTGCTGCCTTTGCAGCGAAGAAATAGGTCTCCGGCTGCATTTCCATATCCGGATTTTCCAGCAACTGCTGATAGCGGGAAATAATGCGCAGCACATTGAGCAGCTGGCGCTTATACTCATGCAACCGCTTAGCCTGCACAATAAAAACAGAATCCGGATCCGGCATGATGCCCGTTTCCTTTGCTACACGGTTGGCAAAACGCACCTTATTCTCCCGTTTGATGCTTTCCAGCCGCTGCAGCACAGCTGAATCCTCGCGATATTGCAGGAATTTGCTCAAATGCTCAGGTTTGCTTCGATAATCCGGCCCGATGCATTCGTCCAGCAGCGCAGTCAGCCCCGGATTGGATTGACAAAGCCAACGGCGGTGAGCAATTCCATTCGTCACATTCGTAAATTTTTCGGGTGTCAACTCTGCAAAATCCCGGAATACATCCTTTTTCAAGATTTCCGAATGCAGCGCCGATACACCATTTACCGTATGCGAACCGACTACACAAAGATTGGCCATGCGCACCTGCCCCTTGGAAAGCAGCGCCATACGTTCAATACGTTCCCAGTCGCCCGGATAGCGTTGCCACAGTTCTCCGCAAAACCGTTCATTCAATTCACGCAAAATTGACCAGATACGCGGCAAACGTCTTTGCAGCAAATCCTCCGGCCATTTTTTCAACGCTTCTGCCATAACAGTGTGGTTCGTATAAGCCACTGTTTTCTTCACTATATCAAAAGCGGCTTCCCAGGAATAATGATAGTCATCCATCAGAATACGCATCATTTCCGGAATGCACAATGCCGGATGGGTATCGTTGATATGAATTGCCACTCGATCGGCAAAATGCTCCAACGAACCATGCGCAGAAATATAGTCGTGAAAAATATTCTGAATAGAAGCCGAGACAAGGAAGTACTGCTGCTTCAGGCGCAAAGATTTCCCTTCAAAATGATTATCTGCCGGATACAGCACCTTGGAAATCATCTCTGCCGAAGTATTTTCCAGTGCAGCCCGTGCATAATCTCCATTGGCAAAAGATTCCATATCAAAATTGCGGATATCTCTGGATCGCCACAGGCGCAATAAAGCAACCGCCGGAGAATTTTCTCCCGAAATCATCATATCATAAGGAACGGCCTCGACTTCTTCGTAATCCAGATGCTTAACTTTTAATCCCTCAGACGTCCACTGTTCTTCGATTCTTCCGTTAAAACGCACCTGGAAAGAAATATCTGTCCGCGGTACCAGCCAGACCTGCCCGCCCGGCAGCCAGATATCCGGCATTTCTATCTGCCATCCGTCTACCAGTTTCTGCCGAAACAAACCATATTCAAAGCGAATAGAAAATCCTGTTGCCGCATAGCCCAGAGTCGCCAACGAATCCATATAGCAGGCTGCCAACCGGCCTAACCCGCCATTGCCCAGCCCTGCATCCGGCTCTTGCTCATACAGGTCTTCCAAATCGACAGATATATCCCGAAGGGCTTCCTGAAACACATCAGTCAACCCAAGATTATACAGGTTATTTTTAAGCGATCGGCCTACCAAAAACTCCATGCATAAGTAGTACACCTGCTTTGCATCCTGATCATTTGCTTTACTGCGGAATTGACTGCGCTTTTCCAGCAGCAATTCCCGCACCACCATAGCCGAAGCTTTATATAACTGCTCCGGCGACGCCTTCTCCAACTTACATCCAAAATAGATGGAGAGCGTTTCCCGCAATTTCTGCGTTACGTCTTCTTTTGTCATGTGTATCATGAATCTCTTTTCACTCGCTTTCTGCTCACCTTAACTTCCGACTCGGCTTAACTGCTTGGTTGCAGGTTATCATACAGTTCTACGTATTCCTGCGCCGATTTTGTCCAACTGAAATCCTGCTCCATTGCATGCTTGCATAATGCTTGCCATGCATCCTGATCCTGATAAACTTCCAGTGCACGATACAATGCCTGCAGCAAAGCTTCTGTCGTATATGCACCAAAACGGAATCCAAATCCCTGCTGCGCATAGTCAATAATGGAATCTCGCAAACCACCTGTAGCTCTTACCACCGGAACCGTACCATAGCGGCAAGCAATCATCTGTGCCAGGCCACAGGGTTCACTCTTGGAAGGCATCAGGAACAAATCGGCTCCCGCATAAATCTTGCGTGAGAGATCGTTGCTATATGTAATCATAGCGGCAATCTTGCCGGGATAAGGGCTTTGCAGCGAGCGCAGCCAATCTTCATAGCGCACATCTCCCTTACCCAGCACAATCATTTGGACCTGCCCCTGCAACATTTGCTCTGCAGCCTGGCAAATTAATTCTACACCTTTATGGGAAGCCAGTCTACTGACTACTGCAATCAACGGCACATCCGGTTCGCAGGGAAGCCCTGCCAGCTTTTGCAGTTCCGCTTTATTTACCGATTTTCCGGAAAAATCTTTTTCCGAATAGTTTTGGAAAATAGCCGGATCTTTCCTCGGATCATATCCATCTACATGGATTCCATTCAAAATGCCCCGCATCTTATGGCTGTTGCGGCGAATGATTGCCTCCAAACCATGGGCATACTCCGCGCTATGCAATTCCTGCGCATAGGAAGGGCTGACTGTGCTGATGATATCCGAGCACTCCAGTGCTCCCTTCATCAGATTCAGGCAACCGTCATATTCCAGAGCCGGCAACGCTTCCGGCGGTAAAGCAAAAACGTCTCCCAAAATCTCTTTTCCGTATTTTCCCTGATATTCCACGTTGTGTATAGTGAAAACAGTTCTTACCTGCGGATAATGGTAGCAATAAGTTAAATAGACCGGCAACAGTGCACACTGCCAATCGTGCGCATGCAAAATATCTGGCTGAAAATCCATCAACGGCAAGCAGTCAAGCACTGCCTTGCAGAAAAATGCATAGCGTTCCCCATCATCATAATAGCCATAAAGGCCATTATTGCGCTGAAAATAATATTCATTATCAACAAAATAATAGATCACACCATCTTTTTCCAGGCGGAAAAGGCCGCAATATTGCTCTCTCCAGGCCAATTCCACTTGTCTGCTGCCTATGAACTGCATCTGTTCCCGCCAGCACTGCTCAATCTCTCCATATAACGGCAGCACCACACGTATATCATACTTTCCTGTATGATACAATGCACCCGGCAGCGAACCGGCTACTTCTCCGAGCCCGCCGGTAGCTGCAAAGGGCAGTACTTCTGCAGCCGCAAATAATATTTTCTTTTTCATGAAAGCCCACCCCTTTTCAAATCAGACTGTCTTTATTGATAAAAAATGGATGTGTGGCATAACCGGAAAGTGTACGCCCGTCCTTGATTACCACTCGTTTATCCGTCACCACGTAATTCAGGGAAACATTATCACCTGTTACGGCATCCTGCATTAATACGCTGTTGCGTACCACTGTGTTGCGGCCAATCTTAACACCGCGGAAGAGCACAGAATTTTCTACCGTCCCTTCAATTACACAGCCATCGGCCACCATGGAATTTTTCACGCTTGCTTCGCTGCCATACTTTGTCGGGGAAGAGTCTTTTACTTTTGTAAAAATAGGCCAATCTTCATTATCGAACAGTTCCTTGCGAACTGAACGATCCAACAGCTCCATATTCCCTTCCATATAAGATTCCATAGAATCAATGCAGCAATAATATCCGGTATGCTCAAACCCCTGAATGTTGATCGTATCCAGGTTAGGCGCCAATACATCTTTAGTCAGGCTGGAATAACCATGCGCAATGGCATCCTCTACAATGCCCAACAGATATTCGCGCCCGACAATCCAGATATCCATCGAGAGATTTACCTCACCCTGAGTTCCCTGATACACGGCAATATCCTGCACTCGCCCAGCTGCATCCATCTTAAGGATCTTGTTCATTCGTTTGGATTCATTCTCCAAAAAGGCCTTTTTATAAATCACAGTCAAATCCGCACCACTTTGTGCATGCTGCCGCAGAGCTGCTGCCAAATCAAAATTGGCCAGAATATCGCAATCTGCCATTACCACATACTGCTCACTGGATTTGCGCAGAATTCCCAGGACGCCTTTCAAAGCTTCCAGTCGATTGGTATACAGCGCGTTATTATCCGCATGCCCAAAGGGAGGCAATACCATCAAACCTCCGGTTTTACGGTCCAAGTCCCAGTCCTTACCGCGTCCGATATGGTTCATCAAGCTCTGGTAATTCGTCTTCGTGATGACGCCAATCGTCTCCAGCCCTGCATTCACCATAGTAGAGAGTACAAAATCGATCAGACGATAGCGTCCACCAAAAGGAATCGAGGCCATCGTGCGCCCACGCGTCAGCTCCGGGACAGTATGATCATGTATATTCGAAAAAATAATACCGATTGCAGACATAGTATCCTCCTTATTTCATATCCTCTGTGACCATCTCGCCAGATTCCACAACCGTCTTTTTTCCAATGGAGATACCGCTTGCTACCACAGCAATGCCCTTTGCATCCTGCATATTTTCGCCAACACGAGCATTTTCTCCTACCACAACATTAGAATCCAGTATGCTGTATTCTACACGGGCACCGGCTTTAATCGTACAATTGCTCATGACTACACTATCGCGGATAACGGCTCCTTTTTCCACTGTGATATTGGAAAACAGCACCGAGTTTTCTACAGTACCGTAGATTTCGCAGCCTTCTGCCAATACGCTGTTGCGCACCTTGGCTTCTTCTCCCACATAATGGGGGTTTTCCGGTGTATGACGGTAATAGATCTTCCAATTGGGGTCGCCCAATTCCAATACAGGCCGTTCTCCCAACAAATCCATATTCGCTTCCCAAAGAGATGAAATAGTCCCGACGTCCTTCCAATAGCCGCTGAATTCATAAGCAAACAGTCGTTTCCCATCTTTCAGCATGGAAGGAATAATATTTTTGCCGAAATCTTTCGCCGACTTTTTATCTTCCTCATCTGCCTTCAAATATTGGAATAATGCTTCTTTGCTGAAAATATAGACACCCATGGAAGCTTTGGTGCTCTTCGGCTTTGCCGGCTTCTCTTCAAATTGATAAATGCGATTTTCTTCATCGGTATTCATAATGCCAAAACGGCTGGCTTCCTTGAGCGGTACTTCGATGACGGCAATGGTGCAATCAGCCTGCTTCTCTTTATGAAATTCCAGCATTTTTGCATAATCCATTTTATAAATATGGTCACCTGAAAGAATCAGCACATAATCGGGGTCATAACGCTCAATAAATCCTATATTTTGATAAATAGCGTTAGCTGTTCCTTTATACCAGTCGCCGCCACGGCTCCGCTGATAAGGTGGAAGAATGTGCACGCCTCCATAAGTGCGATCCAAATCCCACGGTTCTCCATTGCCAATATAGTCATTCAGTTCCAACGGCTGATACTGCGTCAGAACGCCGACCGTATCAATTCCGGAATTGATGCAATTGGAAAGCGGAAAATCAATAATACGATATTTGCTTCCAAAAGAGACTGCCGGCTTCGCCACTTTAGATGTCAACGCATACAGTCGACTTCCCTGCCCGCCTGCCAGCAACATTGCCACACATTGTTTTTTTCGCATACTTCATGCCTGCCTTTCCCTACTACCATTTGGAATCATTTTTTATGACGCCGCTGCCTGCGCCCGGGTAAGGGACGTTCTTTTTCCCAAATCACCGCGCCCAACGGCGGCAGCGTAATTTCTCCATAATAACTGCCATCTTCCTTTTTCAACGGCAAAATATCCGCCACTTGCGTGCCTACCCCGCCGAATCTGCTTTCTTCCGAATTCAAAAGGTAGCGGTAAACAGCCTGACCGGGCAACGAAATCTGATAATGTTCCCGCAGCACCGGTGAAAAGTTAATCGCAATTAAAAGTTCTTTCCCCCGGCGATCCATCCGCCGGTATACATAGCTGTTATTTTCCCGATCATCCGCTTGCACCCATTGGAACCCCTCCCAATCCTGATCGTTTTCCCAAAGCTGCGATTTTTGCAAGTAAAGCAGATTGAGTTCTCTGCAAAAATCTCTCAGTTGGCGATGCTTTTCATAATCCAGCAACAGGAAATCCAATCCTTCTCGGTAGGCCCATTCCTTGAATTGGCCGAATTCCGAACCCATAAACATCAGCTTTTTTCCGGGTCGCGTCATCATAAATGTTAGAAATGCCCGGTCGTTAGCAAATTTCAAATCATATTCTCCCGGCATCTTATCCAACAGAGAACGCTTTCCATGTACTACTTCATCATGTGAAATCGGCAGAATATAGTTTTCGCTGAAAGCATACATCAAGGGGAACGTCAATTTCTCATGGTCATACTTGCGGAAGAAAGGGTCTGTCTGCATATAGGCCAGCGAATCATTCATCCAGCCCATATCCCACTTGAAATTGAAGCCCAAGCCGCCTTTTTCGGGTGGCTGCGTCACCATAGGCCAGGCTGTAGACTCCTCCGCTATCGTCAGTGCATAAGGATAGGCTGTCAGAACTTCCCTATTCAGTGTTTTCAAAAATTCCGCCGCCTCTAAATTTTCCCTTCCTCCATGCCGGTTAGGCGCCCATTCGCCTTCTTTTTTATCGTAATCCAAGTAGAGCATGGCTGCTACTGCATCCACACGCAGCCCGTCAACATGATATTTTTCCAGCCAGAACATAGCATTGGAAACCAGAAAAGAGACAACTTCCGGGCGGCCAAAATCAAAGATGCGTGTCCCCCAACCCTTATGCTCCTGCCGCAGGGGATTGGCATCCTCATACAACGGATAACCATCAAATTCAATAAGCCCGTGCGCGTCTTTTGGAAAATGCGCCGGCACCCAATCCAGAATGACGCCCAAACCGCTTTGATGCGCTTTTTCCACAAAGTAGCGGAAATCCTCCGGCGTACCATAACGAGCTGTAACACTGTAATATCCGCAAACCTGATACCCCCAGGAGCCATCGAACGGATATTCCATCAGCGGCAACAGTTCCAAATGCGTATATCCCATGGATTTTGCGTAAGGAATCAACATATCCGCATATTCCCGATAAGTAAACGACGTACCATCCGGCCGCTTTTTCCAGGAACCCAGATGCACCTCGTAAATATTCATCGGTGATGCATAGGGATTTTGTTGTTTCCTCCACCGCATATAGCTTTCATCCTGCCACGCATAGGATGCATCCATGTCATAATATTTGGAAGCAGTTCCCTCCTGCGTTTCACTATAAAAAGCGAAAGGATCTGCTTTAAAGAGAATCTTTCCTTTCTGCGTTTCTATAGCATATTTATATAATACATAAGGAACGACCTCTTTCAGGAAAACTTCCCAGATCCCCTGCTCTGTCAGGCGCTCCATAGGTATTGTCCCCGGTTGCCAGGCATTGAAATCTCCTACCAGGCTCACTGCTTTTGCCCGCGGTGCCCATACCCGGAAATATACGCCCTGAACGCCGTCTTTTACGCCCGGATGTGCTCCAAAAAATTCATAGGCCCGAAAATTTCTTCCCTGATGAAACAGGTAGCAGGGCAGCTCCCATAATTGTTGCTGCATTCCCAATGCCTCCTCCGCCAAATTCTTTTGTCGATTGATGGACTCTTTATTATAAATTCTGTTTTTTTTGCCGTTTCCCTGCCAAAAAGAACAATATTTATTATTTCTTTTTTGTCTTATTTCCGTAAAAAGTCAGTAATAATTTTTGTTATTAAAGCTAAAAAACATTTTTACTGAAATTCCCATCTCAATTGATAAACATAGGTAAAAACCTATGATTCTTTTTTCAGGCAAGCTTTGTATACATATATATATGCTTGTAACTTTCCACTTTATGCCGGTATCAGCCAAACAAAATTGCCTGTAGATAATTCGGGAAGCACCGCTTTATTCCTGCCCGTTTTGTTTCGCTTGACAAAACTCGAAATTTTACCACAAAAAAAGCACAGGAGATTCCTGTGCTTTAAACATATTCTTTTAACTATTTTTCTCAGAAAAAGCAAATGCGTCATGAATCGCATTCACTGTGCGCTCAAAATCTTCATTTTTCACGCCTACAATGATATTCATCTCACTGGAGCCCTGATCAATCATACGCACATTGATATTGGCTTTGGCCATTGCCGCAAACAGAGTAGCTGCCGTGCCAATGCTTTCCCGCATACGCTTACCGACTGTTGCAATCAGAGCCAGATTACGCACAATTTCTACGCTATCCGGTTCACAAGTGCGGTGAATATCATCCACAATGTCATTGATGTTATCCTTCACCTTTGCATCTTCCAACACAACACACAAGGTATCAATGCTGGAGGGCATATGTTCAAAGGGGATTCCGTATTTTTCAATACAAGCCAACACTTTTCTGCCAAATCCCAATTCCGCATTCATTCCGTTCTTTTCAATCGAAATAATTGTGAAATTTTTCTTACCGGCAATTCCCGTCACTGCAGGGCCTTCGTAACTTTCGATCGTCGGCATGATCATCGTTCCCGGCGCAGACGGTTCGTTGGTATTGCGTACATTGATCGGGATTGCGTATTTATAAACAGGGAAAATGGAGTCTTCATGCAGCACTGCGGCACCCATGTAGCTCAGCTCACGTAATTCCCGATAGGTAATCGACTCCACCCGCTTTGCATGTTTGACAATACGGGGATCTGCCATGTAAAAACCGGAAACATCCGTCCAGTTCTCATATAAATCTGCATGTACTGCTGCCGAGACAATCGCTCCGGTCACATCGGAGCCACCACGAGAAAAGGTTTTGATAGTACCGTTGGGCATGCTGCCATAAAATCCGGGAATTACTGCCCGTTCCACTGTGCGCAGCCGCTCGAACAGCGCCTTTTCCGTCCTCTTCTCATCGTATTTGCCGCGCTTATCAAACAGAATCACTTCTGCTGCATCTATAAACGTATAGCCCAGATAATCGGCAATCAACATACCGTTGAGATATTCACCGCGGCTGGCTGCATAGTCCTCGCCCGCCCCTGCGAGCAGATTATGCAATATTTCTTCCAGTTTGCTTTCTATATCAATCTGCAGCCCCAAGTCCCGCTTGATATCGGTAAACCGTTCACAGATTTGCCGGTAAAAGGAGTGATAATCCTCCTTTTTCTCAATGGCATGCTCCAGAGCATAGAGTAAATCTGTCACTTTCACATTGTAAAATGCAGATTTTCCAGGTGCCGAGGGCACGATATACCGGCGCGCCGG
>QANA01000019.1 GCA_003149735.1 Clostridiales bacterium | reverse complement strand
AAGGAGAAACTATGAAAAAATTTACCGCTCTCATGATTCTGGATGGATTTGGTGAGAGAAGTGAACGAGAAGGAAATGCTGTGCAATTGGCAAATACGCCTAATATTGATGCCTTGAAAAAGGAGTATCCGTGTACTTATATTGGTGCGTCCGGCCTGTCGGTAGGCTTGCCGGATGGCCAGATGGGTAACTCCGAGGTAGGGCACTTGAATATCGGAGCCGGCCGTATTGTTTATCAGGAATTGACGCGTATTACAAAGGCAATTTCCGATGGCGATTTCTTTAATAATGAAGCGTTTTGCGGCGCAGTAGAGAATGTGAAGAAAAATGGCAGTGCTTTGCATCTGTTGGGATTGCTTTCTGACGGTGGCGTGCATAGCCATATCGATCATCTGGAAGCCTTGGTAAAGTTGGCCGCACAGAATGGTCTGGAAAAAGTGTATATTCATTGCTTTATGGATGGCAGAGATGTTCCGCCGGACAGCGGCAAAGCGTATATGGAAGACCTGTGTGCACGGTTGGAACGAATCGGTACCGGACGGGTAGCAACAGTCAGTGGCCGGTATTATGCAATGGACCGCGATAATCGTTGGGAACGGGTAAGTAAAGCTTATGCAGCCATGGTAAATGGGGAGGGCGAGCAAAATACCTGCCCGGTGGCAGCAATGGAGCAATCCTATGCCAATGGCGTGCTGGACGAATTCGTATTGCCGACAGTAATTATGGAAAATGGTTGCCCGGTAGGACGGATTCAAGGCGGAGACTCAGTGATTTTCTTCAATTTCCGCCCGGATCGTGCCAGAGAGATTACTCGTGCGTTGACAGAACCGGATTTCGACGGTTTTGAAAGAGCGTATTTCCCGCTTTATTATGTGACTATGACGCAGTACGATGCGACCTTTAGTCATGTACAAGTAGCTTTTAAACCGCAGAGTTTGAAAAATACGTTGGGAGAATATGTTGCAAAGCAAGGCTTGAAACAGTTCCGTATTGCGGAAACGGAGAAGTATGCGCATGTCACTTTCTTTTTCAATGGAGGTGTGGAAGCACCTAACGAAGGGGAAGATCGTATATTGATTCCTTCTCCGAAAGTGGCAACTTATGATCTGCAGCCGGAAATGAGTGCTTATGAAGTGGCAGAAAAAGCTGTAAAGTTGATTCGGTCGCAAGAATATGACTTGATGATTCTGAATTTTGCAAATCCGGATATGGTAGGTCATACTGGCGTCTTGGAAGCAGCTGTAAAAGCGGTGGAAGCAGTGGATACCTGTGTAGGCAAAGTCGTGGAAGCAATTCAGGAAGTGGGCGGCGAAGTGATCATCACTGCGGACCACGGAAATGCAGAAATGATGACGGATCCTAAAACAGGGAACCCCTTTACTGCGCATACAACCAACGTCGTGCTCTGCATTCTGGTAAGCAAACGCCATCAGCAATCGAAGCTGAGAGAAGGTGGCATATTGGCTGACCTTGCTCCTACTTTATTGGAGTTGATGGGAGTGGAGCAACCGGAGGAAATGACAGGAAAGTCTTTGATTTGTAAATGATGATCAAAAATGCTGCAGCGTGGCTGCGGCATTTTTTTATATATATATTTACAAAATGAAACCGCACAAACATTGCATTGCAGTGCTGAAAAAGCTATAATGAAAAAATAATTCAGATAATACACTGAGGGAAGGAGAGAGAAATATGAATTTAGCAGAACAACGGAGGATACAGGCTCAGGAAGTGTCAGCAATATTTCAGGCAATTGATCAAACGCAGATTGATGCTCTGGTGGATGCGATTATGCAGACAGATCGCATCTTTATTTCGGGATGGGGTCGTGCAGGCAATGTAGCACGTATTCTGGGCATGAATTGCTCGCAGTTGGGAAAATTGGTATTTTGCGTGGGTGATAACGGCACACCTGCCATACAGCCCGGGAATTTATTGATCATCGTTTCGGGATCCGGAAACACCAAAACAATTTCGATTATTTGCCAACAAGCCAGAGAACATGGTGCCAATATTGCCTTGATTTCAGGTAACGCGGATTCAGTGATGGGAAAAATGGCGGATATTAATGTAGTGATACCGCGGCGCTTACCCGGAGAAGTGGATTTGGCAGATGGAGTGGTATTTGAAAAGAGACCGTATGCTTTTTATGAAGCGGCTTTTATGCTGAATGATTATATCAGCACATGTATCCGCCGGAAGACGGGCCAGACATTGGAAGATGTCAAACGGTTTCATAACAATTTAGAATAATTTTTTCGTAAAAGACAGGAAGACACGGCGAAAAAACCGTGTCTTTTATTTTTAAAAACAAAAAAATGAGGTATTTTTTTTAAGAGAAATATGTTATACTAAATAATAAAAAGGATTATTATGAAACAGATCGGAACACGGGAACTGGAAACAAAACGCTTGCATTTACGTCGTATACGGGCGGAAGATGCAGAAACTATGTTTGATAATTGGGCGAGCGATGCGCAGGTGACAAAATATCTGACATGGAGCCCTCATGAAAATCGAGAGGCTACCCGGGCTCTGCTGTCTGTATGGGAAAAGGAATATACGCGAAACGATTGTTATCGTTGGGGTTTGGAAGAAAAAACAACAGGTGAGTTGATTGGTATGCTGGATGTAGTGCATACTGAACCTGAAATTGAAAGTGCTGTGATAGGATATTGCCTTTCCAGAAAGTATTGGAATCAGGGTTTGATGACAGAAGCTGTCTGTGCGGTAAATCGTTATTTGCTGCAGAAAGTGGGATATAATCGAGTAGAAGCCTATCATCATGTGAATAACCTGGCTTCAGGAAAAGTGATGCATAAAAGTGGCATGATTTACGAAGGAATTCGGCGCCAAGGCGCTAAAGATAAAAATGGAAACTATTGCGATGTCGCAGTTTATGCAATATTGAAGAAGGATTTGCAGCCATGATTCTGAAGGATGTAAAATTGATGCTCAATAATGGAAAACGCTGTGTAATGCGCAGCGGGCAGGCAGATGATTCCCGCAAAGCGGCAGTGTATTTCCGCCAAATCGCCCAGGAAGATGCGTTTACGGAAATGATGGCAGATGAAGTGCCGGATGTTTATGAGATTCGTAAAATGCTTCAGCATTTTGAAACTGCTCCCAGGGAAGTGATGGTATTGGCTTGGGTAAGGAAACAGATTATTGGCTGCGGTATGCTCAAAACTGTTCAGCCGTATTGCCGTATGCAGCACCGATGCAGTATACGCATTGGCGTATTGCCGGAATATCAGCAAATCGGGGTCGCAACAGGGTTGGCACAACAGTTGTTGCGCTGCGCCGGGAAGTGTGATTATGAACAGATTGAGCTGGAAGTGATGGGAAAAAATATACCGGCAGTTTCTCTTTGCAATAAAATGGGCTTTTCTACATATTGGATTAAAGAAGAAGCATTTAAAATGGGAAAAGGTCGTTATGAAAAAGCTCTGTTGATGGAGAAAAAGCTGGATTGGCTGAAATAACGTATTTTGAATAGAAAACAGAGCAGTCCCCATAGAGGGCTTTTAAAAGGCTTTAGGATAAAGTTGTATCGCAAGAGCTCTTTAAACAATAAAAATGATACATAAAATAAATCAGGCTCCCCTATATAGCGGAGCCTGATGTTTTATTGCTTTTTATTTTCTCTTGGGCATTGCATTGCAGGACATGCCATGTACGTCATGTGCCGCTTCCATAATTGTTTCGGAAACTGTGGGATGCGGATGGATGGTATCGGAAATATCATCAATCGTGCCGCCCTTTCTCATGACAACTGCTGCCTCTGCAATCATGTCAGTTGCGCGAGGTGCATAAATCTGAGCTCCCAGCAGCTTGCCGGTGGTTTTCTGAGCGATGAGCTTGACAATACCATTGTTTTCACCCATAACCATGGCTTTGCCGTTATTCGCTACGTTGAAAGAACCTGTTACAACTTCGTAGCCGGCTTCCACAGCTTTTGCTTCGGTCATGCCTACATAAGCGATTTCGGGAGAAGTATAGAGGCAGGCGGGTACTACATCATAAGACATGGTAGCCGTCTTGCCGGCACAATTGGCTGCTGCAACCATACCTTGGGCAGAAGCAACGTGAGCCAGCTGAATCTTGGGTGTGATATCACCGATTGCATAAATATTTTTGATATTGGTTTCGCAGCAATCGTCAATTTGGATATAACGGGTAGGTCTGCCATTTCTCTCGGCAAATTTGATGCCGACTTCTTCAAGACCGCAGTTCATGGTCATGGGAGATCTGCCGACGCTGACGATGCAGCAAGCACCCTCGGCGGATTTGGCAGCACCATCCAATTCATAATTGACTTTTACGATATCGCCGCCTTCGATAGAGGTGACTTTAGCGCTGGTGATGATATTGACACCGCTCTTTTTGAGGTTGCGTACCAATGCAGAACGAATTTCTTCTTCAATACCGGGAATGACAAAGGGCATCATTTCGATGACGGTAACGCTCTTGCCCAACGTAGCAAATAAGGTTGCGAACTCCATACCAATGACGCCGCCTCCGATGATAACAAAGCTTTCGGGAAGCTCAGTCATGGAAAGCACAGCATCGCTGTTGACGACGTTTTTACCATCAATTCCGGGGATCGGAGGGCAGGAAGGAGTAGAACCCATTGCCAGAATGATCTTATCGGCGGTAACTTTTTTGCCTTCTACGTCAATGGTGTTTTTATCTACCAATTTACCGAAGCCGTTGATGACATCTACGCCATTGGCCTTTTCCATAGCGCCTACGCCACCAACCAATTTGCTGACAACTTTATCCTTATGTGCTGCGATTTTTGCATAATCATAGGTTACAGAGCCTACGTTTACGCCGTATTTTGCAGCTTCCTTTGCCTGCTGGTACAATTCTGCGCCATGAAGCAATGCCTTGGTGGGAATGCAGCCTCTGTTCAGGCAGGTTCCACCCAACTTATCCTTTTCAATGAGAGCGGTTTTGAGGCCATACTGTGCACATCTGATGGCGGTTTCGTATCCGCCGGGGCCGGCGCCTAATACGGCAACATCATAACGATTGTCCATATGAAACTCCTTAAACATTATAAATAGTTTGAAATATGTGTTGAATATATGCAGACTCGTTAAAACGAGCCCGGTTCGCACAACATTACACTTTAATGTTAGGGCACAGAACTGCTTTTGTCAATATCTCCCGCGCTATTCCGGGTGGAAGAAAGTGAAAGTTTATGAATACGATAATTTGGGTAAAGAGGAGGATGGAAGCTTTTGGGACAAAATGGATCGAAAATATCTCTGCTGGCAGGAGAAAAGGGCGAAAAAGCACCGATTGCATTGACAATTGCACGGCAACGAGATAGAATTTATATTGAAAGTGTATGGGCAGGCTTGCCTGTTCAGGGTTGAAACGAATAAGAATCATATTCTTAATAATTTTGGAGGTATTATGGCAAATACTGTTATCATGCCTAAAATCGGTATAACAGTCGAAGATTGCATCCTTACCACCTGGCATAAGAAGGTCGGGGATACAGTCGCCAAGGGAGACATCCTGTTCTCTTATGAGACGGACAAGACTTCCATCGATCAGGAATCCGAATTTGAAGGCACTTTGCTGGCTACGTTCTTTGAAGAAGGGGATGTAGTCCCTTGTCTGGAAGCAGTTTGCGCGATCGGTGAGCCCGGCGAGAAGGTGGAAGGTGCGCCTGCACCGGCTTCGGAAGAAGTTCCCGCAGCACCTGTTGCAGAAGCAGCGCCCGCTGCTCCGGCTGTATCCGCTGCAGAAGCAAATCCCGATGTGGATATCGTGATCATGCCCAAGATTGGTATTACAGTAGAGGATTGTATCCTGACTGAGTGGCATAAGCATGTCGGGGATATGGTAAAGAAGGGTGACGTTCTCTTCTCTTATGAAACGGATAAGACTTCCATCGATCAGGAATCTGAATTTGAAGGCGAATTGCTGGATGTCTTCTTTGAGGATGGAGATGTCGTTCCCTGCCTGGAAGCAGTTTGTGCAATTGGTAAACCCGGCACAAAATATGTGCGCGGCGGTGCTCCGGCAGCTGAAGCTGCACCTGTGGCGGCTCCCGCAGCAGAAGCTCCCAAAGCAGTTGTGAAGGCAGCAGCCACCGGAAAAGCTGCAGACGGTACCCCCGTATCGCCCAGAGCAAAAACTTTTGCAAAGCGCTTGGGTGTAGAAGATTTCTCTTCTATTACGCCTACCGGCCCCGAAGGAAGAATTATCGGCAGAGATGTCGAGGCTTACGCTGCAACCGCACCCAAAAAGGTTGAGGCTCCGGTTGCCGAAGTACCTGCTGCTAAGGCAGAAGCAGTTGTACCTGCTGCGGCATCTGTCGGTTATGAGGATAAGCCGCTCAACAGCGTAAGAAAGTTTATCAAGAAGAACATGAGCGCTTCTCTGCAGAATATTCCGCAGTTGACGCTCAATACCAGCTTCGATGCAACGGTCATCATGGATCTGCGCAAGAAGTTCAAAAACAACGAAGAGTTTGCAGGTATCACGCTCAACGATATGCTGGTGCATGCAGTAGCGAAAGTAGTAGTGGATTTCCCCATGCTCAATGCACATCTCAATGGCGATACCATGCGCGTATTTGAAAAGGCAAATGTCGGCGTTGCAGTAGATACCCCCAAGGGCTTGCTGGTGCCTGCGGTAATCGGGGCTTCTGATATGTCCCTATTGACGCTCTCTAAAGAGCTTAAGTCCCTTATCGCTCTGACCAAAGAAGGCAAATTGCCGGCTGATAATGCACGCCAGGCTACTTTCACAGTCAGCAACCTGGGTTCTTTCGGTATTGAAAGCTTTACGCCTGTCATCAACCCGCCGCAGACCGGTATTCTGGGTGTTGATACCATTACCTATAAGCTGAGAAAAGATGGCAGCACTTATCCCGCTATGGGATTGTCGCTGACTTTCGACCACGGCGCAATGGATGGTGCAGATGCTGCAAAATTCCTGAAGGCATTGGTGGCTTATCTCGAAAACTTCGATATGATGCAGATGAAGTAAGCCAGACAAAAATAGAAATTCAAACAAAATTTGTTTAGAGAGGTAGTAATATGCCAAAATCCATTTATGTAGATCCGAATGAGATGAGACAGCCCGGATATATCAAATTTACGGATATCCCGGTTAACCAGTACAACAAGACTATCGAAGAAGAAAAGTCGAAGTATTCCAAGGAAGATTTCCTCCGCATTTATGAGGATATGTTCTCTATTCGTACATTCGAATTGATGCTCAACGACATCAAGACCAAGAGCGAATACGAAGGAATTCCCTGCAGCTACAAGGGCCCGGCTCACCTGTCTACCGGTCAGGAAGCTGTTGCCGTCGGCGAAGCTTATCATCTGACGATTGATGACTTTACTTTCGGCAGCCACAGAAGCCATAATGAAATTATCGCAAAAGGTTTCTCTGCAATTCACAAGCTTTCTGATGAAGAACTGGTTAAGATCATGGAAAACTTCCTGGGCGGCCACATCTATCAGTTTGTGAAAGAACATATCGAATATACTGATATTAAAGACCTGGCAAGAAAATTCTTCCTGTACAGCGCTATGGCAGAAATTTTTGCCCGTGAAGCAGGTTTCCTGCGTGGCCTCGGCGGTTCTATGCACGCTTTCTTCCAGCCCTTTGGCATTTATCCCAACAACGCAATCGTTGGTGGTTCTGCCTGTGTAGCAGCTGGTGCAGCTCTGTATAAGAAAGTGAATAAGAAACCCGGCGTTGCAATCGCGAACCTGGGTGATGGTTCTCTTGGCTGCGGCCCCGTTTGGGAAGGTATCAACTTCGCAGCGATGGATCAGTATAAATACCTCTGGGAAGAGGGCTACAATAAGGGTGGCCTCCCCATCATCTTCAACTTTGCAACCAACCATTACGGCATGGGCGGACAGACCAGAGGCGAAACGATGGCATATGATATGATCGCTCGTTTTGCAGCAGGCGTATCTCCCACACAGTTGCATGTTGAGCGTGTAGATGGCTTCAATGTATTGGCAGTCATCGATGCTTATGAGAGAAAGATCCCTCAGGCATTGGAAGATGGCCCTGTTATGCTGGATGTTGTTACCTATCGTTTCGGTGGTCACTCTCCTTCCGACGTCAACGCATACAGAACGGAAGAGGAAATCCAGGCTTGGAAAGATCAGGATGCGATTCCCGCATATGCTGCTAAGCTGATCGAAGCTGGTGTCTGCACTGAAAAGGAAATCAAGGACCTGGAAGCTCAGGTTATTGCAAGAAACCTGGCTGTCTTCAAGGTTGCTTCCGACAAGACGCTGACTCCTTATGCAGATATGGAAAAGAATCCTCATTTTGTAGAAGATCTGATGTTCTCCAACGAACATATCGAATCCATGAGCGATGCTCCTGTGGATGATATGCTTACTGCTAAGGAAGATAACCCCAGAGTGAAGCAGCTCAAGACGAGAGAGCGCTTCTATATGAAGAACGGCAAGGAAGTTCCCAAGATTAAGTGCTATGGTATCAGAGATGGTATCTTCGAAGCAATTTTCGATAAGTTCTATGTAGATCGTACGCTGGTTATGTACGGCGAAGATGTTGCTTACTGGGGCGGCGCATTTGCAGTTTCCAGAAACATGGTCGACTCCGTACCGCGTCACAGACTGTTCAACTCCCCGATTTCCGAAGCAGCTATCGTCGGTTCCGCTGTGGGCTATGGCGTATGCGGCGGCAGAGCTATCGTAGAGTTGATGTATGGCGACTTTATCGGCCGTTGCGGCGATGAAATCTTCAACCAGCTGGCAAAGTGGCAGGCAATGTCCGGCGGCATTCTGAAGATGCCGGTGGTTCTGCGTGTGGCAGTCGGCTGCAAGTATGGTGCTCAGCACTCTCAGGAATGGACCGCTCTGTGCGCTCATATTCCGGGCCTCAAAGTTGTTTACCCGGTAACGCCTTATGATGCAAAGGGTATGATGAATGCTGCACTTTCCGGAACGGATCCTGTTGTATTCTTTGAAAGCCAGAACTTCTATGATAAGCCTGAAATGTTCCATGAGGAAGGCGTGCCGGAAGGATACTATGAAGTGCCGTTCGGTGAGCCCGCTCTGCGCAAGGCTGGTAATGATGTTACCATCCTTACAATCGGGCCTTCCCTCTATAAGGCAATGGATGCAGCTAAGATTCTGGAAGAAAAGTATGGCGTAACTGCAGAAGTAATCGATGCAAGAAGCGTTGTACCCTTCAACTACGAACCTGTTTGCAAGTCCGTGGAAAAGACCGGCCGTATCCTGCTCGTCAGCGAAGCATGCACCAGAGGCAGCATCCTGAACGATATGGCTACCAATATTGCGCAGTTGAGCTTTGATTATCTGGATGCAGCACCTTATGTACTGGGTGCACAGAACTGGGTAACGCCTGCTTCCGAGTATGATGAATACTTCTTCCCGCAGGTAGA
>QANA01000076.1:10878-21692 GCA_003149735.1 Clostridiales bacterium | reverse complement strand
TAGAACAAATTGTGGGTAACCAATTAGAAAAAGAGAAAAGTTGGAAAGAGGCAAAGGAAGAGGATATGCTTGTTTTGCAAGGCAGTGTGTATCATATTCGCACAATGGGCAAATGGGCATTTGTACTGCTGCGTCTGCGCAGAGAAATTGTCCAGTGTATATACAGCCCAGAATTTTCCTGTTTCTCTTTACGGGAGTTGAAAGAGGAAAGTTGCATAAAGGCAAAAGTAAGGGCGAAAAAACGGCTGGGAACAGAAGAGGCTATGGAATTCCAATTGCTGAAAATAGAGATACTTTCCCAACCGGAAAGGAAAAGCACAACAGCCCTTTACCGCAAAGAACTGCAAATTTCGCTGGAACATTTGCTGGATACACGGCCGATTACTTTGCGCAATGCAAAGCAGCGGGCTATTTTTAAATTGCAGGAGGGAATATGTCGGGCTGTACGAATATTTTTGCAGGAGAGAGAATTTACAGAGATCCACACGCCCAAGCTGGTATTTGCCGGAGCAGAAGGCGGTGCGAATCTTTTTTCGGTAGAATACTTTGATCGGAAGGCTTACCTGGCGCAAAGCCCGCAATTTTATAAACAAATGATGGTAGGTGTGTACGAGCGGGTATATGAGATAGGGCCGATTTTTCGGGCTGAGCCGCATGATACCTCCCGCCATTTAAATGAATATACGGGTATAGACCTGGAAATGGGATATATCTCAGAGCCTGTACAGTTAATGCAATTGGAAACGGAGATACTGCGTTATACATTTGAGTTTTTGCGGCAGCAATATGCTTTGGAAATAGATTTGCTGCAGGCGGATATACCGAAAATTCAATCGATCCCGGCTATACCGTTTGCCGAGGCAAAACAATTGTTGGTGCAGAAATTGGGCGTTTCTGGTAAGGACATGGAAGATTTGCAGCCTCAGGAGGAAAAAGCGCTATGTAAATGGGCAGAAACGGAATATAATTGCCCCTTTTTGTTTGTTACGCGTTATCCAAGTGCGAAGCGGCCTTTTTATACCAAGGAGGATATGCAGCACCCGGGAGAGACACAAAGCTTCGACCTGTTGTTTCGGGGGATGGAAGTAACCACCGGAGGATTGCGGATTCATAATTATCAGGAGCAGGCGTGCAAGATGCGGCAAAGAGGGATGGCGGTGGCTGCTTTTGAAAGTTATCTGCAGGCACATCGTTATGGTCTTCCGCCTCATGGCGGCTTTGGAATCGGCCTGGAGCGCCTGACAGCGCGTCTCCTGAAGTTGGAAAATGTGCGGGAAGCTGCACTTTTCCCAAGAGATATGCGTCGATTGGAACCATAAAGCATACAATGGGTGGCGGGGGTGGGGAAAATGCGTTATAATGAAAAAAACGATGCTTGTGAAAAAAGGAGAAAAACGTATGCTTCGTACAAATGAAGAACGATTGGTAAAATTGTCGGTACAGGGAGAAGTTTCACCACCCGGATATAGTGACTTGGGCAAAATTGATGCAAAAGGGCAGGTATTTGTTTTGCCGGGAACGGGCGGTATTTCCTATAATGTAAAAATCGGTGATCTGGCCAATGGTTTTGAGGCAGATCATATTGAACCGGGCGTCAGTACCCGCAACGTCAATGAACGCAGCAGCAACGCTTATAATTATCTTTCCTGCATTGGCAATGAGGCAACGGTTATCAGTGGGGATGCGAAGGGAAAAAAGGGATTTGTTACGGGAACACATGGAGGAATTGAACATGTGATTCTGTATTTTCCGCAGGATGCGCTTGAACAGATGAATATTGGAGATCGCATCAATGTGAAATCTTTTGGGCAGGGGCTGCAATTATTGGATTATCCGGAAATTGCTGTTATGAATCTGGATCCGGCAGTATTGCGGCGAATGAAAATTCGTGAAGAGGGTGGCCGCCTGATTGTACCCGTAGCTAAAGCAGTACCTGGCTGCCTGATGGGCTCGGGGTTAGGTGCATCCACTACTAAAAAAGGGGATTATGATATTACACTTTTTGATGAGAAACTGGTAGCGGAATATCATCTGGATGAATTGCGGCTGGGAGATATTGTAGCCCTTTTGGATTGCGACAACACAAATGGGCGTAATTTTATCACTGGCGCGCTTTCTATTGGTGTAATTGTACATGGAAGTTGTAAAATTTCAGGACATGGCCCGGGTGTAACGACGCTGTTTTCCTGTCTCACTGGGAAATTGGGCTATGAATTGCAGGAAAAAGCAAATCTGGCGGATATGCTGCTATAAATGCGAAGTAAACAAAAAGAGGTCTGAATTGAAGTCCTGTTCAGGCCTCTTTTTGTAAATTTTAAAAGGCATATGGGAGCTTTTGCGTATACACATAATGAGGAGGGAAAAATGCGCTATATAAAAATTATGATGGGAAACGTTCTGATTGCCGGTGCTTATGCCTGTATTACCATTCTTAAAGAGATTGTGAACGGAGGAGTAACAAGTTTTTCTATGATTTTAAGCAAAATGACGCGTATCCCCACTGCCTGGCTGGCAGATGCATTTTCGTTGCTACCTTTGGCAGTGTGCTTTTTTGGGCTTGGGAAAGAGTATTTCCAAGGGACAATTTTTAGTTGTCTGGCATATTTGATATTATTTACGGGATTCAGTGCACTGCAATGGGAAGTACCTTTGCCGTTGATTCCGGGAGCTGTTCTCGCGGCGGTGCTGGTGGGAACCGGTTACGCTTTGTGTATTCACGCAAAATCTACGGCTGTTGGTTTTGATACAGTGGCACTGATGATTCATCGGAAATATCCAAAAGTGAAAGTGGCGTTTTGTATGTATCTGGTTAATATGACAGTATTGCTGAGCGGAATTCTGGTTTATGGATGGCGTTCTGTCATGTTAGGGTTGGCATTTTCACTGCTGCAATCGCTGACGCTGCATTTGCTGCTGAAAGTGCAGCAACGAATAGAAATGCGAAAAGAATTGTCGAGTGAGATTTGAAAAAATATTGATTTTATTTTTGTAACTTTTTTCTATTAAAATTGTCTAATATGTGAAAGGCATTTGGAAAGGAAGCGGGAGTATGGCAGATTTTACGGAAATCTATGATCTGTATGCAGATAAAGTTTATCACTATTTACTGGGGCTCTCGCGAGACCGTCACCGGGCAGAGGAGTTGACACAGGAGACTTTTCTGAAAGCGTTGCAGAATATCGAGCAGTATGAGGGGCGCAGCAGTTTTTATACCTGGCTGTGCCGGATTGGAAAAAACCTGTTTTTGAATGAAGAAAAGAAACGAAAGTGTTCAGTCTCTTGGACAGGCGAAGGAACGGAGCAGGAAGCAAAATTCCCGGACTATACGCTAATTGATCGGGAGACGCTACTGTATATTCATAAGGCACTGCATCAGTTGAAGGAGCCTTATCGGGAAGTGTTTTCTCTGAAAATATTTGGAGAATTGAAATATCGGGAAATTGCCGATATTTTTGGAAAAACGGAAAGCTGGGCAAAGGTGACTTTCTTTCGGGCAAAGGAACGGATTGTAAAGGAGATGGAGGCAAAGGGATGGCTTTAAGGAAAGAGAGAATCTGTAATAAGTTGCTGAGAAATTATATGGAAAATGCGAATATCCGACGCCTGCTAAAAGCTACATCGTTAGAAATACGGAAAAAGCAGAAGGATGGATGGGAAAGTAGAATAAAGGAGGGTTAAAATGAAAATGAATTGCAACATAATGCGGGATCTGTTGCCTTTATATGCAGATGCAAGTTGCTCTGAGGAGAGTAAAAAAGCTGTGGAAGAACATGTCCTGGAATGTGCCGAATGTGCAGCAATATTAAAACGAATGATGCGCTCGGAAATAGAAGGGAGAGAGGAGTCACAGAGAGAAAACTTTACTGCACAAAAGGCATTTCGAAAAGTACGCAGAAAACTCCGTGCGAAATGGTTGAAAACAGCAATTTGTTTGATTCTTTGTGCGACAATATTTCTGTTAACCATTAATCAGTTCAGCACACAAAAGACCCGTTTTGCATTGAACTTTAGTTATACCGGTTTGTGGAACAGGTTATGTGTTCAGCAAATCATGCGTTTTCTGAAAGAAGATCCATATGGTTTAGAGTATCCGTTTTTGGATACGGATATGATTTATGAAGATCATCAGAAGATTTATCATAATCTGATCCTGCAGAACGAGAATTCCGGGAAATTTATGGTATCGATCGGAGAAGAATCCTGCTATATTTCACAAAGCGTATATGAAAATGAATATCAGGCATATTTGCAGAGTGGTAGTGAAGCGGATTTCTGGGCAGAGATGATTATGCTGAATCAACCGATTATCCCTGAAGAGGCTATGGAAGAAATTATGGCTTCAAATAAATATCAGCATATGATTTATGAAAAGTTCCATTATGAACGGGATTATGGGGAATATAGTGAAAATTATCTGGAACATATTTATACCAAACGAGCTCCGATAGAATATGGTTATCAGGAAGGATATTATTATCGCACGGATTATCAATATGAAGCGTTGGTTTCCTATCAGGAAGAACTGGCTGACGCAGCGCTTTTTATTTGGCAACCAGAAGAAAATGATGAGATATGGAAGCAGAATCTGAAATCGACCATTACAAAAATATCAATGGATGCCATAAATTTGGGAGAAGCAGGCTTTGATAAAAAATGCCGTGAACAGTTTTTAGAGATTGTCACCGTTTTTCAGGAGAATAATGCTGTTATTCAGGATTATACGATTGAGATGACGGATATAAATGAAGCGTGCGTTTCCATAACATTGCGGGATGGTGCGGGGGATCCACAATATGCTGCGCTGGAAACAGAAGAAAATAAATATAAATTATATATTGAACTGGAAAAAGGAAAGATTATGCGTATCTACGGAATGTTCCATGAAGGAGTGTTGATGCAGAAATTTGTAGAGGAAAGAGGGCTGCAGTTGGAAAATGAGGAACATATTTATCTGGCAAACCCTTATCGCTACACCTATCTGATTGATAACAGAGTGCATTGAAGAGCGGGCGCTTAAGCGCCTGCTCTTTTTATATCGGGAGAACATAGGTTGCAAAGAAAAGGGGCATACTGTGAACAGATTTCAAACATCTGTAAACAAAATGGACAGGGGAAAAAATATATGATAAGATAAATCATAATTGTAGCTATCTGAAGGAGAAGTTATGTACGATATACTGACGATAGGCGGCGGCCCTGCTGGCTTGACTGCTGCCATTTACGGAGCCAGAGCCGGATTATCTGTGGCGGTTGTGGAAAAGGCTGTGCCGGGTGGGCAAATTACCTCTACCCATCAATTGGAAAATTATCCTGGGTTTGCACAGGGTATTTCCGGTGCTGAATTTTCGCAGCAATTGCTGGAGCAGGCAAAGAGAGTTGGCGCGCAGGTGCTTACCGATGAGATCCTTTCTTTACAGTTGGAAGGAAAAGTTAAGAAGGCTGAAGGAAAGGCCGGAAGCTATCAAGCGAAAACGATGATTCTGGCGTTGGGCGCTGCTCCGCGAAAATTGGAAATTCCGGGTGAACAGCAATTTACAGGTATGGGTGTTTCTTATTGTGCTACCTGTGACGGCGCTTTTTTTAAAGGCTTGCGCGTGGCGGTGATCGGCGGCGGAGATACGGCCTTCGAAGATGCGCGGTACCTCTCGGATTTGGCTGCGGAGGTTTATCTGGTTCATCGGCGGGATACTTTCCGCGCACAGCAATATTTGGTAGAAAAAGCGAAGGCAAAAGAGAATATTCACTTTATTAAGCAGGCAGTTCCTGTGGAAATTTGCGGCGGAATGGATTTGGAATATATCGTATTGCAGGATGTGCAGACAGGCAAACGACAGGAGCTGGCAGTGGAAGGCGTTTTTGCAGCAGTCGGGCAAAAGCCGAATACAGAACTGGTTCAGGGGAAAATTGCCTTGGATGCAGCGGGATATATTGAAGCCGATGAAAATACGCGGACGAATATACCGGGTATTTTTGCGGCAGGAGATGTGCGGAAAAAGAGGTTGCGCCAAGTAGTAACTGCTGCGGCAGATGGAGCAGTTGCAGCAATGGAAGCATATCATACAATATTAGAAGAAGATTGAGAACGGAGAACATATATGGGAAAATTGTTTGGGACAGACGGCATACGCGGTGTCGCCAACAAGGGATTAGATAGCATTTTGGCTTATAAACTGGGGCAGGCATGTGCATTGCAGTTGACAGATTCCGCGCATCATGCGCGGATCCTGATCGGAAAAGACACGCGTATTTCCGGGGATATGCTGGAAAGTGCACTAGTGGCAGGCATCTGTTCTGCAGGAGCAACGGCTGAACTGTTAGGTGTAGTGCCGACGCCGGCGGTCGCGTATCTGACCAGACTGTATCATGCGGATGCAGGGATTGTGATCAGTGCATCGCATAATACAGTGGAGTATAATGGCCTGAAAGTTTTCAATGGGCAGGGATATAAGCTGGCTGATGAGATCGAGGAAAAAATAGAAGAAAGAATTCTCTCTGCACAGCCGCAGGAATTGCCCAGTGGCATACAGTTAGGGCGCAGAGTGGAGCGCGCCGAAGCAGCTGAGGATTACGGGAATTTTCTTCGGCAAAGCGCAGATTGTTCGCTGAAGGGCCTGCATATTGTATTGGATACAGCTAATGGAGCTTCCTATAAAATTGCGCCGCAGGTATTTTCTGCATTGGGGGCGAAAGTAGATTGCATTGGCAATGCTCCCGATGGAACCAATATCAATGATGCTTGTGGCTCCACGCATCCGGAAAAGCTGCAGGAAGCGGTTAAACAGTTGGGTGCAGATTTGGGATTGGCATTTGATGGAGATGCCGATCGCTTGATTGCGGTAGATGAACAGGGACGCCTGGTAGATG
The DNA here is from genome assembly GCA_003149735.1 of Clostridiales bacterium. The sequence continues at coordinate 14,828 of QANA01000076.1, read as the reverse complement.
GGGATCGCGTCATGGCCGTTTGCGCATTGGATATGAAGGCTCGGGGAAAGCTGGCAAAAGATACGGTTGTCGGGACGGTGATGAGCAACCTAGGGCTTCAGTTATATCTGCAAAAGCATGGAATTCATTTGGTGAAGACGGCTGTGGGGGATCGCTATGTTTTGGAAGAGATGTTGGCTTCCGGCTATAATTTTGGTGGAGAACAGTCCGGGCATGTGATTATTCTGGATAAAAATACGACGGGAGACGCTATGTTGACAGCACTACAGCTGTTAAGCGTAGTCGTGCGCAGCGGGAAAAAACTGGGTGAACTGGCTTATGATATTGAAATTCTTCCGCAGGTATTGATTAATGCCCGGGTGCGTGAAGAAAACAAATATGCTTATCAGGAAAATGAACAGATCCGGCAGGAGATTGCCAAGGTAGAGGAAGCGATGGCCGGCCGGGGTCGGGTGCTCATTCGTCCTTCGGGAACAGAACCATTGGTCAGAGTAATGATCGAGGGGGAAGATATTGAATTTATTCGGGCGCATGCAGAAAAAGTAGCGCAGCTTATAGAACAGACGCTTTAATTCAGGAGAGGAAAGAGTATGTGTGGAATTGTTGGATATGTAGGAAAACGGGATGTACTGCCGGTATTGCTGGGCGGACTGCAAAAACTGGAATACAGAGGGTATGACAGTGCAGGCGTTGCCTATATTCAGAATGGCGGCATGCATATTGTAAAAGCAAAAGGACGGCTGGTTAATTTAAGAGAAAAGTTAGGTGATGCCATGGCGGAGGACACCATTGGCATTGGCCATACCCGCTGGGCGACACATGGAGAACCTTCGGATATAAACGCGCATCCCCATACCAATACGGCGGGGGATCTGGCGGTTGTACATAACGGTATTATCGAAAATTTCGCGAAATTAAAGGCATGGCTGCAGAGCAAAGGCATCCACTTCATATCTGAGACAGATACCGAAGTAGTGGCGCATTTGGTTAACTATTTTTATGAAGGCGATTTGAAGACGGCTGTGATGCGGGCAGTAAAAATGCTGGAAGGCTCCTATGCGTTGGGAGTAATGAGCGTTAGAGAACCTCACCGCATTGTGGCAGCAAGAAAGGACAGTCCGTTGGTAATCGGCCTGGGCAAGGGGGAGAATCTGATTGCGTCGGATTTCCCGGCATTGCTGGAATATACCAAAGACGTTTACCTGTTGGATGATGGTGAGATTGCAGTCATTTCGGCGGATGAAGTGGAAATTTACGATGCTTACGGCAATCGGGTAGAGAAAAAGCATTTTACAGTTGATTGGGATGTTGCTCAGGCAGAAAAAGGCGGCTGGGAACATTTTATGATTAAAGAGATTCATGAACAGCCAAGAGCGATGCATGATACCCTGATGGCGCGCATGCGGGAGGGGAGAATTGATCTTTCGGAAATCAATATTACCGAACAACTGATTCAAAGTATACGGGGAATTCATATAGTAGCCTGCGGCAGTGCTTATCATGCGGGTATTTTAGGTAAATATGTGATTGAGAATATAGCTCGTATTCCGGTCAATGTGGATGTAGCTTCGGAATTCCGCTATCGTATGCCCTCGCCGCTGCTTTCCAAAGATGATCTCTTTATTGTTATCAGCCAGTCGGGTGAGACGGCAGATACCATTGCGGCTTTGCGGGAGGCACAGAGTAAAGGCGCGAAAGTGATTGCGATCACGAATGTAAAGGGCAGCACTATTTCACGGGAAGCAGATTTTACAATGCATACGCAGGCAGGTATGGAAATTGCGGTAGCGACTTCCAAAGGGTATCTGACGCAGGTATTGTGCCTGTATATGATTGCGGCAGAGATAGGCCGCATGCGGGGAATTCTGAATGAAACGCAGTATGCTGAATTCGTGGAAAATCTCAAAAAATTGCCGGAACTGTTGGAAGAAGTGCTGAAGAATAAGGAAGCGGTGCAGCAGTTGGCAGCACAGCGTTTTATGGATGTCAATGAATTTTTTATCGGGCGCGGCGCAGATTATGCACTGATGATGGAAGGATCCCTGAAGCTGAAAGAACTTTCTTATATCCATTCTGAGACTTATGCGGCCGGTGAACTGAAACATGGCCCGATTGCTTTGATTGAACAAAACACATTGGTGATGGCGCTGGCCACACAGAGCGGTCTTCTGGAAAAATTGATGAGCAATATTAAAGAGGTAAAGGCTCGTGGTGCATTTGTAGTAGCGATGACGCAGCAGCGCAATGCGGCACTTTTGGAAAAAGAAGCGGATCTTGTGCTGGCGTTGCCGGATATCGATGATCTGTTTGCTCCGATTCTGGCTGCGGTGCCTTATCAGCTATATGGCTATTATACCGCTGTTTATAAGGGCTGCGATGTGGATAAACCGCGTAACCTGGCAAAGTCGGTGACCGTCGAGTAAGAAAAAATATCGGGAACGATAGAAATTTACAGCTTCAAATTGTTAAGCCGGTAAATAGGTGGCATGAACTAAAAGTGAAAAACAATCATAAAAGAACAGGTGTTTTCTTAGAAGAAAACACCTGTTCTTTTTAAGATACAGATTCAGCTTTCTGATCGGCGCCGACGCTGCAAAAGATTGACTATAGATAAGCCGCAAGCTGCTAGAATGCCGCAAACCAGCAAAATAACCCAGGAAAGACGGTAACTGCCTGTGTGGTCAAATACAGAGCCCATAAATGGGGAAGAAATTGCGCCTGCCAGCGCAGTGTCCATGGAAAAAACTCCCAAAATGGCAGAGAAATCCAGATTGCCAAACAATTTGCTGACATAAATGCTGATGGCAATACTATAGCCTGCGCAGATGACCCCTAACAGCAGCGCGTGCAGCCAGGCGGCAATAGGGCTTCGAATTATCAAAGCCAAAGCAGGCGTGGCAATACAACATATGCCCAGGAAAATACCGCCGGCAGCAATACCTGCTTTATCGATAAAAGCGCCGATAGCAATTTTATTACAGGCGACAGATATCTGGAAAAAAGAATGAATTGCTGTTGCCAGTGCAATGGAATATCCGTTATCGGTGAGAAATGCATTTAAATGGCTGGAAGGGCCGCCGCAGCAGAGCGAAAAAAAGAAGAACGCGATGAGCAGAATCCAGAAAAGAGAAGTGCGCCGCGCTTGGGAAAGCAGCATTCCGGAATGCTGAATAGTGGGGGCGTCCGTTTGTATTACGGCAGTTGCCGAGCGGCGATAAGGCTGCAACCCCATATCCTGCGGTTTTTCACGGATGAATAATAAGATAATGGGAATTAAAAGCAAAAGGCCCAGCAGACCGGAAGCGGCATAAGCCCATTGCCAACCGATGCGTTCGATCAGGTTTCCCAGCACGACGATGGCCAAAGCACCTCCAATATTGCTGCCGCAATAAGCAATGCCGGTAGCCAGGCCTTTATTATCGTCAAACCAGTAGTTAATTAATGTACCGATCAGAAAAAAACTGACTCCGTTGGTAAAAATACCATACAGTACAGCCAAAACATAAAAATGCCATATCTGTGTACAAAAAGCAAATGCAAAGGTGATCAGGCTAAGCGCACATCCGCAAACGAGCATGGTCTTTTTAACGCCGTATTTCGGGATAAGACGGGTGAAAAACGGTAGACAGAAGACTCCTACCAGGGTGAGGATTGTACGGTGCAGAGAAAAATTTCCGCGAGCAAATCCCAAAGAATCGCAAACCGGCTTAATAAATACACCGGCGGCATTGCTGAGTACTCCCATACCGATGGCCAATACCAGGGAACAGGCAATAACGTTAACCCAGCCATAAAAGATTTTTTTAGATTGCATAAGTGCTCCTGTTTTTAAAACCGAATGAATTACTTGGCAAATTATATACTATAGTGTAACACAGAAAAAATTGCTTGTCACAAAAAGCTGCACATAAAAAACGAGAACATGAAAAAAACGCAAAGTTTACTTTGCG
>QANA01000076.1:0-7557 GCA_003149735.1 Clostridiales bacterium | reverse complement strand
GCGGCATTGCTGAGTACTCCCATACCGATGGCCAATACCAGGGAACAGGCAATAACGTTAACCCAGCCATAAAAGATTTTTTTAGATTGCATAAGTGCTCCTGTTTTTAAAACCGAATGAATTACTTGGCAAATTATATACTATAGTGTAACACAGAAAAAATTGCTTGTCACAAAAAGCTGCACATAAAAAACGAGAACATGAAAAAAACGCAAAGTTTACTTTGCGCTTTTTTCATGTTGCAATGGTTCTTAGCTCTGTTTATTTTTGATTGCGCCAACGGTATACAACGCAGGCAGTACCAAGCCCAACAACAAAGAGAAGAAGGAAAAAGATCCGCCTCCGATGACTGAGAGAATTTCACCAAGCACACAGAGTGCTGCAACGATAATACCCAAAGTTATGCAGCTTTGCGCTTTTTCCGGATTTTTGCAATTCTTTACGTCAATAATGCCTGCGACCAATTGGGCAACAGAGCTGGCCAACAATACGATGCTGGAAATATACAGCATTGCATTGCCAAGGCCAAGTGCGATTATGGCAGCCACTCCGCTAAGGGCGATAATCGTGAGAAGTATGGAGATAGAACCTCCAATCATCATTAAAATGCCTGTTACATTAAGAAAAGAGGCACAAGGTGCCTCTTTTCTTAATGCTTCTTCTTTTTTATATCAGCTATTTACTCTGTGACAGTAATGCTGGCAATAATAGCCTGCACATCAACATCTTCCAAAGCGATTTCCAGTTTGTCGCTGGACTTTTCCAAAATGTCAACCTGGATAGCGATATCCCCATCGATAGTTTCCAGAATCGTATAAGGGTAATCCAGGCTGGTGCAGGTATAACCTTCCCAAGTGTAGTTGCCCAAGGTGAAGGATTCTATATCCTCTGCATCGTCATACCAATCTTTAGCTGAGAGGAAAGAGGTTTCAGGGTCATAGTAGGTAATCATAATATACGGCTTGGAGAGGAGATCCCATTCATCATCGGCGTCTTTGCAGATCTGCATAGAGTTAGGATTGTTATCTCCTTCATATTCGTCAAACAAATCTGAGACAGGGAATGCTTTCCATCCCTTGGGAGCGAGTGCGCTGATGTTTCCGGCATCAAACGTTTCGCCCTTGACCTCGGAGGGATCCTCGGGGGTGCCACCGCAAGCGGTAAGAGCCAGCAGCATAGCCAAAGCCAGAATCAGCAGGAAACATTTTTGAATATTTTTCTTACGCATGTTGTCTTCCTTTCTTTACTAAATGTAAACGAATTTCAAAGTTAGTATAGTAAAAAACGTCGTAAAAAGATAGTATCCCAAGGGTACTTTGTCGTTTGAAAGGAATAAAAGGGCAGGGTATCGGAAAGATACCCTGCCAGAATGCAGTATTTCTCGGCGGGAATTACCGCCTGCCCGTTTTCCCGGGCCGATTATTGGAGCAGCCTAAGCAAATCTTCCAGACGTTGGCTGCGGCGCAGCAAATCAATATAGATTAACAATTCGTCTCGAGTATCCACGCCGAGTTTGCGATAGATATTCTTATTATGTTTGCGTACGGTGTTGATGCTGATATAAGCCAGAGAGGGAATCTCTGAAATCTCATGCCCGCGGATATAATATTGCAGGACATTCCGCTCCGCAGGGGTTAATGAGGATGCGCTTTCAATAAAATCATCCAACATCAATTGAAGGTCGGAAGCAAATGCATCCGGGATAGTATTTGTAGTGGGGGCAATTTCCGTGAACGCAGCGATCACAGGCTGAGAGGGCTTTTCCAGATACGGTTGATCGATGATGCGCAGAATCTCTTCAGCCGAAAAGTTTTCTGCAGAGATATCGACCGTAAAAATCTGCATCGGGAAGGAAGTATCATGCCCGCGATAGATCCAGTTTTCGGAAAAACATTGATAAGCAGACTGTGAAAGGTTTGGAATATGAGAACACAATACTGCAAAATGCCCGTGTTCACAGTTATAAAGCATAGCCTTTTTAGAAACCTTGCCGAGCAATTCGGCAATTTTGGCCAAAAAAGCATTGGCATATCCGGTATCCAAAGAAGCGATTTCCCAATAGTATGGGCGGGAGAGCTTCACAATTAGGAGGGAGAGCGGAATATCGCTTTCCTTGGCCAAAGGAATATCGTGCAAAAAAGCGGTTCGGTTATAGGTATTGGTAGCGGGGTTGTAAATACGGTCGAAATCCTCCACCGTAGTCAGAAAACCGAATATGCCGATGGATTGGAAAAAGAGCTCCAAAAGTTGGTGCGGCATAAAAAATTGCTGTATACCAATGGGCAGGATGCTGAATATGAGCAATAGAAACGCCATATTTTGCTGGGATTTCAGCAACAGATGGCGAAAACGCACGGCCAGATATACGCAAAGCAGCATATAGAAATAACCCGTTGCATAAAGGACATAAATCATGAAACCATGAGAATATATACGAGCTGCATCGTAATAGAAAACCCAGCGGAAAAAGGGATTTAAAAGCAAAGGCAGGGCAGCTCCTAAAGTTTGCGGCAAAAAAAAGAGAGCGGTCAGCCAGGGAGTGAAACGTGGGCGCAACACTAATAGAGATACCATGTACCAGGCAAACAAGGCAGCCGTACTGGTATGCGCAAATAAAAAGATATAGTTGAGTATGTCGCGATATAAATAGCTGTAATGATAGACGTAAGAGTTGGCCACCGAACTCCAAATGTCAAAAACGGCGGAAATGAGCGCTAGAATGATCACATACATTAAAAGACGGTTGGATTCCCGCTGCAATCCCTTTCGGGAAATGATAATAAATAAAGAAAATGCAGAAATAATCAATGCACATATATCAAAACTGATATTATATATCATAAGGGTATCTCCCTGAAACGCATCATGAAAAATCGTGTATCAATATATTAACAGATTGTTTACCTGTTTTCAAAATATTTTCGCGAAAATCGGTGAGGGGGGAGAATCGGATAGCAAAAAAATATTGCAATCCATTTTCATGAATTGCAATATGAAGTAAAGAGCTATCTTGTTGGCGGAGTGGGCGGGATTCGAACCCGCGTGCCGCTCATCACGGCAACACGATTTCCAGTCGTGCTCGTTATGACCTCTTCGATACCACTCCAGCTCAATGTCACTGCCTTATTATTATAATGACTGGAGGAAGAGGTGTCAAGTCCCTTTTTCCACAATTGGGAAAGAGCATTTTTCGCTTTTTACCGGCTGATTAATATGAGTTTCTGACCTTTTACAATTGTATCTTCCGGAGTCGCGTTGCGAATGGTGTCAGGGGCGACTCGGAATTTTTTTGCGACATCCCAAAGCGTTTCTTTGCCATCGGCATAATAAATGATAATGCCACATTGCTTGGGAGAGACCATCTCTGAAAACGTGGCAGAACAAACGGCCTGTGCCTGCTGTGTTTCTACTTCCCAGATACACAGATCCAGGCAACATTTGATTTCGAGTTCTCGACCGGAGCCTTCGCAGAGGGCATATTCGCCAAAGCAGCGGATAAGTAGCTCACTATCCGGTAATTTCTTCTCGTAGGAGACTTCTGTTTCAAAAGGAATTTGCAGCTTCAAGCTGCGGATACCTGCCTGTGAAGTGGTATAACAGAGCAAAAGCGTCATAATGCCATCCATGGAAAGTATGCCGCTTTCCTCTTTGGAAGAAAGAATCGTCGGGTAAGCGCTGGAAAAGAGGATGCGGGAGACTTCCGGTGCGGCCGAGGGAATCTCGGCGCTGAGCCGAAGGATTTTTTTCATACATTCGCCTTCGGAAATATTACAGGTACCGATAGAAGTATAATCCAACTGAACATCTCTTTTCTCATCATATAAATCTTCTATGATGCGGACGGTCTCGTGCCGCCTGCCTATCAGGCAAAGGCCGATAGCGGCGGAAATATTGAGGATATCCATATCTTCGGCATCGGGCTCGGTTGCCAACGTTTCCAGATTGGCAATGCAAAATACCTTGGAACCTGTGCGTAAGGCATCATCGCGTATGACTTCACCAAAGGGAAGCGTTTCTTCAAAATATTGCAGGGGCGCATTTTTATCGGTACTTTCATAAATGATAAATATTTTGAGATCCCCCTCTACTGCTGCTCGACCATCTTCTGCCACCGTCTTCCGCAACATAGCATATCCACGCTCGGAAAGGACACGCTTGACGGTCGGCATACTTTGCGGAACACGTACTTGAGCACTGACATAGGATTTGCTGGCATTCATGCATCCGATTTGGGAAAAAGGAAGATCTCGTTCCCGGGTTTGCATATATTTTTCGCGCGACTGACCATCCAGAATCTGATATATTTGATTTCCGGCAGCATAAAGATCTGCTTCTACAATACCCTTGATGGAGAGGTTACGGCCATCTGCCTGATGATAAGAGATATCGCGCAGCTCACTCCAGGCCAGCAATTTGGCATCGGGTAAAGCATCTGTAAAATCCAAAGTTTGAGAAAAAGGACTTTCCGCATCAAAGCCCGAAAATTCTCCCTCAGTATTGAGATACAACACCTTGAAATAAGCAATGCCCCGAAGAAGGATTTTCCCCTCTTCGATGCGCGATTCTGTGATTTCGCTGGTGCCTGAAACCTCCAGGATTGTTTCGATTGGTTCTAACTCTCCCGGAATTCCCAAAACCCCTTCGACTAAAATTTGAGAGCCGGCGATCCATCTGCTGTTTTCAGCAGTAATTGTTTTGACATTTAAATTCATATTTACCTCCGCATTTTGCTCTGCATTCTTCGGCTTACTTATATGTATCGCGCGGACGGCAAAAAAATACCTCCCTTTTGCGGGAACGTGTTTATTCATAATTTATTTACACCGGGAAAATACGGCCTTTGATATAATTTTCTTATAGAAATTTATTTAGGGAAGTGTATCCGATATGCTGACTGTGAAAAATATTTCAAAACATTATGGAGATACTGCCGCGCTGAGCGGCATTTCTTTTCATATTGCCCCGGGGGAAACTACGGGAATTTTTGGTATGTCTGCCTCCGGAAAAACGACTCTATTAGATATTATTTCAGGGTACATGTTGCGCTATACAGGCCATGTGGAACTATGCGGTGTCGATCTGCATAAGCACCCCTCTCTGTATCGCCGTCAGATCGCCTATATTCCGACGGGCGGCGGGTTATATCCGGAAATGACCGTGGAGGAATATGCGCTGTTTGTTGGTGGTCTCAATCATCGGAAAAATGGAAAATGTAAAAAAAAGGTAGCAGAGGCGATGCGCTTTGCAGGGATCGAAAGCCTGGCAGCTTATCCCATACAATCGCTGAATACGCTGGATCGGGCCAAAGTTGCAGTTGCGGCGGCTCTGGCGACGGAACCCAAGCTGCTGCTGATAGATCAACCGTTCTATGGGTTGCGTATGGATGAAATCGCAGTGTATCAGAACTTTTTAAAGGCTGTGGCACAGCGGCTGACATTGATAGTGGCCTCCGATTCCATTTCCGGTTTTTCGGAGATATGTAAGCGCACGATTATTCTCAATAAGGGTAAGATGGCGTCAACTGCCGGTGAAAATTTTTTTGCCATGAAAAATACAGGGGCCCGGCTGCGGCTGAGAATTGCCTGCGCGCCTTCGCAGGTGAAAGCCGCATTTCAATTTATTCCGGGAATACTGAATCTGGATTTTCAATGCGCACCGGAAAAAGGTGTTTGGGATGTCTTGATTCATGCGGAGGAGGGGATAGATATCCGCAGACAGATATGGTTTGCGGCAGCGACTTTCAAAGTGCCCGTGCTGGAAATGCGCTATCTGAATATTTCTCCGGAAGATATTTTTTTGCAGCTGACCGGCCAGAATCAGGGGGAGGGCAGATAGGCGCATGAAGGCAATCATCCATAAAGAGATACGGAGCTATTTTCATAACATTCTGTTATATATGATTGGCACAGGATTGACGCTCTATTCGGGAATTCGATTCAGCGGAATTCTTTTTTCCGTGGAAATTTCTTCGATTCAGTCCATATTTGCAGAAGTGGCGTTTACGCTGCTCTTATTTATCCCGCTGCTTACGATGGATAGTTTTGCGGCAGAGAAATATAATGGGACGGATCGGTTGCTCTTTTCTTCGGCAATCAGTATGTACAATGTAGTATGTGCAAAATATGTGGCAGCCTTTCTGACTTTTGCAGTATTTTCTGGAGTAACGCTGTTGCTGCCTATGGGTATGTTGCTGCTTTCGGGCATCTATTGGACAGAAGCATTGCTTTTGTATGGCGGCGTGTTGCTGCTGGGCAGCGCGGTCTGTGCATTTGGCATATGGATTTCTTCTATGTCTTCCCATGGATTTCGAGCGCTGTTGGTGACGGTGACAGGATTATTTGCCTGGTGGATGCTGGATGCCTTACTGCCCTATATGGGAAATATCTGGATCCGTGAATTAATTTCTTTTATTTCGTTGTTCAGCCGTTTTGAAGCTTTCCAGAAGGGATTGCTCAGCTATTCGGCTGTGCTTTATTTGGTTTCGGCGACAATTCTCTTTCAATTGCTGGCTATGCAGGTTTTGCGAATATGGAGGCAGAGAAGAGCATGAAATGGTGGACAAACTGGAAGGAGCGAATTCATGGCAGACAGGGGATTGGCTTTAATATTATATTTGGAGTGTCGCTGTTTTTATTGATTGTTGCCAACCTGTTGTTCCCGGCAATAGAACGCAGCTATGCTCTGAAAACGGATTTAACAAAGAATCATATTTATACGCTGTCTGACAGTACCAAAAAGATTTTACAGGAATTGGAAGAAGATATTTATATTTACGCAGTATATTCCCCGGGAAATGAAGATATCCGCGTGCAGTCTTTATTGGAAAAATATGGGGCGGCATCGCCGTATATTCACGTCACTTCCATATCTACGGAAGTACTGCAGTCTGCAGAGATGAAGGCACAACCTGCAATGAGTGAAGGCGTTGTCTTTTTTAACGCAGATCACTCGTTTTCCCACACATTTGCGTATGAAAATTTTTATATGACGGATGAGGAAGGGAATCAGATGGGATGGAAGGCGGAAGCAAAAATCACTGCTGCAATACAGGGCATTGTGCGGGGCGCATTTTGCAATGTGCGTCTGCTGACCGGCCATGGAGAAACAACCGAAAAGGACTTGAGCCGTTTTTTGCAGATGCTGGATATTGGAAATTTTCAGGTAAGCAGTTATGACCCTTCTGCAGATACGCAACCACTTGATGCCAAGACAGATATTTTGGTAATTGTCTCACCCAAAGCAGACCTGGAACACAATGAATATGAGACAATTTCGAAATTCATGGAGGAAGGCGGGCGTACATTGCTGTTGCTGGATCGGGCCAGTTTTAATACAAAACAGGGCACTTTACAGATTTATACTACAGAGCTGCCGTCCTTTTCAAAGCTGATGGCTGATTACAACATACAGGTGAATGACGATTTGATTTTTTCCAGAAGTGTAGAGGCCATGAATCTGCGGCGCACTTCTTTTCGGGCAACTCCTCTGATGCATTCAGTGACAGAACAACTGATAAAGAATGATCAGGGAGTGGTCGTCAACGAAGCGGCGAGCCTG
>QANA01000006.1:10201-21783 GCA_003149735.1 Clostridiales bacterium | reverse complement strand
AACCATATAAAGGGGGAATTTTTGTTGGACAGTAGTCCTATATGGCGACAATTGCTGCTTCAGGCAGCACTTATTTTACTCAACGCCTTCTTTGCCGCTACCGAAATCGCAGTGCTTTCACTGAACGAAAATAAAGTGCGCAAACAATCCGAAGAAGGCGATAAGCGAGCCGCTAAGCTTCTCAAAATTATTGAACAGCCTACGACTTTCTTATCTACGATACAGGTTGGCATTACTTTGGCGGGCTTTTTGGGTTCCGCATTTGCAGCCGATAATTTTGCAAGCCTGCTCACCGATTGGCTGGTCAACGATATTGGCCTCACCGGCATCTCTGCCAGCGCACTCAATACCATCTCTGTTATCGTCATTACTTTGATTTTATCTTACTTTACGCTGGTTTTAGGCGAATTGGTGCCCAAGCGCATTGCTATGCAGAAACCGAACGCAATTATCAAAATTTCTCTTGGAGTGGTTCGTTTTCTGTCGATAGTTCTGCGGCCCATTACTTGGTTTCTTTCTATTTCCACCAACGGAGTTTTGCGCCTGCTGGGTATTGACCCCAATAAGGAAGCAGAAGAAGTTTCGGAAGAAGAAATTCGCATGATGGTCGATATCGGTGAAGAAAGCGGCACCATCGAATCCGGCGAAAAGGAAATGATTGAAAATATCTTCGAATTCAACAACAATACGGCCGAAGATGTGATGATCCACCGTACTGATATGGAAATCATCTGGCTGGATGACAGCCCCGAACAGATTCTTTCCCGTATTCAGGAGACGGGGCTTTCCCGTTTTCCCGTCTGCAATGAAGATATCGACGATATTGTCGGCCTGCTGGCCACGCGGGATTATCTCCTCAATAGCCAGCTTCCGCAGCCCAAACCTTTAAAAGAATTGCTGCGCACGCCCTACTTTGTTCCCGAATCCATTCATACAGATGTTCTGTTTCGGAAAATGCAGGAAAAGAAATGCCATATGGCCATCGTGGTAGATGAATATGGCGGCACCAGCGGCCTCATCACAATGGAAGACTTGCTGGAATGCATCGTCGGCAATATTTATGATGAATTCGACCCGCAGGAAGAACAGGAGATCACCAAACTGAGTGATAATCTTTGGAAAGTCGCCGGCAGCGTAGAATTGGATGATCTGGCAGAAGCACTTGATATTGCTCTTCCCGAAGAGGAAGAATACGATACATTGGGCGGTTTGATTCTCGATCATTTAAATGCTATTCCCGAAGATGGCAGCACGTTTTCGTTGGATCTTGTCGGAATGCACATCGAAGTGCTGGAAATACAGGATCGCCGTATTGAGTGGACCAATATTTCCCTGCTTCCTAAAGATGAAGCAGCAGATACAGACGAAGATTAATTTTTCAGGTAATCTGAAAAGACATATGCATTATTGCATATGTCTTTTTTTACTTGACATTTTTTCATTCCTGTTATACTGTGTAATTGATAGTTCAAATTCGATTCGGTAGGTGAGGCTACCTTGGGGATATGGGTCGGTGCCGTTAAATGATGGAGACAGCACGCCGCGGCCAGCAGCCGGTGTCGTAAAGGCACAGGCTAATCCGATTTCACGCCCCTTGATGCTAAAGCTTGTACGACGTTTTTTGAGAAATTTCTCATCATTTCATTCGTGCACAGCCTGTTTATCTATCGGGTCTGTGTATTTTTTATATTTAAGGAGGTGGGCAGAGTGTATCACAGTTGTTTCTCATTTCATACTGAGAATGGCGGTGACGAAGTTTCCCGATCGTGTATACGATCCGGTGCGGTGCGTTCGGTAAAGTTTTGTACTTTGCCCGCAAATCTGAACTGATTCGTTTTGTCATCCCATTCATATTTCTTTGCCAAATCGTCAAACTATATATGAAAGGATGCGCATCATGAAAAATTTTTTCACGTTTATTTCCCGTCCGAAAAAAACACAGGCACAGGCAAATTGCGCCAGCGAAGCATATCTGCGCCATGTTGCCGCGCTCTCCAGCCAGGATGTTTTAAAAGAAGTGGCTGCCGACTGCTTCGGCCTCAGCCAGGAGAACGCGCAGCAGCGTCTTGCAGAATTCGGGCCAAATGTAATTCGCTCCGAAAAGAGTCAAGGCCCATTGTTCCGCTTTATGGAAGCCTTAATTAACCCTTTTAATATTGTGCTCTTTTTAGTGGCGACCATTACTTTTGTCACTGACGTTCTGCTCTCTCGCAGACCAGACTATCTGACAGCAGGCGTAATTTTTGCGCTCATTCTAATTTCTTCTCTGATTTCCTTTATTCAGGGTGAAAAATCTCATTCCGCCGCTGCTCAGCTCTCCTCCATGATTTCCAACCAGGCCTCTGTCCTGCGGGATGGCGTCTTCATGGAAATCGACGTACAGGAGGTCGTCAAAGGCGACATCGTGCGGCTTTCCGCCGGAGATATGTTACCCGGCGACGTTTTATTTCTCACAGCCAAGGATGCATTTGTTGCGCAGGCCGCATTAACCGGGGAATCCGCTCCGGTTGAAAAAATTGCCCGTCCTCAGACCGATACGGAAAAACTTGCTCTGACCGATTATCAGAATCTGGGATTTATGGGTTCAGATATGGTCAGCGGCAGTGCCATTGTGCTGGTTGTGGCAACCGGCAACGATACTTACTTCGGCTCCATGGCGAAGTCTCTTTCCAATAAGCGCGCCAAAAACAGCTTTGAGCAAGGGGTCGAGGCAGTCAGCCGCCTGTTGCTGAGCTTTACGCTCATTATGGTGCCTATTATTTTCCTGATTAATGGATTTGCCAAGGGCGATTGGGGAAGTTCTTTCCTTTTTGCCGTCACCATGGCTGTTGGACTGACGCCGGAGATGCTGCCCGTCATTATGACTTCTACCTTGGCACGGGGAGCCCTCAATATGTCCCGCCACGACGTCATCGTCAAAAGTCTGCCTTCCATTCAATCTTTCGGTGAAATGGATATTCTGTGCACCGACAAAACCGGTACGCTTACCGAGGATAAGATCGTTCTGGAAAAATATATGAATATGCAGGGAGAAGAAGATTCCCGCATTCTGCGCCATGCTTTTCTCAACAGTTATTTTCAGACCGGCCTGAAAAATCTCATCGACCTGGCCATCATCCATCGGGCTCAGGAAGAAAATCTATATGACCTGAAAGAATCGTATCACCATGTCGATGAAATTCCATTTGACTTTTCCCGTCGCCGTATGAGCGTCGTGCTGGAAAATGAGCAGGGAAAGCGCCAGTTGATCACCAAAGGTGCAGTGGAAGAAATCCTCTCTATCTGCAGCTATGGTGAATTGAACGGTCAAATCATTCCGTTGGATGAATCTTTTAAAAAGCAGGCGCTTTCTCTATATGAGGAACATAACTTCGATGGTTTGCGCATGCTGGCCGTTGCTCAAAAAAACGATCTGCGCAATGAAAGCTCTTTCAGCGTAGAGGATGAGCAGGATATGGTTCTGATGGGGTTTATCGGCTTTTTGGATCCTCCAAAGGAAAGTGCCGCCGAGGCTATATCCGCCCTCCATACGTATGGAGTAGACGTCGTCGTACTCACGGGCGACAGTGAAGGTGTTGCAGTCAAAGTCTGCGAAAAAGTCGGCATTCCCACCGTCCATCGTTTAAATGGCGCCCAAATTGCGGCCATGGATGACGAACAGCTGCAGCAGGCCATCGGCAGCTGCCGCCTCTTCTCCAAATTGGCCCCCGATCAGAAAGAACGAGTTGTGCGTGCTTACCGTGCTGCCGGGCATACAGTCGGCTATATGGGAGACGGCATCAACGATACGTTGGCCATGCGTGCGGCCGATATAGGCATTTCTGTGGACAGTGCTGTGGATATTGCCAAAGAAACGGCAGATATTATCCTCATGAAGAAGGATTTGATGGTGTTGGAGCAGGGAGTGCTGGAAGGCCGCAAAACGTTTGGTAACATCGTCAAATATATCAAGATGGCCGCCAGCGGCAACCTGGGCAATATGATTTCGGTCATTTTTGCCAGCCTCTTTTTGCCTTTCTTGCCCTTGTTGCCTGTACAAATCCTGGCACAGAATCTGTTATGCGACTTTGCGCAGATGGCGCTGCCCTTCGATCGTATAGATGCGTCTTATATCGCCCGTCCACATCACTGGGATACGGGTGACATTCGCCGATTTATGCTCGCTTTGGGGCCGGTCTCTTCTTTGTTTGATATTCTCTGCTATTTGGTGCTGTGGTATTTCTTAGGTACCAACCATCCGGCTGCCGCTTCCCTGTTCCAATGCGGAGTCTTTGCATACGGTACGATTTCTCAGCTGGTTACAGTGCATATTCTGCGTACACAAGGCCGTCCTTTTCTCGACAGCCGTCCGGCGCCGGCATTGCTTGGCAGCACAATCTGTTTCAGCCTGTTTACACTCATTTTCTGCCTGAGCAAAATGTCGGGGGCATTGGATATGGCAGCGCTGCCGCTCAGCTTTCTGCCCTGGCTGCTGCTGATTTTGCTCGCCTATTGCCTTGTTTTACAGCTGGTAAAACGGTTCTACGTAAAGAAATTCGGCACCTGGATTTAAAGATAAAAGATTCTTTATAAAAATCATGTTTTCGAGCGCTGCATTTGCCTTTTTGCAGCGCTTCCTTTATAATTGATTTATTTATTAAACGAAACTGTTCAAAGGAGGATTCCCATGATTGATACCATTCTTTTAGATCTGGACGGCACCTTGATGCCGATAGATCAGGATACATTTACCAAAGCCTATTTTGCAGAAATGCTGAAAAAAGTGATTCCACTGGGCTATGAAAAGCAAAGTTATATTGATGCTCTCTGGAAGGGCACTGCCGCCATGGCTGCTAACGATGGCACGGCAAACAACCGCGAGAGATTCTGGGATGCCTTTGCCTTGGCCTTAGGGCCACAGGCGCGCAGCCTGGAACCTACTCTCAACCAATTTTACACGCATGAATTTCATCGTGTCAGCGCACTCATCCCCCAAGGGTATACTGTACGTCCACAATTAGATCAGCTAAAGCAAGCCGGCTATACATTGGTGTTGGCAACCAGCCCATTTTTCCCGAACGAAGCCATGCAGGCACGGCTCAGTTGGCTTGGTGCCGACAGCAGTGATTTTGCTTATATCACAGCATATGAAAACAGCCATTTTTCCAAACCGAACCCTCGCTATTATCAGGAGATTTTCAATGCGCTGAATAAACAGCCCAATCAGTGCCTGATGGTGGGAAACCATGTAAAAGAAGATGTCGTTCCTCAGCAATTGGGCGCTTTCATCTTTTTGCTTACCGACTATTTGGAAAATCCTGAAAATGCTGATTTTTCTGCAATTCCCCATGGCAGTTGGAGCGATCTCTTCGCTTTTCTGGAGGCAGATCGTCACGCATAAGTGATTTTCCCATCAATTCTGAAAAAATAAAAAAAGGAAGTATCAGAAGATACTTCCTTTTTTTATTTTATCCTTCAGCAATCGATACGCAGCTGGCGAATCGTTTCCCCAGCCATAGATTTAATGGTAAAACAATCTTCTTCATAAACCATATAGCTATTGACGTTATTTTCCTTAGGGATAGATACCGAACCGGGGTTGATATAAATATGATCCGGATTTACCTGCAATGCCTGCACATGAGTATGCCCGTGAATCAACAGATCCCCCGCCCGCAAAGGAGGCAGATTCGCAGAATTATGAATGTGGCCGTGCGTCAGGTAAGCCATGCGGCTTCCCAAATACAGGATCGCATAATCTGCCATAATGGGAAATTGCAGCACCATCTGATCCACTTCCGAATCGCAGTTGCCGCGCACGCAGAGAATTTCATCTCTCATTCCATTAAGCATTTCCGCAACTTTCGCCGGCTCATATCCGCGCGGCAGTGCATTTCTGGGGCCATGATATAAAATATCACCCAACAAAATCAACTTTTGCGCTGCCTCCGCCTGATAACGCTCCAGCAGTTTTTCGCAATAGTATGCAGAACCGTGTATATCCGATGCAAATACCAATTTCATGGCTGCCATTCCCCTTTCAGGCCAACTCCCGCTGCAGCTTGGCAATAGAAGCATCCATGCGTGCCAGCGTCTCTTCCTTACCCAGCAATTCCGCTATTTCCGTAGCTCCGCCAGGTGTCACTGCCGTTCCTGTAATGGCAATCCGCACTGGCCAAAGCACCCGGCCGCTCTTCACTTCTGCCCGCTCTGCCACAGATAACAGCGCGGCATAAAGGGCATCATTGGTAAATTGCTCCGTCTCTGCCAATGCCTGTCGTGCTGCAATCAGAATGCCCAGGGAGTTTTCCGCAGTCGTCTTCATTTTTTTATGGGTATACAATGCCAGATCATATTCCGGCAGTGCATTGAAAAAGCTTACCTTTTCTCCAATTTGAGCCAGCGTTTCCAAGCGAGGCTGAATCAATGCCGCCAGTTTGGCGAGATCCATCTTCCGAGTCAGCGCCGCTTCCAGATAAGGCTTTGCCCGCTCAAGGAAGGCCTCCGGGCTGAGCGCGCGGATATACTCGCCATTCATCCAAGTCAGCTTTTCCATGTCGAAAATCGCCGAAGATTTGCTCAGGCCTTCCAGAGAAAATACCTGCGCCAACTCCTCCAGCGAAAAAATTTCCCGTTCGCCACCCGGATTCCAGCCTAACAGGGCAATATAATTCAAAATTGCTTCTTTCAAATATCCTTTCGCAATCAAATCCTCATAAGAGGCATCACCGTTGCGTTTGGAAAGTTTTTTCTGTTTATCCTTCATCACCGGCGGCAGATGGATATAGGTAGGCCTCTGCCAGCCCAATGCATCGTAAAGCAGATTGTATTTGGGCGTAGAAGAAAGATATTCAATACCGCGGATAACGTGCGTAATTTCCATCAGGTGATCGTCAATGACATTGGCCAGATTGTAGGTAGGCCAGCCATCCGATTTGAGCAGAATGTTATCCTCCATATCCGACATGGGCACGGTAATGGTTCCGTAAACGGCATCCTCATAGGAGGACTCTCCCTCCAGCGGAATGTTCTGGCGGATTACATATTCCTCCCCTGCTGCAATGCGGCGTTCCACTTCTTCTTTGGAAAGATGCATGCAGTGCTTATCATATTTAAAAACCTTCCCTTCTGCTGCCGCCTGTTCGCGCAGGCCATCCAGGCGTTCCTTCGTGCAGAAGCAGTAATAGGCCGCGCCTTTTTCCACCAGCAGCCGGGCGTATTTCCCGTAAATTTCCTTGCGCTCACTCTGCACATAGGGGCCATAGTCGCCACCCACATCCGGGCCTTCATCATAATTGAGGCCGGTATCTTTCAATGTGCGGAAAATGACATCCCCTGCCTCTTCCACCAGGCGGTTGCGATCGGTATCTTCAATGCGCAGGATAAAATCGCCACCATTTTTACGTGCAAATAGCCAGGCATACAATGCCGTACGCAAATTGCCGATATGCATATAGCCGGTAGGGCTTGGAGCAAATCTTGTTCTGACTTTCATTATTTATTATTCTCCATCTGTTATTATCTCGGTTATTTAATTACTTTTTTAAAGGTATCTCTAAGGCCGGTAGTCATATTCAGTACAATATGTTCCGCCGAAAAATCTTTACTGTCTGCACAGAAATACCCTTTGCGCAGCAACTGGAATTTATCTCCCGGCTGTGCATTGCGAATTTCAGGCTCAATAAATCCATGCATAACTTTTTTGGAATCGGCAGCCAAGCGTTCGATAAAATCGCCCTCTTTTTCATCATCCATCAACGGCCCATAAATGCGGTATTCCGCAGGCAGCGCCGTTTTTGCATCCGCCCAGTGCAAGGTACCCTTGATCTTACGGCCGGCATTGACATCTCCCGCCTTGGAAAGCGGATCATACGTGCAGATGATTTCCGTAATATTGCCCTGCGCATCTTTCTCAACCCGTTCGCATTTGATGATATAGGCATTTTTGAGGCGTACTTCTCCGCCTACGTAAAGGCGGAAATATTTTTTGTTGGGCGCAACTTCCATAAAGTCCTCTCGTTCGATATACAGTTCGCGCGAGAAACTGACTGCATGGGTATGCTCACTGCCCGGCATATCCTCTGCCATAAATACTTCGCTCTGTCCTTCAGGGTAGTTCTCAATAACCAGCTTAACAGGATCGATCACGCCCATCAGCCGCGGTGCCCGTGCGTTGAGATCTTCGCGCACACAATGTTCCAGCATTCCGGCATCAATCGTCGAATCCGCTTTCGCTACACCTGCACGGGAGAGGAAATCTTTAATCGCCTCCGGCGTATAGCCGCGGCGGCGCATACCGCACAGCGTAGGCATCCGCGGATCGTCCCATCCGTCCACATGGCCGCCTTCCACCAGCGCGCGCAGGTAGCGCTTGCTCATGATGGTATCCGTAATATTCAAACGGGCAAACTCGATCTGCCGGGGCTTATGCTCAAACTCACACTGCTCCACTACCCAGTTATACAGCGGCCGATGTGCTTCATATTCCAGAGAACACAGCGAATGGGTAATACCTTCAATGGCATCCTGGATGGGATGCGCAAAATCGTACATGGGATAAATGCACCACTTATCACCCGTCTGGTGATGAGAAATATGCAAAATACGATACAGTGCAGGGTCGCGCATATTCATATTGGGAGAAGCCATATCGATTTTTGCACGCAGTGTATGCGTTCCATCCTCAAATTCGCCGTTTTTCATGCGCAGAAACAGATCCAGGTTTTCCTCCACGCTGCGATCGCGATAGGGGCTGTTCTTGCCCGGTTCGGTCAATGTACCGCGGTATTCCCGCATCTCGTCTTTCGTAAGGTCATCCACATAGGCAACGCCTTTCCGAATCAACTTTAACGCCAGTTCATAGCACTGATCAAAATAGGAGGAGCCATAGCAGAGCTTATCCCACTGATAGCCCAACCAATGAATATCCTCTTTGATCGCATCTACAAACTCCTCATCTTCTTTGGCCGGGTTGGTGTCATCAAAGCGCAGGTTGCAGCTGCCGCCATATTTTTCCGCTGTACTGAAATCAATCCACAGCGCCTTTGCATGACCAATATGCAGATAGCCATTGGGCTCAGGCGGAAATCTGGTCTTTACTGTCTGTACTTTTCCCTCTGCCAGGTCCTGTTCAATAAATTCCTGGATAAAATTCTCCGGTCTTCCATCAATCTCTTCAGCCGGTGCATTGTTCAAAATTTCGCTCATTCCTAAGCCCCTTTCTTATTTTACTATAAAAAATCAGGTGATCTGCTTTCTGATATGCTTATTATACGCCTTTTTCCCATACAGCAAACACCTCATATGCAATTTATATACAATACATATTCATTTGTCCCGCATATATCTGCTATTCTTTTATCATACCGTATCTGTTGCTTTTTTTCAAATATCTATTGCCTGCTTTCGGCTATTTTCCGCATCTGCCAAAACAGAGCTCACGAGCTCTGTTTTTCAGGCGATTCTCCCCTTCTTTTCCGATGTCGATACAGCACCCAGATGGTCGTTGCTCCCAGCAGGGCGGCCAGGGTCACTACCAGATAGGAAAGTGCTATTCCTGCCATATCCGAAACCATGCCCATCAAGGGGCTTACCAGCAATCCGCCGATACCGCCGCCTACCATAATCAGCGTTGTCATCCGCCCGGAAGAATTCGGGAAGCAGTCGATTGCCACACTCATCATCATTGGCCAGCATGGTCCGGCAACAAACCCAAACAGCACGCACCACAGCACGGAAATTCCTTTCACCGGCAAAAATGCCATCAGCAGACCTGCTACTCCCGCGCCCAATACTCCGGTCATAATCATTTTTTCTTTGGCGCAGCGCAGCCGAATAGCAATCATACGGCTAACTACCATCATCAGCCCGGTCAGTGAAATGGAAATGCTGGCTCCCCAGGCATCCCCTGCTGCTTCGGTAAAATACGTAGAAGCAAATGTCATGAAACCGGGTTCCACAAAATTATACAGCATCGCAAATGCAATCAGCATCCACGCCATTAAATTGAGCCGGAATTTTTCGGTAGGCTCTTGCGCAGCCTGAGTCAACTCTATCTTCAACCGGGGGTGCATACAACTGAGCGCAATCGCCACCGCCAACGAACCTACCGTCACAATGGCATAAAGCCCCCGCCAGGGCATTCCCTGCCCAATCAACCATGCCAGCCCAACCGGCGCCACCACATTGCCCAGGCTGTAGAATACTTCCACCATATTGGCATAACGATTGCTGTTAGCAGGATCCATTTCCGCCAGCAGTGTCGTCAATACAGCCGGTGCCATAGCGCTGCCACAAGCCAGAATTCCAATGCCTGCCACCAACATACCCATAGAGGCAGAGCAAAATACACAGGCACAGCCCACAGCGTATGCCGCTGCACAACCTACTGCAATCCACCGCTTATTATATCGATCCACTAATCCGCCGCACAGCAGCGGAACAATGAGATTGGGCAGAAACTGCATGCTGGAAAGCAGCCCCAGCGTCGTATTATTCAAAGAAAACTCTTGCATAATATAGATAAGACTATATTGATATCCCGCCAGTTGTACGCCAAACAGCAGCATAAACATATAGCAGGTATATTCAAATATCCTATTTCTGACAGATGCCTGTTCCATTCCTCTTACCTTCCTCATTTTTAATGTCACCATGCTATCATGCCGGCTTATTCTTGTCAATTTACATCAGAGTAGAATTTTTATCTCTCCTGTGGTATGATACTGCATTATATTACTCGGGAGGCAATACAACACATGCGTACACTCCGATCCTATCGTCTGTTCTGTATTTTACTCGCCGTAATTGCCGCCGTCGGCCTGATTTGCGGCAGTTTTTGGGATCTGACGATTTCCCAAGCGCTTTATCACCGCAATCAGCCCCTATGCATGATTTTGGAAGCAATCTGCTTTTTCCCTATCTATTTTCCCATCGCTCTGTTGACTGCGCTGCTGAGCGTTCGCGGTAAACATCACGGACTCCGGATACTCGGCCGCCTGTTGACGGGCATCGTCTTTACAGCCATCATCGCCGTTGGGCTTTCTTATCTGCACAAGCGTGGAATCTGGGCAGATGCTTCCCTGCTTATCCAATGCCTCCTCTGTCTATTTGCAGGTTTTCTCATGGAGTCGGCACTATATGCTCTGCTCAAGCGCCGTTCCCCATCTGCCTGCCGCAAATTATTTTGGCTGGGTATGCTCGGCTGCTGTTATCTGCTTTGGGAACTGGCCTGTGTGCAGGGGTTGAAAGCATTGGCCGGGCGCCCTCGGTATGAAACGCTCTTGCAAGGGGCAGGTTCTTTTAGTCCCTGGTATGTTTTCAGCCACCAAGGCGGCTCTTCTTTTCCTTCCGGTCATACGGCAGCCTCCTGTGGCATTCTGCTCAGCCTGTTGTTACCCGCTTTTTTCCCTTCCCTCCGCAAACATCGGCCCCTCATTCAAATCGGCAGCGCATGCTATATTGCAATTTCCGGCTTTTCCCGCATTGTCATCGGCAAACATTTTTTAAGCGATGTCTGCTTTGCCGTACTTCTCATGCTATTAGGGCTGATATTACTTCTGCAGGGATACGAACGCCTGCAGCGCCGTTTTTCTCAGCTGCCG
>QANA01000006.1:0-6850 GCA_003149735.1 Clostridiales bacterium | reverse complement strand
CAGGGGTTGAAAGCATTGGCCGGGCGCCCTCGGTATGAAACGCTCTTGCAAGGGGCAGGTTCTTTTAGTCCCTGGTATGTTTTCAGCCACCAAGGCGGCTCTTCTTTTCCTTCCGGTCATACGGCAGCCTCCTGTGGCATTCTGCTCAGCCTGTTGTTACCCGCTTTTTTCCCTTCCCTCCGCAAACATCGGCCCCTCATTCAAATCGGCAACGCATGCTATATTGCAATTTCCGGCTTTTCCCGCATTGTCATCGGCAAACATTTTTTAAGCGATGTCTGCTTTGCCGTACTTCTCATGCTATTAGGGCTGATATTACTTCTGCAGGGATACGAACGCCTGCAGCGCCGTTTTTCTCAGCTGCCGCCGCTTTGCAATTGAGTTTTCTCAGCAACACAAAAAAGCGTTTCATAAGAAACGCTTTTTTATTGAAATATTTACTGATTCTTTTTGTTGAACTGAGCGCGCATACGCATAGTATGGTCGAGAATGCGCTTTCTCAGGCGCAGGCTCTTGGGCGTAACCTCCACTAACTCATCGTCACCGATAAATTCCAAGCACTCTTCCAGGCTGAAAATACGGGGCGGAGTCAGCCGCAATGCTTCGTCACTGCCCGCAGCGCGCATATTGGTCACATGCTTCTTTTTGCATACATTGACCACAATATCTTCTGCCTTAGGAGAGCAACCGACAATCATGCCTGCATAAACAGGCGTACCCGGTGTAATAAACATGGTGCCGCGATCCTGTGCATTAAAGAGTCCGTAAGTTACTGCTTCCCCTGTTTCGTGAGCAATCAACGAACCCAGGCTGCGCTTGGCAATTTCGCCTTTGTAAGGCGCATAGCCTTCAAAAATTGTGCTCATGATGCCCTCGCCCTTGGTGTCCGTCATAAAGTCGTTGGAATAGCCAAACAGGCCGCGGGAAGGCACCAGGAATTCCAGGCGTATCCGTTCACCCACCTGATGCATATGCACCATTTCACCTTTGCGGGAACCGATTTTTTCAATTACACTGCCCACCGCATCCGAAGGCACATCGCAGACCAATCGTTCCATCGGCTCCTGGCGCTGACCGTCCACGGTTTTAAACAATACCTTAGGTGAGCTGACCTGCAGCTCAAAGCCTTCTCTGCGCATATTTTCAATGAGAATAGACAGATGCATCTCTCCTCTTCCCAGGACGCGGAAGGAATCGGGGGAATCTGTTTCCTCCACCCGCAGAGAAACATCCTTCTTCAATTCGCCAAACAGGCGATCCCGCAAATGGCGGGAAGTCACAAAAGAACCTTCCTTGCCGGCAAATGGGCTGTTATTGACTGAAAAGGTCATTTCCACTGTCGGCTCTGAAATTTTGACAAAAGGAATGGCTTCCGGCTTTTCAACCGCGCAAACCGTATTGCCGATATTGACATCGCTGATGCCCGAGAAACAGACAATATCACCTGCTTTGGCGCTTTCTACCGTTTCCCGCTTCAGGCCTGCGAACTGATAGATCGTATTGATCTTTGCCTTTTCAAACAGCTCCTGGTCATGATAATCTATCAGCGCAACCTCCATACCTTTTTGCATGACGCCGTTTTCAATCCGGCCAATAGCCAGCCTGCCCACATAATCATTATATTCAATAGAAGAAACCAGCACCTGCAAAGGCGATTCGGGATCCCCTTCCGGCGCATCTATATGGGTCAAAATCGTCTCAAACAAGGGCTGCAAATCCTCTCCCTGCGTATAGGGATCCGTGCTGGCGGTGCCCGCACGACCGGAGCAATAAATAACCGGACTGTCCAGCTGTTCATCCGTCGCATCCAGTTCCAGCAGCAGCTCCAGCACCTCATCCGTCACTTCTTCGGGGCGCGCATCCGGGCGGTCAATCTTATTGACCACAATAATTACCTTATGGTTGAGCTCCAGTGCCTTCTGCAGTACAAAACGTGTCTGCGGCATAGGGCCATCAAAAGCATCTACCAACAGCACTACTCCATTGACCATTTTCAGGACACGCTCCACCTCTCCGCCAAAGTCGGCGTGGCCGGGCGTATCAACAATATTGATTTTTACGCCTTTATAGAAGGCTGATGTATTTTTCGCCAGAATGGTGATGCCGCGCTCCCGCTCAATATCGTTGCTATCCATGACGCGATCTTCTACCACCTGATTGCTGCGGAATACGCCGCCCTGCCGAAGCATTTCATTGACAAGCGTTGTTTTGCCATGGTCAACATGGGCGATAATGGCAATATTCCTCAAATCTTCTCTTTTCACAAAATTCACCTTCTTAAATTTACACGATTTCTTTTTCTTTACTTATAAATCCAGAGATTTATTTTACACTACCCTTTTTTCTTTGGCAAGAAAAATATCTGAAATTTCCTTTCAAACAGGGAATTTCTGTGCAATTTTTTACAAACCGGGAACTTTTTTCCTTTCCGTTCCGTCCAATAGGCAGAAAATAAATCCCCGTGCGGAATTTTAATGGAGGTATCTTATGAAACGATTTTTTGCATTTCTCATCGCCCTGGCCATGGCTTTCTGCCTTTTTACCGCCTGCGGCACACAGAAGGAATCCTATAGCAGCAACACTTATGATTGGCAAGGCGTTGTTACCGAGGAAGTCGAGCCCTCTGCCGATAATGGAGGTAACGTTTCCGGGCAGGTAAACCACATTCTTGTCAGTGGCGTAGATACCGACCGCAAGCTGATTTATCAGGTCAATCTGGGAATCCGCACCGAACAATATAATGAAGATTATGCGTGGATCATGCAAAAACTCACCGAGTGCGGCGGCTACATCTACAGTGAATATACTTACGGCACACAACCGGAAACCAGCAAGGATAGCGGCCGCTCCACTTCCATGACGTTGAAAGTTCCCATTGAAAAATTGGAACAGTTTTTAAATAGCGTGGAAGAAAAGAGCAATGTGATCAGCAAACAGATGGACGTAGAGGATACGACCGATTACTATTATGATACCGAAACACGCATTGAGCTTTTGGAAACACGTTATGCCAAGCTGGAAGAATATCTCCGCTCTGCAAGCTCCATGGAAGATATCATTACCTTGGAATCCGAAATGAGCGATATCCTCTATCAGCTGGACGAACTCAAGGGCACAAAGCGCGGCCTGGATAATCAGGTCGCCTATTCTACCGTTAACATCGATTTGGAAGAAATCGTCAAGGCTTCCTCCGTATCTTATGAATCGGATGGCCTCGGCGAGCGCATGAAAAACGGCATTGTCGCCACTTTCCGAGGTGTGGTCAGCTTCCTGGAAAACCTGCTGGTCTTCCTGGTTGCCGCATTGCCGGTATTCGCATTGCTGGGAGTTCTGGCACTGATCGTACTGTTGATCGTAAAGGCTTGCATTCGTGCAGGGAAGAATCGCCGTCAAAAACGGAATGCTTCTCAAGATCCCGCGCAGCCTCTTCCTCCGCAGGCATGAAAGATAAACTTTTAATAGGAACGTTATATATCAAGAAAAGGCAGGCTTATGCCTGCCTTTTCTTGTGGAAAAATAGAAGAAAAAAAGATGAAAAAGTGTTATTTATGATATACTGAGTATATCAATTCTATTATGTCGCTTTTGCGGCAGGATTATACCATTTATAAAGGAATTATTTTTTATGATCACAGTAAGAGAAGCAAAATCCCGGCGGGAACTTCTGGAATTTATCGAGTTCCCCAATCGGCTGTATGCAGGTGTTCCGCAATATGTGCCTTCTTTGGTTATGGATGAGCTAAGCAATCTCTCTCCTAAAAAGAACCCGGCCTTTGAATATTGCGATATGCGCTTTTTTCTGGCAGAAAAAGAAGGGGAGGTAGTCGGCCGCATCGGCGGTATTATCAGCCATAAAGCCAACGACCTCTGGCAGGAAAAAAAGCTGCGTATTACACGCATGGATTTTATAGAGGATTATGCCGTATTTGAAGCGCTGATCCACACCCTGGAAGATTGGGCAAAATCCTGTGGCCTGACCGAGCTTGCCGGCCCTATCGGTTTTTGTGATTTGGATAAAGAGGGCATGTTGGTCGATGGCTTCGATCGGGACGGTATGTTTATTACCTATTATAATCATCCTTATTATCCGCAGTTTATGGAGCGTTATGGTTTCGAAAAAGAGGCCGATTGGACAGAACATATCATTACCCTGGAATGTCCGCAAGCCGAACGCATGGAACGCATCAGTAACCGCATCCTGGAGCGAGGTGGTTTTCGCGTGCTTCAGCTGCATCGCAAATCTCAGCTGAAACCTTATATCCCTCAGATTTTCCAGCTGATCAACAGCGAATATAAAGATCTTTACGGCGTCGTTCCGCTGACTCCTGCCCAGATCAAATATTATACTTCGCAGTTTATTACACTCATCAATCTGCGCTACATTTCACTGATTGTCGATCGGGAAGGAAATCTGGCCGCCTTTGGTATTATCGCGCCCAGCCTGGTTGATGCCATGAAAAAATGCCAGGGGCATCTTTTCCCCAGCGGCTGGTACCATTTGCTTAAAGCCATTCACAAACCGCGCATTTTGGATATGTATTTAGTTGCCATTAAAGGAGAGTATCGCAAAACCGGCCTGCCCGCCGTCCTGATGACAGATATCTATCACCGTGCAAAAGCAGATGGCATTCTCTATGCCGAAACCGGCCCCGAACTGGAAACCAACTTCAATATTCAGAATATGTGGGACTTCTTTGACACCGAAATGAATATCAAGCGTCGCAGAAGCTGGAAAAAGCATATCCACGATTAATCGACAGGAATTGCACAGGTTGTCCATAAGTTATCCACAAAAGCATCCACATTTGTTGATAACTTTCCTATTTATGCACAAAGCAATCCGAGAAAAC
This sequence comes from Clostridiales bacterium, assembly GCA_003149735.1. The sequence goes on along the minus strand of QANA01000006.1, from coordinate 2,000 downwards.
GGCAAAGAATTTTGCCGTTTTTTTGTATACACTTCTTTCCAAGTAAAGGAAATGTCAGTTCCCTTACTTGACGGATTTTCGAGTTCGGTCTATGATAATAACCGCAAAGGAGGCTCTGCCATGGAATATACAAAGCGCAATCGCGCAATGACCCTTTTCCTTTGGGTAATAGGATTTGAATATATCGCCTGTAATCTGGCTCACCCGATGACGCCCGCCATCATAAAAACCCTGCATTTGGGAGATTATATGTTTGGCCTGGCCTTTGCCGCCATGGCTATCACCAACTTCTTATTCTCTCCTTTCTGGGGAAAGATCACCAAAAATATACGTCTTTCGACTTTGATGCTGATCAGCTGTTGCGGCTACGGAGCCGGCCAATGTCTTTTCATGTTAGCCAGAAACGAAGCGATGATTTTAACTGCCCGTGCTTTTTCCGGTATTTTTGCCAGTGGATACAGTGTCGTTCCCATGATTTATATTGTCGACTATTCGCCTGAAGGCAAGCAAGGGCGCAACCTGACTCTTATGACCACTCTGACCGTAGTTTCCGGTGCATTTGGTTATCTGGTCGGCGGTGTCCTGGGTGATATTTCCATTTCTTTCTGTTTTCTCATACAGATTGCAGGCATGGTTTTAAGCGGAATTCTTTTCTTCTGCGTCATGCGCCGCAACGAACAGGCTCCTAAAAAAGAGACACAGCAGATACGCATACTCTTGCGGGAAGCAAACCCTTTCTCCGCTTTCCTTTCTATCCGCCCTTACTTCTGCAAGGCTCTGGTTGCCTTATTCGCTTCTATCCTTTGCGCTTTCATCGCCTACAACGCCTTTGAGCAGTGCTTCAATTACTATATGATAGATCAATTCGATTTTTCTACGAGCTATAATGGCGCTGTCAAGGCTGTAACAGGCATCGTCTCTCTGCTGGCCAACCTTACGCTCTGTATGGCAATTCTGCGCCGACGGAAAATTGATTTCCCTTTGACTATCATGCTTTTCCTCTGCGCTCTTTTTGCAATTCTAATGATTCTCATGCCCAATTTGATTGCCTTCTTAGCCATCGCCATGGTCTTTTTCGGCTGTACCGCCGTTTTTCAACCTTTGCTGCAAGAGCAGGTTGCCGAACGTAGCCGGGCTCAGGAGCAGGGCAGCGGTGTGATCATGGGCTTTTACAACGCCGTCAAAAGTCTGGGTATGATTTTCGGCGCTCTGGTTGCCGGCTTCATCTACGATTTACTACCCGAGCTGCCCTTTTGGATGGCCGGCCTGTTCTTTGCATTAGCCGCCTTGTGCAGCCTGTTTTACTGCCGTCTGCACAGACGCGAACGCCAGCATGCATCTCAGGGAAAAGATTGACTAATGCCCGCTTTATGATAGAATGATATGCAAAGGGGATTTCCCCATTATTTATGAAAGGAGCAAATATATGGAACTGAAAAAGATTCAGGATATTATTTCCAAATATCTTGGCATTGATGCAGATAGCATCACGGAGGAGTCTTCTTTTAAGGATATGGAAGTAGATTCTCTGGACATGGCGGAAATTACCATAGAAATCGAAGATACTTTTGATATCGTCATCGAAGAAACAGAAGAAATTCAGACGGTTGGTGATATTATTAAATTAATTCAGGAAAAATAATATTAAGGAATTATTGATGTTTATCCGGAGCGGGCCGATGGCCCGCTCCGCTTTTTATACAGATTTCTATTTCAAAATCATCCTTTCTCCTATATAATAAAAATAGAAACTGGAGGATTACATGAATCTACAATTTTCGCCGTTGCTCAGCAGCTCTTCCGGCAACACTTCGCTGATCTCTGCCGGTCGTACGGCCATTCTGGTCGATGCGGGAGCAACCGGCAGCGCCATTGAAAAAGCTTTGCGTGAAACCGGGCAGCATGCAGGGGCTTTAGCCGGTATATTAATTACCCATGAACATATAGATCATATCAAAGGAGCCGGCGTCCTCAGCCGGAAATATAATCTGCCTATTTAC
>QANA01000088.1 GCA_003149735.1 Clostridiales bacterium | reverse complement strand
CAAGTTCGACGTTCAATGGGAGGCTTTTTAAATATCACTACATGCCAGCAATGCGGAGGAAGTGGTGAAATTATAGATGATCCTTGCGAAGTATGCGGAGGCACAGGAAAAGTAAATCGGAAACGCACAATCAGTATCAATATTCCCGCTGGTATTAATGATGGACAGACTTTGACGCTTTATGGGCAGGGGAATGCCGGAGATCAGGGTGCACAAGCTGGATCGCTATTGATTTATGTACGGGTTAAACCACATAAACGCTTTAAAAGAGAGGGCGCGGATTTATATCTGGAAATGCCAATCAGCTTCGGTCAGGCGGCCTTGGGATGCGAATTACAGGTGCCTACTTTGGAAGGTGAAGTAAAGTATAAAATACCGGCTGGTACACAGACAGGGACGGTTTTCCGCTTGCGTGAAAAGGGTATCAAATATTTGAGGCAGGATCGCAAAGGAGATCTTTTTGTGGAAGTAAACGTGGAGATCCCAAGGAAACTAACGGACAGACAAAAAGAATTGATTGCTGAATTGGAAGGTATGGAAAAACCGGAAAAGCGCAATAAAGGAATTTTTAGAAAATAAAAAAGGAGATGCAGAAGCATCTCCTTTTTAAAATACAAGTTATAATAGAGAACGAAGTAATTTTTCAATTTCAAGATCCCAAAACCGCCAAGCGTGTCCCATTTCCTTTTCAATATGGAATTTTACCTGATAGCCTAAAGAACGGGCTTTTTCCACAAATGCTTTATTTGCCGGCAATAGACTGTCTGCAGTTCCACAAGAAATATAGAGCTTTGGCAATGGAGCATTATCCTGTACGCATTTTTCCAATAAATAAGAAGTATCGTTTACAGAATTGGTATATTCTTCCAATGAACCATAAATAAAGTTGAACAGATAATGCTTATCCTGTTCGGCAGCACGTTTCATGGTATCATGCATCCCAAGTGCGCCAGAGAAAGAAGCGGCCATTTTAAATTTTTGAGGGTAGTTCAAAGCTAACTTAACGGCTCCGTATCCTCCCATAGAAAGGCCTGCAACATATGTATGTTCCCGATCTTGTGTAATATGCAGATAACTTTCAACTATTTTAGGCAACTCTTCAGCTATGTAGGTAAAATACGCATCACCTATTTTATGGTCTGTATAGAAGTTGGACTTCATAGTCGGAATAACAATAGCCATATTACGACCGGATTCATAAAGATAGCGTTCTACCGAACTGGCTGAGACCCAGGAATGGGAACTGCCTTGCATGCCGTGCAGCAAATAGAGAACTTCCATGTTCTCTTTAGGTAAAGGATAGATCGTGTGCGGCTCAGGCAGAACAATATTTACCTTTTGAGAAGAGTGCAAAACTTCAGAATAAAAATATAATGTTCCCAATGACATAATACGATCCTCCTTATTGAATTTCGCGAATCGGCAGCCAGTTTAAAAGCTTCTTAACTTCGCTATCCCAGAATGCCCATTCATGTGCAAGACCTTCTTGCTCGGAGTAAGTATAGTCAATGCCCTTTTGTTGAATGTAATCCCGGAATCCCAAATTGTTTTCATATAAGGAATCAGCAGTACCGCAAGAAGAATAAAGTTTGGGCAATTTTTTACCCTCAGCAATTGCTTTGTCCAATAAATAATAAATATCATGTTTGGTGCCGCTCAATTCGCTACGCTTTTTGCCGAAAACATTGTAAGCGACCATATCTTTCTGTGGGTTTTCTTTACCGCTTCTGACAATATCCAGAACTCCGGAGAAACTGGCGGCTGCGGCAAAACGCTCGGGATGGGTGAGCGCAATTTTATAAGCACCATATCCTCCCATGGAGAGGCCAGCAATAAAAGTATCTTCCGGCTGGGTAGAAATACGTATCCAGCGAGAAAGCAGATCAGGCAATTCTTCGGTTAAATAGGTAAAATATCTCCATCCATATTCCATATCTGTATAAAAAGAATTTTGTACAGAAGGGCAAATGCAGACTAAAGGACGTGCGGAATCCATTGTCATGTAGCGTTCTACACTGCTGCGGCGCAGCCAAGATGTATGGTCGTCGGTATAGCCGTGCAGCAGATATAAAACAGGGAAAGTTCCGTCAAATGCATGCTCTCTTTGAGAGAGAGAAAGATTTTCGGGTTCAGGCAGGATGACCATTACATTCTGATCAAATCCAAGCACTTCTGAACGAAAAGTTAATTCTAAAACAGCCATTATTTCCTCCTTATATTGAAAGTTATGAGACCTATAATTCTATTTTTATTAATTCGTGCTTGAGGGCGAATTTCCTTTTTTTGTTTTTGAAAATAAATCCCTTGTTATCTAATAAAATAAGAGGCCTGCTCGATTTGAGCAGGCCTCTTATTTAGAAATTCTTAGGGAATCAAAATGTCTTTTTGGATAGGTGTATAAAAATAGGAACGAATTTTCTCTCGATCACGCGTCTGTGCTAAAATCCACATCAATTTTGTTAAGGCTGATTCTAATGTCATGGTATAAGCTTCGATTAGTTCGTATTTCTCTTTTAAATGATACCCAACCTGATATACTTCCATATCACTGCCTTCATGAGGCACCTGAGTAGCCATGACAATCGTTTTTCCGGCTGCTAAAAACTGTTGAATCGCTTCCAGAAAACGCTCATCCTCATAGCAGGGGACTCCACCTACACCAAAGCTCTCGATGATAAGCGCGTCGTAATGTTGCTGGAGATAGGAAATGATTTCGGCATCCATTCCGGGAATCAATTTAAGCACAAAAACATGAGGATCTAATTCTGTGTAAAAGTCAGGCGTCTGTTGAGCAATATGTTCTTCAATATAGTAAATTAAGCGATGATCGCGGAAAATAGCTACTTCTGGATAATCGATACTGGAAAAGGCATTATAGCTTTTCGTACGGGTTTTGCGGGCTCGGGTTCCGAGAATTACACGATCGTCAAATACTAAATGAACGCCGCAGGCGCGATCATCGGCCGCATAAATGAATGCATTGAGTAAATTGTTGCGTGCATCAGTATCTTTTTCGTAGATTGATTTTTGGGAGCCGGTAAAAACAATAGGTTTACGGCTGTTTTGTATCAGATAAGAAAGAGCCGCGACAGAATAAGCCATGGTATCTGTGCCGTGTGTGATCACGAATCCATCGTATAAATCATAATTTTGTTGCACGCACTGTGCTATTTTTTGCCAATGCAGATAATTAATATTGGTACTGTCCAGATTAAATAGTTGTAGAGCAGTAATGCTACACAGCGCAGCGGCTTCGGGTACATAGCTTAAAATCTCTTCTGAGGAGATTTGTGGAGCCAGTCCAGCAGAAGTTGGCTTGGAAGCAATTGTACCACCGGTGGCAATTAGAAGAATTTTTTTCATAAATCAGCTCCGGTAAATCAAATTCATTATTTTTTTATAGTATAACACAGGAATAGAGAAATTAAGCTACTGTTTTCTGATTGGAAAGAGCTACATTTTTAGAAAATTTGTGTTAAAATATAAAATAAGAGGGAGAATGGCAGCGAGATTAGCTGCTGCAATAGTTGGAGGAAGCCTTTTTGAGCAAGAACGAAGAAAACATCTTTGCGGAAGAGAGAAAACGATTGATAGTAGAATTAGTCAATCGAAAGATCAAAACAACGGTGGCTGATTTATGCGAAGAATTTAATGTTTCACCTGCTACTGTACGAAATGATTTGAGGGAGCTGGAGTTTGCCGGATTATTAAAACGGACGCATGGAGGAGCGATTAGTAATAAGAAAACCAATTTTGACTTGCCGTATGCGGAACGTTTGGTAGAGCATCAGGCCGAGAAACAGGCGATTGGCAAATTGGCAGCTACTATGGTGGAGCCGGGAGATAAAATTATTATTGATATTGGCACAACTACCCGAGAGTTGGCTATGACAATTGCGGAAATTCCGGATATTACAATTGTCACGAATGATTTGGAGGTGGCTTATTATCTGAGTTCTCATTCCAATGCGAAAATATTGCTGACCGGCGGTTTTTTGAGAAACAAGTTCAACAGCTTATTTGGTCAGATGACCATTGATGTTCTGCAGGATATTAATGCGGATAAAGCGTTTCTTTCTGCGGAAGGAGTAACGGTAGAGAAAGGTGCGACCAATACAGATATCAATTTGGCTTTGGTAAAAAAGGAATTTGTAAAACGGGCAGATGAAGTGATTTTGCTTTGTGATTCCAGTAAGTTTGGCAAGTCAGCATTTGTAAAGTTTGCAGATGTTACAGAAATCAATGTGATTGTAACAGATGAATATGCGGACGAAAAGACGTTAGCACCTTATCGTAATCGGGGAATTGATATTGAAATTGCTCGAGTAGAAGAGGAAAATTGAACTGAAAATTTATGGAAATCGATTATAGACATGCCGAAAAAAGTAAATATAGTATTTTCCTATATAGATTTTTATATAACAAAAACGAAAAAGAACTGTATAAACGTGCGAATTATCAATTAATAAGGGAATTTTGATAGATAATTGAGCAAAAATGTTGAGAAAATAGATGTGTTTGAATTATTTGGCTATTTATCAACGATATGAAGAATTATATATCGATAAAAGAATATCGATATATAATTCTTCATATTTCATTTTTCTGCTGAAATCAATTAAGATAGAATTGTGATAGAAGGATTTCGTTGCACAAGCTGCACTGAAGCATCATATTAATTCGGATTTGGAGTGAGAAAAATGGATTATAAATCGGTTTCTGTGCAGACGATTTCCCGGCTGCCCAGATATTTAAATTATTTGAAAGGACTACCGAAAGGCAGTATTTCAAATATTTCTGCCACGATGATCGCAGAAGCATTAGGGCTTAATGATGTGCAGGTGCGAAAAGATCTTTCTTTGGTAAGTGATGGTGGACGCCCCAAAATAGGTTATGCGATTGAGGAGTTGATAACAGATATTGAGCATTTTCTGGGATATGATGATACGCATAGTGCTGTTTTGGTAGGAGTGGGTAATTTGGGAACTGCGCTGCTATCTTATGGTGGATTTGCTGAATACGGATTGGATATTGTTGCGGCATTCGATGTGAATGAAAGTCTGGTTGGATGTAAAGTGAACGGTAAACAGATTTTCCCATTGACTAAATTGATAGATCTTTGTAAGCGTATGCAGATTAAAATCGGGATCATCACAGTGCCAAATTATGAAGCGCAGAAAGTTTGTGATATGTTGGTGGAAAGTGGGGTGCAAGCCATTTGGAATTTTGCCCCAGCACATTTAAATGCTCCTCCGGAAGTGCTGATTCAAAGCGAGAATATGGCTTGTTCGCTGGCTCTGCTCTCCAAGCATCTTTCGGAAAAATTAAAAAGTCCGCATCAAGTTTGACTAAGCGGAAATAAATAGAAAAATCAGCGGTGGATTCGCTGTTTATAAAAAAGTCAGAATATTATTTGGAATATAAAGGAGATTATCATGAGTAACAAAGTGACCATTATCGGAGCCGGAAGCGTTGGTTCCACAATTGCCTATACAATGGTGGTAAATGGCGTTGCCTCGGAAATTGTTATGATTGACATTAACGAAGAAAAGGCTCTGGGTGAGGCGATGGATATCCGCCAGGGTGTGTTGTATTGTTCCCCGTCATCCATCTATGCCGGAAGTTATCAGGACGCAGTAGATTCCGATATTGTCATATTGACCTCCGGTATTGCAAGAAAACCTGGCCAGTCGCGTCTGGATCTTGCACAAACTAACGTAAATATTACCAAGAGCATTATGAAGGAAATCGTGAAATATGCACCGAATGCAATCTATGTTATTGTAAGTAATCCGGTTGATATTCTGACCTATGAGTGCATCAAGGTTTCCGGATTGCCTGAACATCAGATCATTGGTTCTGGTACCGCGTTGGATACGGCAAGATTGCGTTCCCGTTTGGCGGAATATTATAATCTGAATCAACAAAATGTACATGCTTATGTATTTGGTGAACATGGAGATTCTTCTTTTGTTCCGTGGTCTTTGGCAACGGTTTCCAATGTGGGTATTGATGCTTATGCGGATAGCCTCACCAAGAAACCGGCTATTTTGCCAAAATTGAACCATGAAGAAGTGGAAA
>QANA01000007.1 GCA_003149735.1 Clostridiales bacterium | reverse complement strand
GGAGCGCTGATGTAATGGCAAATATCATCACAAGTATTCGGATTCTTTGCAGTTTCGGTTTACTGTTCTGCCCGGCATTATCTTCTGCATTTTATGTGTTGTATATTGTGGCAGGTCTTACAGATATCATTGACGGTACAGTAGCAAGAAAAACCGGTACAGTCAGTGAATTTGGCTCTAAGCTGGATACCCTTGCCGATTTTTTCTTAGTTGTGATCTGCCTTATAAAATTGCTGCCAATCTTCCATATTCCGGTGTGGAGCTATTTATGGATTGCTGTTATCGCGCTAATTAAAGCAGTCAATTTGATTTCCGGTTATGTGATGCGAAAACAATTGGTGACTTTACACACTGTGATGAATAAGTTGACCGGAATATTGCTGTTTGTTTTGCCAATGACATTATCGATTCTTGACCTGCAATACAGTGCGCTGGTTGTCTGCGTAGTTGCAACCTTTGCGGCAATACAGGAGGGGCACTATATCAGCACTGGAAGAGGAATATCGGATTGATATCTGATGAAATGAAATCTGGATACAATCTGATAGAAGTGTAAGTATACGAGAAAAAGCTTTCAGATATAGGGAAAAATTAAAATGTGAAGCCGGCGGTAAATCTATCTCTGATCAGAATGTCCGTAATAAAACAGGATGGCCTAAAAGCCATCCTGTTTTATTTATTCTAATTCAAAGGCGCCGGTGTGGGAGTTGATAGAAGAGGCTATCGTTGAAATAGGCCGCTGCAATGTAATCGATTTTAGGGATACCGAAATTGTAGGCGTTATGAGTTGGAGCGTTTGAAGTGTTTGCGAGTCTTGAAAGTAAAGAAACTTTCGAAAAAGCTTTTAGGCAGCATCTTTAACAATAATTCGCTTTTTTAGGTGCCCCAATATATGATACAGAGGAGATATATGATATAATACGGTTAAAATTTTGCAATAGCAGTTAAAAAATAATAATTTGGGGATTATTTATTGGAGGATATATTTTTATGCGGATAGGGACAACAAAAGAACTGAAAAATCATGAATACCGGGTAGGTCTTACGCCGGATAACGTAATGGCATACGTGAGTAATGGGCATGAAGTGTATGTGGAAAAAACTGCGGGCATAGGTGCCGGATTTAGTGATGCAGAATATGAAGCTGCGGGTGCAGTGATTTTAGAGACACCTCAAGAGGTTTTTGATTGCTGCGATATGATTGTGAAAGTCAAGGAGCCTGAGGCATGCGAATATGAATATTTGCGGGAGGGGCAAATTCTTTTTACTTATCTGCATTTGGCAGCGAATAAGAAATTGGCCGAAGTACTGTTGGAAAAAGGCGTGAAGGCGGTTGCTTTTGAAACGATAACGGATTCCGCGGGAAATTTACCTTGCCTGCGCCCGATGAGCCAGATCGCAGGGCGTCTATCCATTCAGGAAGGTGCAAAATATATTGAGCAATCCTATGGAGGCCGCGGCATCCTGTTGGGAGGGGTTCCCGGAGTGGAACGCGGAAAAATTGTGATTATCGGAGGCGGTGTGGCCGGCACTTATGCTGCAAAAGCGGCAGTGGGAATTGATGCGCAGGTTACCTTGCTGGATGTGAATCCCAATAGATTGGCCTACATTGAAGATATTTTCGGAGCCAGTGTAACCACGCTGTATTCTACAGAAGCGAATATCCGCAAATGTCTGGAAACGGCAGATTTGGTGATTGGCTCTGTATTGATCCCTGGCGGCTCCACACCAAAGCTGGTCAGAAGGGAACATTTGAAATTAATGAAAAAAGGATCGGTGATTGTGGATATTGCAATTGATCAGGGTGGGTGCTGTGAATCCTCGCATGTAACGACGCATGATGATCCGATATTTATTGAAGAAGGAGTAGTACACTACTGTGTGGGTAATATGCCCGGTGCAGTTCCGAATACTTCTACTGTGGCGCTTGCCAATACCACCATTAAATATGGTTTAATGATGGCCAACTATGGGTTGGAAAAAGCTGTCTCGATGGATGCGGGATTGAGAAATGGTGTAAATATTTATCGCCGTAAATGTGTCAATAAGAATGTGGCAGACAGCTTAGGGTTAAAGCTGGAAGACATGTAAAAGGATATCAATCCCATGAATTTTCTCAATTCATGGGATTTTCATTTTGACGGCAATGAAATAGGTGAAGCAAGGGCAAAACGTGTTAGCAGATCGTAAAAAATAGAAGTAAAATGATGCGTATGGAAAATTTTGTGGTATTCTTCTATAGAGATGTATTCGGACAGCGCTGAAAATGATGCGGAAAGGAGCACAGGAATGGCAGAAATCAATGGGCAGCAGGTATTGGAACTGGCGACAAAGGCAGGAAAAATTCTGCTGGAGAGTGGTGCGGAGATATTTCGCGTAGAAGAAACGATGCGCCGCATTATGGAGTATTACGGAATAGAGACTGCAGGATTTGCTGTGATGGGAAATGCAATTATAGCAACCTGCAATATGCAGGGACAGGCGCAGAGCGCAAAAATAGAACATATTCCCGTCAGCAGTGTACGCCTGGATAAAATTACTGAGGTGAACCAGTTATCCAGGGAAATTGAAAAGGGAAAGTATACCTGCGAACAAGCGTGGAAGAAACTGGAAACAATAGAAAAAATGGAAAAACCGGCATTTTGGCTGCAGGTGCTGGCTTCGGGTATGGGCAGCGCTTGTTTTTGCGCATTGCTGCGGGCAGATTTTATGGATTTTGTGGCAGTATGTGCAGTCAGTATGATACTATACTTTTTCATGTATTTTGTCAGCGATAAACATCTGTCACGGTTGGTGGGAAATTTGTGCAACAGCGCATTGATTGCGTTGTTGTGCATACTTTGTTGTAGGATCGGATTTGGGAAAAATCTTGGCAATATGGTGGTTGGTTCCATTACACAGTTAATTCCGGGCGTTGCCCTGACCAGTGGGATACGGGATATGACTGGCGGTGATTATATTTCCGGCACGGTGCGCCTGTTGGATGCATTGCTTGGATTTATCAGCATCGCCGTTGGAGTGGGCGTCACCTTTGCTTTTTGCCGTTCTCTTTTGGGAGGAATTTTATTATGATTCTTCAAATAGGCATGGCAGCTGCAGGGACTATTGCATTTTCTCTGCTCTTTGGCGTGCAAAAGAAGTATTATCTTTATTGCGGTCTGATCGGCGGAGCCGGTTGGGGAGTTTATTTAGCATTGACAGAATATATTGGCTGCGGTAAAACCACCTCAATCTTTTTTGCAACCGTGCTGATTATGTTGTTATCCCGTTTTTTTGCAGTGTATAAACAATGCCCGGCAACGGTATTTATTCCCGGCATTCTTCCACTGATTCCGGGTACCAGCATTTATCAGACGGTTTACTATTTGGTGAACAATCAATTGCAGGAGTCACTTGTTCAGGGATTGGCTGCAATTAAGATGGTAGGCGCTATTATTTTAGCGATTGCCTTGGTTTTTGAACTGCCCAGCGGAATGTTCCGATTTTTCCATATTAAGAGAAATAACGATTGAATTGCACATTTTTTGTAAATAAGCAGATAGAAAAATTGCTTTTAAAGAGCGAATGGGGTAAAATGAAACAGTATCACAAAAAGGAGTTTTCCCTGAATATGAAAAAAATGAGAAGAATAACAGCGGCTTTGCTGCTTGCTGTTTTTATGATGGGGCTGGCGGGCTGTGCAGAAGAGAAAAATCTCTTGAAGCCTTTTGAAGAAAAAGAGCATGAGGCAAGTTATTACGTTTCCTTGGGTGAGTATCTCGGCGTAGAAGCGCAGCTGGTGAAAGCGGAAGAAGTAACCCCGGAAATTCTGGACTTGAATATCCGACAGATGCTATATAGCTATGCAGAATATGAACAGGTAGAGCGTGCTGCAGCCGAGGGCGATAAAGTGGTTGCCAGCTATCAGGGATATATGGATGGCGAACTGTTTGAAGGAGGCTCCGCTTCCAGCGAATCGATTATTCTTGGCCTTGGAGAATATATTCCCGGGTTTGAAGAAGGTATTGTGGGGATGCAGGCTGGTGAAACCAAACAGGTGGATGTGACTTTCCCAGAAGACTATTGGTCGGCAGATTTTGCAGGAAAAGATGCCTATTTTGAGATCGTGTTGGAAGAAGTCTATCAGGCAGAGCTTCCCGAATATAACGATGCATTTGTAGCGGAAAATCTTTCGTATGATACGGTAGCGGCTTATGAAGAGGGATTGGAAGCCAGTTTGAAAGCGCAGTTTGCGGAAGAAGCAGAGACTGCACAGTTGCAGGCGATTTGGGAAGTGGTGCGCAGCAACTGCATGTTTAACTCTTACCCCGACAGCCAGATTGAGGCGTATGTCGCGGAATATGTGGATTATTACACTTCTTTGGCGCAATACAGCAATTCCGAATTGAATGATTATCTCCAGGCCAATTACGGGATCACCGAAGAGGAGTTTACGGAGACTGTTTACGGATGGGCATATACGGAAATCGGCGATGAGCTGATTGTGCGAGCGATTGCAGAAGCAGAGGGCATGGAACTTGGTGAAGAAGAATATGAGCAGGAAAAACAATCGCTGATGCAGTCCTTGGGATATGCTTCCGATGAGAATTTTGAAAGCGTGTACGGTTCGACATTTGAAGATTACTATGGAAAAGATAATATTACACAGGCGATTTTGCAGAACAGAGTCTACGATTTGGTAGTGGACAACGCAAAGCTGGTGTAAGAAAAATTGTCTGAACTTTTTGATTTTCAGATGAAATTCAGAGTATTTTAAAAAATATACTATATAATGAAGTTACGAAAGCGTGGTTTTCGTGTATCATCGATAAATTCTCGCATGAGGGTTTATAAATAAACTTTTCCTTTCCTATTAAAAGTGGCGGTGTATTTTGTGAATACACCGCCATCTTTTTTGCCGATAAGCGAGGAAATAGGATTTAACAGTTAGTCAAATTTAAGCTTAAAGCCTTTTCATAAGCTAATTGTAAAAAGCATCGTTCGTCCTGCAATTCACCCGCATAGGGATAAGAGACTGCAATTTTTTCAAAAGCAGAGAGTGCGTGTGTGGCTTTTGTCATATCTTTTTCCAAAAGGATTGCTATCGTATAAAGTAAACGCTGTGCGCTGAGTGAATGCTTGTACAATTGGAGATATTTTTTCAAATCGGCATTGTAAGATTGCTGAGCAGCGCCGTTTTCCCCCTGAAGCAACTGCAGATAGAGCAGCTCGCAGCGCAACTGATTGCTCAGAAAAGAAGAAAGGGATTGGGTGGCCAGCAGGGATTGTATCTGTTGCGCTGCCTGCGTAAAGGAATGACGAGCTAACAGATTGCTGCAGTGTAATACGGCGACAGTACCGATGAGCGGGTTGCGCAAATCGGCGTCGGAGGGAAGTGCAAAAAAATCTTCGGGGAGGGAGGCAAATCCGTTGCCCTCTGTCAGATGACGGATAGTCTGCAACTGAATACGCATGGCCTGCAGGGCGATGGGATCTTTCTGGGCGGAAAATAAATTTTTTCCATCGTTGGCCAGCCCTTCGAATTCCATAGGGATGCCGTTGAGCAACAGGGCAAAGGCATTCCAGGCTGCCAAATAAAAACAAAACAGGGAAAATAGAGAAGGGGGAAGCCAATAGTAAAGCAGGCCGGTTAATAAAAGAAAAAACAGATTGGTGAGCAATCCTCCGGCATGGTAAAGGCGATAAGGATAATCTCCGGAGTTTGTCTCGGGTGGCAGCATCAGACATTGCCCGCCTGTTCCATGCAGATTATAGCGCCCAAACCGAAATCCGGATGCTGTTTTTAACAGGATCCAATTGCCTAACCGAAAAGAGAGGAACCGGTATCCCGAAAGCAGGCCGAATAAACAATGCCCGCTTTCGTGAAGCGCAACGGAAAGAAAATAGGAAACGAACAGAAAAAATAGGGCAAACAGAATAGAGGGATAGTTTGCCGTATGCAGATAACGAAGCGTACTCCAACCGACAGCAAGCCCGTTCAGCGTGCCAATACATAACTGAAACGCAAGAGGAAACAGCTTGGAATTTTTAGGATGATTACTTTTCATGCGGATGCTCAACAATATATTGACGGGCAAAATCTTTAATGCGATCAAATGTTTCACTGCTGATAACATGTTCAATTCGACAGGCATCGGCTAAGGCAGTTTCAGGGCTGACGCCAATACACATAAGCAGCTTGGAGAACAGCTCATGGCGCTCATATACCTTTTCTGCCACTTCCAATCCCAGGGGCGTAAGCGTGAGATACCCTTTTTCATCCATTAAAATATGACCGCTTTGACGCAGATTTTTCATGGCACGGCTTACGCTGGGTTTGGTAAAACCGGTTTCAGCGGCAACATCGATGGAGCGCACTTCACTTTGCTTTTTGCTGAGTATGTAGATCATCTCCAAATAATTTTCTGCTGATTCATATATTTTCATGGCAGGATTCCTTTCACGGCAATGGAACTTAATTTATATTAACAATAACAAAAAGTACTGTGTTTGGCAAGAAATGCAGGGCCTTTTCCATCATGACAGGTGTCAATAAATGGTGTATTTTTTTGTAAAGAAAGTATTGACAATCGACGGAAGATGGCATAATATATACATAGTTAGCGAATGCTAACTATAATTTTTACTATATGGTTAGCATAGGCTAATTATATAAGCTTGGAAAGGGAGAACAAAAATGATGCCGTTGGTTTTGGCAGAGCTTGGAGAAGAGAATACCATTCGCAGGATCGGCGGAACTCCGGAAGTCAAAAAACATTTGGCTGATCTTGGGTTTGTAGTAGGCGGTAGAGTGAGTATTATAAGCGCGTTGGGCGGCAATGTGATCGTCAATGTGAAGGAATCTCGTGTGGCGATTAGCGAGGAAATGGCTCGGAAAATCCTTATTTGATTTTTATCAGATAGTGAAAATATGGCATAAGGAGGAAAAATGCAATGAAAACACTGAGAGAAGTGAAGGTTGCACAGACGGTAAAAGTTGTCAAACTTCATGGAGAAGGTGCCGTAAAGCGCCGCATTATGGATATGGGTTTGACAAGAGGAACGGAAGTATATGTGCGCAAAGTGGCGCCGCTTGGGGATCCTATCGAAGTGACGGTACGCGGTTATGAACTTTCGCTGCGTAAAGCGGATGCAGAAATGATTGAAGTGGAATAAGAGTCATCGTATTATTAAAAAAAGGATATATTTTTTTTGAATATAAGTTAGTTATTGCTAACTTAATATAGAAGAGGATTTTAAAATGAGTTTACGTATTGCGCTTGCAGGCAACCCTAACAGTGGTAAGACTACACTGTTTAACGCGCTGACCGGCTCCAATCAGTTTGTGGGTAACTGGCCGGGTGTTACAGTGGAGAAAAAAGAAGGTAAATTGAAAAAACATGACGATGTAATCATTACCGACCTTCCCGGAATTTATTCACTTTCTCCCTATACGTTGGAGGAAGTGGTTTCGAGAAATTATTTGGTTGGAGAACGCCCGGATGCAATCCTGAATATTGTTGATGGCACGAATTTGGAGCGGAACCTCTATCTGACGACACAGTTAACGGAACTGGGAATTCCTGTGGTGATTGCCATTAATATGATGGATATCGTGAAGAAAAACGGGGATCACATTAATACAGAGGAATTATCCAGACAATTAGGCTGCAAAATCGTTGAAATCTCTGCCTTGAAAGGTACCGGTATTCAAGAAGCGGCAGAAGCAGCAATTGACGCTGCCAAAAATGTCAAGACAGTGCCGATGCATACTTTCTCGGGTGTGGTAGAGCATGCGCTGGCACATATCGAGGAGGCAGCAGTGCATGGGTTGCCGGAAGAACAACAACGCTGGTATGCGATTAAAATTTTTGAGCGTGATGAAAAAGTGCTGCAGGAATTGAAACTGGATGCGGATTTGCGCGCTCATATGGAAAACGATATTCAGGCGGTAGAGCAGGAAATGGATGATGATGCAGAATCCATCATCACCAATGAGCGCTATCTTTACATAGCTTCTATTATGAAAGCATGCTATAAGAAAAAGCATACGGGAAAACTCTCTACATCCGATAAAATTGACCGCGTAGTGACGAATCGCTGGTTGGGATTACCGATTTTTGCATTGGTGATGTTCCTGGTCTACTATATTTCTATGGTAACCGTAGGTTCGGCTGCTACGGATTGGGCAAATGATGGTTTGTTTGGCGATGGTTGGCATCTGTTTGGAATTGGTTCGGCACAATATGAGGAAGCAGCAGAACAGTATGGCGATACAGACTTGATTATTGATGCCTTTGCATCTGAGTACGGAACAGAGGAAATTGTTCAGGCACTGGATGCAGAAGCGGAAACTTATGAAGAAGAAACGGCAAAAGCAGCGCTTGATCAGTTGATTGCCCTGACGCCGTTGGATGCGTCTCTTTCCTATGAAGTAGAAGATGAAGAGACCCTGGAAGTGACAGAAGTGCCGGGTGTAACCAGAGAAGATCTGCAGGCAGCGGTGACTGAATATCTTGATATGGAATATAAAGAAGCTTATGGTGCACCTGATACTTCTGCTTACGGAATATGGGTGCCGGGCATTCCTGTCCTGGTAGAAAGCGGATTGCAAGCGATAGGAGCTGCCGATTGGTTAAGTGGTTTGATTTTGGATGGCATTGTGGCCGGTGTAGGCGCAGTACTGGGCTTTGTGCCGCAGATGCTGGTTTTGTTCCTGCTGCTGGCGTTCCTGGAAGCCTGCGGATATATGGCGCGTATTGCCTTTGTGCTGGATCGTATTTTCCGCAAATTCGGCCTTTCCGGTAAATCCTTTATCCCCATGCTGATCGGCACAGGTTGCGGTATTCCCGGCATTATGGCGTCGCGAACCATTGAAAATGAACGGGATCGCCGCATGACGATTATGACTACGACCTTCATTCCCTGCGGAGCAAAAGTGCCCTTTATTGCCATGATTGCGGGCGCAATTTTTGGAGGATCTCCCTGGATTTCCACTTCGGCTTATTTCCTGGGGATGCTTTCCATCATCGTCTCCGGCATTATGTTGAAGAAGACGAAAATGTTCTCCGGCGATCCTGCTCCTTTTGTAATGGAACTTCCTGCATATCATTGGCCGACAGCAGGCAATGTACTGAGATCGATGTGGGAACGCGGATGGTCCTTTATTAAAAAGGCAGGTACGATTATTCTGCTTTCCACAATTCTTGTCTGGTTCACTTCTTATTTTGGCTTTGTGGATGGAACCTTCCGTCTGTTGACAGAGGATGAATTGAACTATTCCCTGTTGGCTGCAGTCGGCAGCGCGATTGCCTGGATTTTTGCACCGCTGGGCTGGGGAACCTGGGAAGCAGCCGTTGCATCCATTACCGGTTTGGTGGCAAAGGAAAATATTGTAGGTACGATGGGGATTCTCTATGGTGCTGCGGGAAATGTCTATACGACACTGGCTTCCGTATTTACTCCGGTAAGCGGATATTCTTTCCTGGCGTTTAACCTCCTGTGCGCCCCCTGCTTTGCGGCGATTGGCGCTATCAGAAGAGAAATGAACAATCCCAAATGGACGTGGTTTGCGATTGCGTATCAATGCGTTTTTGCTTATGTAGTGGCGCTGATGATCAATCAGTTTGGCAGACTGTTTGCCGGAAATGTACAGGTGATCGGCTTGATTTTTGCAGTGGTAGTACTGGCATGCATGCTTTACATGTTGTTCAGACCGTATAAAGAAGCTACAAAGCTGACAACTGACGTCGCGGTAAAAACAAAATAGCAAATTGTAAACAGCCCGGGCCGTTTGCGTATGCGGATGGCCCGGATGAAAAGGAGCTGGTACAAGATGTTTGCATGGATCATAAAAAATATTGCTACCATAGGTGTCTCCTTATTGCTGATTCTGCTGGTAGCGATGATTATCAGAAAAATGATAAAAGATAAAAGAAAAGGAAAATCTCCCTGTGGGGGCAATTGTGGCTGCTGCCCGATGAGCAACGCATGCCATAGAAAATGAACCGACAGAAGAAACTTTGCGGCTGACTCTATGGCTGCATGGAAAATTTGCGGACTCTGCAGAACAGAGTGTATAAGAGTCAGCAAAGTATAAATTTGGTAACATTTCTTTTTTGGAGACAGATACGACGATTCTGCTTTCAAAGTTATCCAGAGGAAGGAAACTTCCCTTTTAGAAACGACTGCTTTTGGCAGTGGTTTCGGGCACTTTGCTGCAAGTAATTCTATTGTCTACTATTGAAAATGAGAATGACCGCAAGATAATAATTTCACTATCACAACCTCCTTTATACCTGACAATGGAAGAGGCGGCACCGGTGTTTCGCCGCGCTGCTGGAACAGTAATACAGCACCTGCTCCAGCAGCGATTTTATATAAAAGAAGAATGGCTTACATTTGGAAGGCCATTCTTCTTTTTTTGAAAGAACGGAAACAGGGCAGGAATTTTGAGAGAAAACGAGAATTAATAATTAAAAAAATATAGTCAGGAAATAATTGTGGATTTAGTTTTATATCACGGAAAAATTTATTTGCAAAAAGAGAAATTTGCGGAAGCTGTTTGGATCCATGATGATCTGGTGGCAGCAGTAGGAAGCGATGTGCAGATTCTGGCCATGGCACCTTTGGGTGCTCAAAAGATGGATGTTGGCGGCAGAGTTATTTTGCCCAGTTTTAATGACAGCCATCAGCATATGAGCCTGGTGGGCGAATGGCAGGCATTGTGCGATCTGGGAGAGGCAAACGGCGTTGAGGATATAATTGCGCGGTGCAGAACGTTTATGAAAGAAAATCCGCAGCTGACCGGAGCGGGCATTCATGGGATTGGATGGAATCAGGATTATTTTACCAGAGGTGAGCAACGCCCTCCAGTCAGGCAGGAACTGGATCGAATTTCTACGGAAATTCCGATTGTGTTGGAACGTGTCTGCGGGCATATGAGTTGTGCCAATACAAAAGCACTGGAGATTGCGCAGATTACAGCGCAAACGGTGATTGACGGCGGCGAGATTATGCTTGGGGAAGATGGTTTGCCCAACGGAATTGTCACAGAAAATGCCTGCTATGCAGTGGCAAAAGCGGTGCCTAAGCCGGATATAGGCCGACTGGAGGAATTGTATTGCCGTGCAATGCGGTTGGCTGTTCGTCAGGGGCTTACTTCGGTGCAATCCAACGACGTGGGGGATGAGAATGCGGCTTGGATGTTTCCTTTGTGGCGCCGATTATATGAGCAGGGGCGGCTGCCTTTGCGATATCGGCATCAGTATTGCTTTTTGCAGCGGAAAAATTTTGAACATTTTTTACACACCGAATGGGAACAGAGAAAATCATATAACAGAATGCTTTCTCTGGGACCGCTGAAATTATATAAGGATGGTTCCCTTGGAGCGCGGACGGCCCTCATGCGGCAACCATATGCTGATGATCCTCTGAATTATGGTACGCAGGTATTGAGCGACGATCAGATGGATGAATTGTGCAATCTGGCTGCAGAGCATGGCGTGCAGGTGGTTACGCATGCCATTGGGGATGCAGCGATTGCTGCGGTGATAGACAGCTATGAACGCACGATGCAATCGGGCATGAATGTGCTGAGGCATGGGCTTATCCATTGCCAAATCACCGATCGGGCTTTACTGGAGCGCATTGCCCGTCTGGGTATTCTGGCGATGGTGCAGCCGATTTTTTTGAACTATGATCTGCATATTGCCGAAGCGAGAGTAGGAGCGCAATTAGCTTCTACTTCATATGCATTTGCTTCTCTAAAAAGGCTGGGCGCTTTTGTCAGTTTGGGAACGGATGCACCGGTGGAAGCATTCCAGCCATTCCATAATCTGTATTGTGCAGTGGAGCGAAAGGATTTGCGAGGAGAACCGATAGGGGGCTTTTATCCGATGGAATGCATGAGCCTGGAAGATGCTCTGGATGCATATACATGGGGCAGCGCGCATGCTGAATTTGCGGAAAACTGGAAGGGCCGGTTGCTGCCGGGGTATGTGGCAGATCTGATTGTATTGGATCGGGATATTTTTGCACTTCCGCCGGAGGCTCTGCTGGAGGTACAGGTAGAAATGACCATGGTGGGCGGCAGAATTGTTTATCAAAAGATAGATTGAATAAAATGAGAGGGGAATAAAAGAAATGGAAAATAAGTATGGCAGTTTGCTGGATACGGTTACACTTAGCAATGGAGTGAAAATGCCGCGATTTGGCCTTGGTACGGTGTCTTTGGAGGAACCGATCATTACTTGGGCACTGCAGCAGGGATTCCGCAATGTAGATACGGCAACCGATTATGCGAATGAGGAAGAAATTGGTAAGGCTGTGCGCAATTGTGGATTGGAACGAAGTGAAGTATTTGTGACAACAAAAGTATGGAACAGAAGCCAGGGATATGAAAAAACGTTGCAGGCTTTTGAATTGTCCCGGAAAACGATGGGCCTGGAATATATTGATTTATATCTGATCCACTGGCCCTGCCCGGATTATGATCTGTATATAGATACCTGGAAAGCGATGGAGAAACTTTATAAAGATGGGTATATTCGGGCAATTGGCGTCTCTAACTTTTTCCCGGAATGGATCGAACGCATACGTCAGGAATGCGAGATATTGCCGATGGTCAACCAGGTGGAATATAACCCTTTCTATCAGCAGACGGAAATCCGGGATTATTGCCGGGCTAATGGTATTCAGATGGAGGCCTATTCCCCCATGGCACGCGGTAAAGTGGGAGATAGTTTTATAATACAGCAAATTGCACAAAAATATGGAAAAAATGGCAACCAGATTGCGGCTCGCTTCCTCTATCAGGAAAATATATGCCTTATACCGCGGTCTACAAAAAAAGAACGCCTTTTAAGTAATGCCGATATCTTTGATTTTTGCCTGACACCCGAGGAAATGGAAAGAATCTACAGTTTGAGCAGCCCCTTTGGACGAAAAGGTATGGATCCCTACACGTTCCATGAGTTGAAAAATCTGAAAGATCAGATTGCAGAGCGTGAAGCCAAAGAGAAAGCACTGAAACAACAAAAATAGATTGTGGAAAGACCGCAGAGCAGATTTACAGACCGCACTGCGGTCTGTTTTTTATGGCTTGAAACAGAACAGAAGGAGATATTAGTAAGCAAAAAAGATGAATATAGGGAACGATAATATATAAAATATTAAAATGGTACGAACATATACGAACGATTATTTTGACAGAAACTTTCCTCTGTGGTACGCTGTGAAAGCGGGTTTTGCTTTATTGAGCAAGCCGAAAACTTTTAATTCGTTTGGAGAGGAGTCAACAATGAAAAAAGTTGCCGTGATCATGGGCAGTGCCAGTGATTTGCCTGTTGTGGAAAAGGCAGTGAAGGTTTTAAAAGAATACGGAGTTCCCTGTGAAGTACACGTATATTCGGCGCATCGTACGCCGGAGCAGGCAGGTGCCTTTGCAGCCGGTGCTCGGCAAGCAGGCTTTGGGGTGATCATAGCAGCGGCGGGCAAAGCTGCTCATTTGGCCGGTGTCATGGCTGCACATAGCACGCTGCCGGTAATCGGCTTGCCTGTTAAGGCATCGGAACTGGATGGAATGGATGCTTTGCTGGCGACAGTGCAGATGCCTTCCGGCGTACCGGTGGCAACAGTGGCGATTAATGGTGCTGCCAATGCGGCTCTGTTAGCAATACAGATGTTGGCGATTGAAGAGGAAACGCTGCAGGTGAAGCTGCAGCAGGCAAAACAGGTGGCTGCCGAACAGGCGCTGGCCAAAGATGCGGAAATAACCGAACTTTATTCGGCAGAAATTTAATTAAATTATATTTATACGAGGTGAGGAGCATGGATAAGAAAGAGCAGCTTTATGAAGGCAAAGCAAAAAAGGTTTTTGCGACTGAGAATCCGGAACTGTATATTGTGGAGTATAAGGATGATGCAACTGCGTTCAATGGCCTGAAAAAGGGAACCATTGCGGGCAAGGGTGTTATCAATAATCGCATGACCAATCTGCTCATGCAGATGCTGGAAAAGAAAGGAATCCCCACGCATTTTGTAGAAGAAATTTCGGATCGGGAAACGATTGTAAAAAAAGTGAGCATCGTACCGCTGGAAGTAATTATCCGTAATATTTCCGCAGGCTCCTTTGCCAAGAATTACGGTGTGGAAGAGGGAATTGTCTTTGAACAGCCTACCATTGAATTCTCCTATAAAAACGATGCCCTGGGAGATCCGCTGATCAACGAATATCATGCAATCGCGCTGAAATTAGCCACCCCTGAAGAAGTGGAAACCATTAAAAAATATGCTTTTGCAGTTAATGAAGCATTGAAAGAATATTTTAAAGCACTCAATATCAATCTGGTGGACTTCAAACTGGAATTTGGTAAACTTTCGGACGGCACAATTGTGCTGGCTGATGAAATTTCTCCGGATACCTGTCGTTTCTGGGACAGCACCACGGGAGAGAAGTTGGATAAAGATCGCTTCAGAAGAGATCTGGGTGGCGTAGAAGATGCTTATCAGGAAGTAATGCGTCGCCTGATGGGTGAGTAATATGCAGAAACTGAAAGAAGAGTGCGGCGTGTTCGGCGTATATGCCGGAGGTGCCGGATGTGATACCAATTTGGCTGATACCTGCTACTATGGTCTGTTTGCATTACAGCATCGCGGACAGGAGAGCTGCGGCATCGTTATCAATGACGACGGGGTATTCCGTTCGTATAAGGATGTGGGGCTGGTAGAGCAGGTATTTAAACCAAGTGCTCTTTCCTATTTGGGGCAGGGAAAACTGGCGGTAGGCCATTGTCGTTATGGTACCACCGGCAGCAGTGATCGCTCCAATAGTCAGCCTATCGTAGTTAATCATATCAAGGGCAGTATGGCGTTGGCGCATAATGGCAATTTGGCCAATTCTTATGAATTGCGGGAGCAACTGGAATTAAACGGCGCTATTTTTCATACGACCAGTGATACGGAAGTAATCTCTTATATTATTACGGGAGAACGCATCCATGTTTCTTCCATCGAGGAAGCGGTAGAGCGAGCAATGGATAAGTTGGATGGAGCTTACTCGCTGGTAATTATGTCGCCCACGAAGCTGATTGCGGTGCGCGATCCGCATGGATTCCGCCCCATCTGTTATGGACAAAGAGAAGACGGTGCTTATGTAGTGGCTTCGGAAAGTTGTGCACTGCAGGCAGTAGGTGCAAAATTTATTCGTGATTTGCGCCCGGGAGAAATTCTGGTATTCGACCAGGATGGTGTGCGCTCTATCACCAGCCATTGCGATCAGGTGGAAAAGAGTTTTTGCGTATTTGAATATATCTATTTTGCACGCCCGGATTCTGTTATTGATGGAAGCTCTGTGCATAATGCCCGTGTGCGGGCAGGTGCCATGCTGGCATTGGAACATCCGGTACAGGCTGATGTTGTCATCGGCGCTCCGGATTCCGGGTTGGATGCTGCCATCGGTTTTGCGCGGCAATCCGGAATTCCTTATGGCATCGGGTTGATTAAAAATAAATATATCGGCCGTACGTTTATTTCTCCGGGGCAAAAATCCAGAGAAGATAAAGTTCGCATTAAATTAAGCGCTGTTTCGGCAACGGTAAAAGACAAACGTGTGGTGCTGGTAGATGACTCTATCGTCCGCGGAACAACACTGGGTAAGGTGGTAAAAATGTTGCGCGATGCAGGGGCTAAGGAAGTGCATATCCGTATTTCTGCACCGCCCTACCTGTATCCCTGTTATTACGGTACGGATATTGATTCCAGTGAAGCATTGATTGCCTATAAGCATTCAATTCCGGAAATCTGTGAGATTATGGGAGCGGACAGCTTAGGCTATCTGAGCGTACAGGATGTCATGCGTATTGCAGAAAACGGAAACGGCTGTGGCTTCTGCACAGCCTGCTTTGATGGAAATTACCCAACAAAAGTGCCGGCGGTCAAGAAAAAGAACCGCTTTGAACAAAAAATTTCACAGAAAGAGGAAAAATATGAATAGTTACAGCGATACCTATAAAGCGGCAGGTGTAGATATTACTGCCGGGTACAAGGCAGTGGATCTGATGAAGCAGCACATTGACCGCACCATGAACAGCAATGTGTTGACCGGGGGCGGATTTGGCGGCTCTATTGAGTTGGATCTGACTGGAATCTCCAAACCTGTGCTTGTTTCAGGAACAGATGGCGTAGGTACAAAACTGAAACTGGCTTTCCTCATGAACGAGCATAATACCATCGGCATTGATTGTGTGGCTATGTGCGTAAACGATATTCTCTGTCGTGGTGCCAGACCAATCTTTTTCCTGGACTATATTGCCTGCGGCAAGAATGTCCCCGAGCGAATTGCAGATATTGTAGCTGGCGTGGCAGAAGGTTGCGTACAGGCAGGAGCGGCGCTGATTGGCGGCGAGACGGCAGAGATGCCCGGATTTTACCCCGAAGATGAATATGACCTGGCTGGCTTTGCGGTAGGTATTGTAGATAAGGATAGAATGACGGATCGGCGCAAGGTAAAACCGGGAGATGTACTGGTAGCAATTCCTTCCAGCGGCGTTCATTCCAATGGTTTTTCACTGGTACGCAAAATATTGGCGGATTCCAATGCGGATCTGAACAGTTATGTACCCGAATTTGGTGCTACATTGGGGAAAACATTACTGACGCCTACCCGTATTTATGCAAAACAGGTTAATGCCCTGATGGAAAAGGTAGAAATTAAATCCATGGCACATATTACCGGCGGCGCGTATTTCGAAAAACTGCCCAGAAGTCTGGCAGACGGTGTCAGCGCTCGAATTGAGAAAGCAGCGATTAAGACGCTTCCCGTTTTTGATTGGCTGGCGAAGACAGGCAACGTTGCCGAGAGAGAGATGTTCAATGTCTTTAATATGGGTATCGGCATGATTCTTACGGTGGATAAGAATGAGGCAGATGCAGCAGTGAATTTCCTGAAAGGGATTGGGGAGGATGCCTATATTGTAGGCGAAACTTTTGCATCTGACGAGGGAACTGTTTTATGCTGAGCCGCATAGCGGTATTTGTTTCCGGCGGCGGTACGAATTTGCAGGCATTGATCGATGCTCAAAAAAGCGGTATCTTGAAAAGCGGGCAAATTGTGTTGGTGGTTGCGGATGCAGCAGATGCTTATGCGCTGACGAGAGCCCGCGAAAATGGAATTCCTACGGAAGTGGTATTGCGCAAAAAGCTGGGCGGACAGGCCGGCTTTGAGCAGGAATTGCTGCGGTTAATGGAAGTATATCAAATTGACTTGATTATACTGGCGGGATTTATGCGCATATTAACGGCAAATTTTACTTCAAAATTTCCGGAGCGTATGATCAATGTGCATCCAGCATTAATTCCTTCTTTTTGCGGCAAAGGGTTTTATGGCCTCAAAGTGCATGAAGCGGCATTGGCTTATGGTGTAAAAGTGACCGGTGCGACGGTGCACTATGTCAATGAAGTGCCGGATGGCGGAAAAATTCTCTTGCAGAAAGCGGTGGAAGTATTGCCGGATGATACGCCCGAGCGGTTGCAGCGGCGTGTCATGGAGCAGGCAGAATGGATTTTGCTGCCTCAGGCGGCGGAAATGGTCTCCAGGAGATTGGCGGAACAAGGAGAAAAAGCATGAAAGTTCTTGTAGTAGGTGGTGGCGGCCGGGAGCATGCCATCATCAAAAAACTCAAAGAAAATAAGAGCATAACGGAAATTTATGCACTGCCCGGCAATGGAGGCATTGCAGTAGATGCGACTTGCGTGGCAATTGGTGCCAAAGATATTGAAAAGATTACAGAATTCGCCCGGGAAAATGCTGTTGATTACGCAGTAGTGGCGCCTGACGATCCGTTGGTACTGGGTGCAGTGGATGCGCTGAATGCAGTAGGGATTCCCTGCTTTGGGCCCAATAAGGC
>QANA01000086.1:18989-29948 GCA_003149735.1 Clostridiales bacterium | reverse complement strand
TCTGCCTCTTCAAAAGTAATAACACCTTCCATGCGCATAAGAGAGGTGATGGACAGGTCATTGGAAACATCTACCTGCTTCAAAATAGTGGTGGCGGCATTTACATACTGCTTTGCCGCTTCCACATTCACCTGCATTTCCCCCAAAGAACCGGATGTATCTTTATAATTTATAAAAATATCTATCCTTCCTCTTGCCAAACGGCGCTTTACTTCCGCTCGCACAAAATCTTCGAGAAACATAAGAAACCGCGGTGTCCGAATATTCATATCCAGATAACGATGGTTAACACTCTTCAATTCTACTGTAAAGCAATGGCTGCCGACTTCCGCCTCGCCTCTGCCAAATCCAGTCATGCTGTTCACGAAAATATCCTCATTTCATCTTATATTCATTGATAAAATCAAATTATTATAGCACAGTTTCATAAAAAAGAAAACAAGTTATTGTTATTTCACCTTAAACAACTCGTCCTGTGTTGGCGGAGAGATCGTCTCACCGCAATCTGTACAAATTCCATATTCAGGAGACATAAACTCACCAATACAGGCTGCCTCAATTCCCTGCTCACGTAAGGCTTCCAATAAAGGCGCCTCATCCCCATGCTGCACAATCAACAAACTGCCGCTGGAAATCAAGCGATACGGTTCCAGCCCATAATGTGCACAAACTTTTCCGGCAATAGCATTCACGGGAATATTGCCCTTTCTGAGCAATAACCCTAACCCTGCCGCTTCCGCCACTTCATGAGCCGCTCCGTAGACTCCGCCTTCTGTGATGTCATGCATGGCAACAGCCCCCATCTTTTTGGCTATGCCAGCCTCCTTCACCACACTCAGCGCTTCTTTCATTCCTTTCAGCTGCGCTCGTTCCTGCTCCGATAATAAGTGCTCTGCCATCTGTGGATGATCTCCGCAAAGGATCAGCGCTCCTTCAATACCGCAGGATTTGGTTAGAATCAGATGATCACCCGGGCGAATATCACTGTACTGCAAAATACGATCCGTCTTCCCAATAGCTGCTACAGATATGACCGCTTTATTTACCGCTTCTGTTACTTCCGTATGACCGCCCACAATATCGATATTCAATTTATGTGCTTCTTCATAAATTTCCTGCATCATATTGCTTAAATGTTCCAAATCATACTGCGGAGGCAGCAAAATGGTCACCAGCATGGCAAACGGTTCGCCTCCCGAAGCAGCAATATCGTTAGCGGAAATATGTACTGCCAGGGCACCTGCTCCCTGCTCGGCAGCAGTAATCGGGTCTGTAGAAAGTACACAATATTGTCCGCCAAAATCCAATGCTGCACAATCCACGCCGACGCCCGAACCAATCAATACCTCCTTACGGGTAATATGCAGTTTATTCAACACAATTTTACTCAACTGTTCATTCGTCAATTTACCAATTTCCACAAAATTTTTCCTCATTTGTTTATTTTCAAATTCATCATATCATATTTTTCCATAGATGCCTTCTTTTTTTCATTTTTTATATCAAAAAAACTGTCTGCGACATTTTTCGCAGACAGTCTGTTCTCATAGATCCAGCAATTTATAAAAAGCCGCTTCCTCTAAGATTTCTATTCCTAACGCCTGTGCTTTGTTCAGTTTTGAACCAGCTTTTGCCCCGGCTATGAGTAAATCCGTACTTTTACCCACTGAAGATTGCAACTCTCCACCCTGCTGTTCAATCAATAGCCCAGCTTCGCTGCGAGAAAGGCGAGCAAGTGTTCCGGTCAACACTACCTTTTTGCCCTGGAATACCCCTGCCTTTTTCTGATATGCTTTAGGATGCACTCCTGCCGAAAACAACCGCAAAAGTGTTTGTTTCACCTGTTCGGAAGCAAAAAAATCCACTACCGACTGTGCCATAACTTCACCGACTTCATTGATTGCAATCAATTGCTCCATGGTAGCGTCTTGTAATGCCTCAAAAGTGCCAAATGCTTCCGCTAAATCTTTCGCCGTCTTTTTTCCGATGGTATTGATTCCCAATGCATAAATGAAATTGGCTAATTCAGGCTGTTTACTACCTTCAATGCCAGCCAACAGGTTTTGTACCCGTTTTTCTTTAAACCCGGGCAATCTCAGCAACTGCGCCTCCTGCAGCTCATATAATGCTGCAATATCCGCTATCTGCAGATGCGTATACAATAATTCTGCCGTCTTATCCGAAAGGTTCTCTATATTCATCGCTTCCCTTGAAGCATAATGCGCAATACGCGCCACTAATTGCGGCTTGCAGGAAAGACTGTTGGGGCAATAAAGGTTAGGGCCAATCCTTTCTATTTCCGCTCCGCAATAAGGGCATACTTTCGGCTCTTCGTGATACTCCCGCTCTTCGCCCGGTACTGCGCCGAGTATTTCGGGAATCACATCGTTACTGCGGCGGATAAATACCCGGCTGCCCACTGCAACCTGTTTACGCCGGATATCTTCTATATTATTCAACGTGGCACGGCGCACTGTCGCACCGCCAATCTCTACTTCTTCTACCAGAGCTGTCGGTGTAAGCCGGCCAGTACGCCCTACATCCCAAAGAATGTCCAAAATCCTGGTTGTCATTTCTTCGGCAGCAAATTTATAGGCAATTGCCCACCGCGGGAAACGCTCGGTATATCCCATCTGTTCACGCAAGGCAAAATCATCCACTTTGATAACCATTCCGTCAATCAGAAAATCCAATTGATGCCGATTCGCTTCCGCTTCCCGAATTCCTTCCAACACTCCTTCCAGGGAATCATACAGGCGTTCAAACTCATTGACCTTGAATCGATTTTTCTTCAGAAATTCGATCATTTCCGTATGAGTGGCAAATTGTTTTCCTTCAATATAGCCCACATTATAAAAGTAAGCATCCAGATTGCGCGCAGCCGTCACACCTGTATCCAGATTGCGAAGTGCACCTGCACAGGCATTACGAGCATTTTTCAACGGTTCTTTGGCTGTACGATTATATTTTTCCAAATCCGAAAGATGCATGATTGCTTCTCCCTGCACTTCCATCCGTCCCTGAAATGGAATTGTCAGCGGAATGGATTTAATCGTTCTTGCCTGCTCCAGAATTTCTTCGCCCGTCTCACCGTCCCCACGTGTCGAAGCCATTACCAATTTTCCTTGTTCATAAGTTAAATTAATGGTCAATCCGTCAAACTTATATTCCAAGGTATACAATTGTTTCTGTGCGGATACCTTATGCAGGCGCTGTTCCCAAGCCCGAAGTTCTTCTACGGTTTTCGCCTTATTGAGACTGTAGAGCGGAGCAATATGCGTATGCTTCGCAAAGCCTTCCAATACTTTGCCGCCCACCCGAATCGTTGGAGAATTTTCCAAAACAATGCCTTGCTGTTGTTCCATCTCCAACAGCCGGTCAAACAAAATATCGTATTCCGCATCGCTGATTGTCGGCTGATCCAATACATAGTACTGATAAGCATATTCATTCAGCCTGGCAACCAATTCTTTCATTTCCTGCATCGCAGTCATTGCCTGTCCCCTTCTCTGCTAATTCATTCTATCACTGTCAGCGGCGCAAAACTCAAAAACAACTTCTTTTCTCCGCCGGCAAAAGCAATACGTGCTACCCGCTGATCTCCCTGCCCGTCTATGGCAAGGATCGTTCCTTTGCCGAATTTTCCATGCTCCACAACGCCACCTACCCGGAAACTGCCGGGATCTGCCGTAGCTTTGGGCACAAATTCCGCCTTTGCCTGGAAGAAATTGATACGCGGTTTCGTTGTCTCTTCCCGGTGCCCTATCTGTTTTACATCTTTTCGTACCGACAGATTCTCCACTGCTTCCGGCGGAATATCCCGCAAAAAACGCGAAGGGGCATTGCTGCTGCTCCCGCCGGAATACATAGTTCGGGTGGCGCTGCCAGTCAAATAAAGCAGATTTTTAGCTCTTGTCATGCCAACATAACAAAGCCTTCTCTCCTCATCCAGCTTTCCCTCTTCCACCGAACGTTTGGAAGGAAACAGATTTTCCTCCATACCCGCCATAAATACTGTATCAAATTCCAAACCTTTGGAGCTATGCAGTGTCATCAACGTCACGCCCCCCTCTTCTTCCACAGTATCCATATCGGTAATCAACGAAACGGTAGAAAGAAATTCTTCCAATGTAGGTTCTTCTGCCTGTGCCTCATAAACACGCGCCGAGTTAATCAATTCCTGCACGTTTTCAATCTTTGCCTCGGCAGTAATATCATCATCTGACAGCAGCATAGCATGATAACCGCTCCGTTCAAACACAATTTCTATCATCTCTCCGATAGACTTGCCTTCTGCTGCCGTTTCTATTCCCCGCAGCACTTCCAACAAAGGTGAAAATTTGGCAGTACCACCTTTCATAAATGAATCTGCACCGGCTGCCGCTTCCATCAGGGAAAGGCGATTTGCCTCTGCATATTCAGTCAGTCTGTTAACCGTTACATTGCCGATTCCTCTCTTAGGCGTATTAATAATGCGCAAAAAAGCAGTATCAGCCATCGGATTTTCCAGCAAAGTCAGGTAAGCTACAATATCCTTGATTTCTTTACGCGCATAAAAGCTCATACCACCGTACACCCGATAAGGAATGCCATACATGCGCAATTTTTCTTCCAGTACCCGCGATTGTGTATGCGTGCGGTACAGCACGGCAATCTCTTCATACTTTTTTCCACCACGCACCAATCCGGAAATTTCTTTGGCAATAAATTCCCCTTCCGCGTATTCACTGTAAGCAGTGTACACTTTAGGTTTGGGGCCATCCGTTTTTGCAGACCAGGGATTTTTTTCCTTTCGGGCATCTGCCATACGGATTACCGCATTTGCCGCATCCAAAATCCGTTGATGGGAACGATAATTCTGTTCCAGTTTAATCACTTGCGCATTTTTAAAATCTTTCTCAAAATTCAAAATATTGCGCACGTCTGCACCACGCCAGGCATAGATGCTCTGATCATCATCACCAACCACAAACAGATTTTTATGTTTTTCAGAAAACAGCTTGACCAGTTCATACTGCACACTGTTGGTATCCTGATATTCATCCACCAAGACATATTGAAACCGCTCGGTGTAATATTCACGCGCTTCTTGATTTTCTTGCAGAACCCGCAGCATATTGAGCAACAGGTCATCAAAATCCATCGCATTTTCCCTGTGCAAAGCTTCGTTATATGCTCGATATATCTGAGTCAAAGGTTCCGAAAAATCTTCTGAAATGTCTTTTAAAACTTCTTCCGGTTCTCCATATCCGCTGCTGTTTTTTACCATACTGATCACATGCCGGACATATTTGGGAGTCAGCTGCCCCAGGCCATGATCATAATTCTGCATAACCTTCTTGATTAATGCAGTGCTGTCATCTGTATCATATATGGTAAAATTATTCATATAGCCAATCAATTCCGCATCATGGCGCAAAAATCTGGCACAGATGGAATGAAAAGTAGCGATCGCCATACGGCTTACATCATAATCTACCAAAGCAGCAATCCGCTCTTTCATTTCATTGGCAGCCTTGTTTGTGAAAGTTATGGCTAAAATATGATACGGTGAAACATTTTTTTCATTAATCAAGTAAGCTACACGATTTGTCAGTACACTTGTCTTGCCCGAGCCTGCTCCTGCAAGGACAAGGACAGGGCCGTCTACCAAGGTGACGGCCCTCCTCTGCACATCGCTTAGATGTTGTAAATTCATATTTACTCCTCTGATTCTGCTTCATTTTGCTGCGGCACTTCCAACATCCGATCCAGCACAGTCCGATAACCACCCGGTCCATAGTTCAGGCATTTGTTGACACGACTTACTGTTGCGGTAGAAGCACCTGTTTCTTTCGCCGCAGCATTACAGGTGCTGCCTGTATAGAGGAGCCTTGCAACTTTGATCCGCTGCGCAGCAGCTTTCAATTCTGCAATAGTAAAAAGATCATCCAAAAAAGCACTGCATTCCTCTTCCGTCTGCAGGGAAAGAATTGCGTGGTAAAGTTCCATATATTCCCGATTACTCTTCTGCATCATACGATCTCCTCATCTTTTCGATGCATTTATTTTACCATAGTAAAACGCTGGTTGTAAACGGGAATCCTGTTAAAGAATCAAATAGATAGCCCCCGCTGAAACCTCATAAGCAGTCCGCAGCTCCACTTTTCCATCCTCCAGAGCTTTTTCGTATAATCTGCTTTGAAAGCGACCCTCTACGCGTACTTTTTGCCCTACCTGCAGTTTCCCTGCAAATCGTGCATTTTGCCCCCACACAATGACAGGAATATAATCTGATTTTCCATGCGTTCGATTGACCGCCAGCAACAGATCGGAGATTTCTCGCCCAAACGGCGTTACTCGATAAACCGGTGTTTTACAGATATGCCCTTCCAATATCACCTGATTCACTTCCGCCGTCTGTTTCCTTGAAATCTGTTTCGCAAAAATTTTAAGGCGCAGATGGGTTCCCTCTGCGGAATATTCATTATAAGAGCGAATTTGCCCCTGTATCTCGCAGCAAATCCCCTTTTGTATCGCCTTAACCAAAGCCTGCGGAGCCAATACCGGCAATTCATCACAAGTACCGCTTAGCCTCCTGCATATAATGGAAAATGCCATAAATGCTTCACCATAAGCAGTATGGCTGACTATTGGTTCTTCACGGATACATCCGGATATCCGCAGTTGATTGGTATCATATCGCGTCATAAAGCCTCCGTCACGCCCTTTATCATGATAGTTTTGCAAATTGATACCCCATTTGTCTGAGAATAGGGATCATCTGTTCCAACGCCAATGCCGTTTCCGCACAATTTGTCTGAAATAGAATAATATCACCCGGTTTCACTGACGAAACCACCCGCTCTGTAATCTCTTCACTGCTGATTCCCTGCTTCCAGTCTTGAGCATCTACACTCCAGAGCAATGTCTGCAATTCCAACTGCTCCATTGCATTTAATAGCTGCACATGATAAGCACCATAGGGAGGGCGAATATAGTGACAATTCGTTCCAAAAAATCCTTCAATAGCAGTTTTTGCTTCCGCAGCATCTGCCAGTGCCTCTTCAATAGTCAAATCGGTATACCGTACATGGTGCATGGAATGACAGAAGATTCCCTGCCCACTTTCCCGCAGCAACCTTGCTTCTTCCGGATACCACTCAATCCAGTCTCCCAATACTGCAAAAGAAGCCGAAACTTTTTGTTTGCGAAGCACATGCAGAATTTCTTCTACATAACACTCTCCCGCAGCAGTATCAAAAGTCAGATAGATTACCTTTTCTTCCCCATTCTTCAGACTGGTTAACGCCTGCGGCATTTGTGCGATGACCGAGGTTGCCATGGATTCTTCTGCTTTTCGCAGATATCCTATGGTCACAAAAAGTAACAAAACAACCATCAATCCGGCGCTGATTTTTCGTTTTTGTTCCCGGTTCATATTTCCTCCGCTGTGCATTACTATATTTACTTTTTTCCCGCTGCACTTATGCCTTTTTCCACAAAAAAAGCGGCTCAAAGCCGCTCTTTTTGTGATTTTCCATATTCTGTTTGCCATCTATTCTTCTGCAGAATTATCTATTGTTTGTTCCGGCACATATACCGGTGCCAGCACAGAAGTTAGATCAATCGTTCCTCCTGTATACCCATTCTCTTTTATGGTCAGCAAAATCTGCTCCAACCATTGAAACTTTTCTTGCAACTGACTCCCCTGCCCCAGGCAGACCTTCGTCTCATCCCGCAGCTGCATCCAGATCTGATTGACGTTAGACATATCAATATCCTGTATTACAGACTGTAAATTCTGTGCACATAAAGCATTGAGTACATCTCTCAACACATCCTGTTTATAAGTATCAGTTGTCCGTATCTCTGCTCCCAGGACAAATTCCGTCACTTCCAGGCCAGTCACTTCCGGTAACGAAGTACCTGCAGACTTTTCCACATGTCCCAAAATCAAACCATCCGTATCTATAATCACATACGTGTTGGCAAAAGCAAAGCAGGCAGCTTCCTGCCGTTCCTTTACCACAATGGTAATACCTGTGGGAAAATGATATTGTATCTTTTCAAAGATAAAATGCGGATCCGACTCTATTCTTTTTTTGATCTGCTTTTTATCCAACAACAAAATACTATCTCCCTGTTGGATTTCAGAAAGCGCAATCACCGAATCAGGATCTCCCCATTGAACACCGCTAACAGAAATAGTTTCCACCCGAATCAACAGATAAGTCAACAGGCCAATCACCGCAACAATAATCAGAACCAGCAATAAGCGCAAAAACAACAGCTTTTTCTTTCTCTTTTCTTCTGCTCCCGTTTGCTGTGTCGGTGCCTCTCGCCTGCTCTGCTGTTTTTCCGCAAAGGAAGTTTCCTTTTTCTGTTTGCTTGAAAAGTTAGGCAACTCCAATTTTTCCGGTTCACGCTTCCGACGCCTGGAGTTCTGCCCAACCTGGATGCGCATATCCCGTTCCCTACCTGCGGAAACAGTGCTCGCTTCCCTGCGCTTTCGTTCTGTCCGATCTTGTATATTTCTTTCCCTTGCTCTGTTTGCCATAATTTTTTCCCTTTTGCATTTGTTTTCATTATATAATAGTTTATCCGGAAGGAAAAGTAGCTTAAAATTAAAAAATGAATGGTATGATTGGACGTTCTTTGCGAAATATAGTACAATAACAAAATAACGTTTTCCATAAATATTTTCTGGAGGTCTTTATGTCACATTCCTATACAGTTTCAGATATTCAGGTATTAGAGGGGTTGGATGCCGTTCGCAAGCGGCCGGGTATGTATATTGGTTCTACCGGTTCCCGCGGTTTGCATCAGATGCTCTGGGAAATAGTGGATAACGCGATTGACGAAGCTGCCAATGGCTATGCCACTCATATAGATGTTTGTTTATATGCCGATGGCAGTATTTCTGTAGAAGATGACGGTCGTGGCATTCCTGTTGGAATCCATCCCGAACTGCACGTTTCCGGGGTAGAGCTGGTTTTTAACAAGTTACATGCCGGCGGAAAATTCAATAATGAAAGTTATGCCTACTCGGGAGGGTTGCATGGGGTTGGTGCCAGTGTCGTCAACGCACTTTCTTCCTGGCTAAAAGCGGAGATTTATCGGGATGGTTATATTTACGAACAGGAATACCATTCTTTTGAACAGGATGGCAAAACACACGCCGGACATCCGAAATATCCCTTGCGGAAAGCCGGCAAAACAGATAAACATGGTACTAAGGTCACCTATCTGGCAGACGCCCTTGTATTCGATACCATTCAGGTACAGTTTGACCGTGTCAGCCGCCGCTTACGGGAATTGGCTTTTTTGGTAAAAGGAGTTACCATTACTCTGACTGATTTTCGTGAAACACAACCAAAGCAGCTCAAGTACTGTTATATGGGCGGCATTGTAGACTTTCTGGTAGATATGAATCAGGATAAAGCTCCGATTCATCCTTTGCCGATTCACTTTGAAGGAGAGAAGAACGGGATTATTGCCGAAGTTGCTATGCAATATGTGGATAGCGAAAAGGAATATATCTATTCTTATGTCAATAATATTTCCACCGCCGAGGGCGGCACTCATGAAACAGGCTTCAAAATTGCTCTTACCAAAGTAATGAACGATTATATGAAAAATGTTTCTGCTGCAGTCAAGGAAAAACTATCTTTTGAAGGTGAAGATTATCGGGAAGGCCTAAGTGCTATTATTTCCGTAAAAATGAAGGAAGTGCAATTTGAAGGGCAGACCAAGACGCGGTTAGGTAATCCGGAAGCCAGAGCCGCTGTGGAGTCTATCGTTACCGAAGGGCTCAACGCTTATCTGCAGGACCTCAATAATGCATCCGTTTGTTCCAGGATCGCCGAAAAAGCCATAACTGCCGCCAAATCCCGCATTGCCGCTAAAAAAGCAAAAAAGATAGAGCGAGAAAAAAGTAAGGCAGATTCTGCACCGCTGGTTGGAAAACTTTCCAGCTGTACCGGTAAAAAGCCGGAACTAAATGAACTTTTTATCGTCGAAGGAGATAGCGCCGGCGGAAACGCCAAAATGGGACGTGATCGTCGTTTTCAAGCGATTTTACCGCTGCGCGGCAAACCGTTGAATGTAGAAAAAAAGCGCATGGAACAGGTTTTGCAAAATGAAGAATTCCGTTCCATCATCACTGCGCTCGGAGCCGGATTTGATAAATCTTTCAACATTCAAAATATCAAATATCATAAGATAATCATCTTGGCCGATGCCGATCAGGATGGCGCGCATATTCGTGCGATCCTGCTCACTTTCTTTTTCCGCTACTATAGGCAACTGATTACAGATGGCCACGTCTTTATTGCACAACCGCCTTTGTATAGCATAAAAAAGGGAAAAAATCTCATTTGGGCACATACCGAAAAACAATTGGCTGAGGCAAAAGCTCAACTGGGGCGCGGTGCCGAAGTGAAACGTTATAAAGGCCTTGGGGAAATGAGCAAGGAGCAGCTTTGGGAAACGACGCTGGATCCCAACGGGCGCGTGCTTATGCAGGTCACTATGGAGGATGCCGCTGCCTGCGATCAGATCGTCTCCACTTTGATGGGAGATGCCGTAGAACCGCGCAAACAGTATATCAGCGAATACGCCAATTTTAACAAACAGGACAAATTCAAGGGAAATATACTCTAATCTTTGTTAGACAGGAAGTTGCAAGATCATGAAAGAAGAATTGAAAAATATTATCCGAACCCCTTTGGAAGATGTCATGCACGACAGTTTCATGCCATATGCCGAATACGTCATACTGGAGCGGGCAATTCCCCGAGTTGAAGACGGCCTGAAACCAGTACAGCGGCATATTCTTTTTGCTATGCACGAAATGCAGATTCTTCCATCCGGGAGCCATAAAAAATGTGCCCGTATTGTGGGAGAAACAATGGGCAAATACCATCCGCACGGTGATTCCAGCATCTATGAGGCTCTGGCCAGGATGGCTCAGGATTT
>QANA01000086.1:0-16861 GCA_003149735.1 Clostridiales bacterium | reverse complement strand
GAAATATCCCTTGCGGAAAGCCGGCAAAACAAATAAACATGGTACTAAGGTCACCTATCTGGCAGACGCCCGTGTATTCGATACCATTCAGGTACAGTTTGACCGTGTCAGCCGCCGCTTACGGGAATTGGCTTTTTTGGTAAAAGGAGTTACCATTACTCTGACTGATTTTCGTGAAACACAACCAAAGCAGCTCAAGTACTGTTATATGGGCGGCATTGTAGACTTTCTGGTAGATATGAATCAGGATAAAGCTCCGATTCATCCTTTGCCGATTCACTTTGAAGGAGAGAAGAACGGGATTATTGCCGAAGTTGCTATGCAATATGTGGATAGCGAAAAGGAATATATCTATTCTTATGTCAATAATATTTCCACCGCCGAGGGCGGCACTCATGAAACAGGCTTCAAAATTGCTCTTACCAAAGTAATGAACGATTATATGAAAAATGTTTCTGCTGCAGTCAAGGAAAAACTATCTTTTGAAGGTGAAGATTATCGGGAAGGCCTAAGTGCTATTATTTCCGTAAAAATGAAGGAAGTGCAATTTGAAGGGCAGACCAAGACGCGGTTAGGTAATCCGGAAGCCAGAGCCGCTGTGGAGTCTATCGTTACCGAAGGGCTCAACGCTTATCTGCAGGACCTCAATAATGCATCCGTTTGTTCCAGGATCGCCGAAAAAGCCATAACTGCCGCCAAATCCCGCATTGCCGCTAAAAAAGCAAAAAAGATAGAGCGAGAAAAAAGTAAGGCAGATTCTGCACCACTGGTTGGAAAACTTTCCAGCTGTACCGGTAAAAAGCCGGAACTAAATGAACTTTTTATCGTCGAAGGAGATAGCGCCGGCGGAAACGCCAAAATGGGACGTGATCGTCGTTTTCAAGCGATTTTACCGCTGCGCGGCAAACCGTTGAATGTAGAAAAAAAGCGCATGGAACAGGTTTTGCAAAATGAAGAATTCCGTTCCATCATCACTGCGCTCGGAGCCGGATTTGATAAATCTTTCAACATTCAAAATATCAAATATCATAAGATAATCATCTTGGCCGATGCCGATCAGGATGGCGCGCATATTCGTGCGATCCTGCTCACTTTCTTTTTCCGCTACTATAGGCAACTGATTACAGATGGCCACGTCTTTATTGCACAACCGCCTTTGTATAGCATAAAAAAGGGAAAAAATCTCATTTGGGCACATACCGAAAAACAATTGGCTGAGGCAAAAGCTCAACTGGGGCGCGGTGCCGAAGTGAAACGTTATAAAGGCCTTGGGGAAATGAGCAAGGAGCAGCTTTGGGAAACGACGCTGGATCCCAACGGGCGCGTGCTTATGCAGGTCACTATGGAGGATGCCGCTGCCTGCGATCAGATCGTCTCCACTTTGATGGGAGATGCCGTAGAACCGCGCAAACAGTATATCAGCGAATACGCCAATTTTAACAAACAGGACAAATTCAAGGGAAATATACTCTAATCTTTGTTAGACAGGAAGTTGCAAGATCATGAAAGAAGAATTGAAAAATATTATCCGAACCCCTTTGGAAGATGTCATGCACGACAGTTTCATGCCATATGCCGAATACGTCATACTGGAGCGGGCAATTCCCCGAGTTGAAGACGGCCTGAAACCAGTACAGCGGCATATTCTTTTTGCTATGCACGAAATGCAGATTCTTCCATCCGGGAGCCATAAAAAATGTGCCCGTATTGTGGGAGAAACAATGGGCAAATACCATCCGCACGGCGATTCCAGCATCTATGAGGCTCTGGCCAGGATGGCTCAGGATTTCTCCATGAGCGCACCGCTGATTGATGGTCAGGGCAATTTCGGCTCTATTGATGGCGATGGCCCGGCTGCCATGCGTTATACCGAAGCCCGCTTGGCTCCCATAGCTTTGGAACTGCTGCGCGACCTGGATAAGGACACGGTTCTTTTTCAGCTAAACTTCGATGATACTTTAAAAGAACCTTCCATCCTGCCCAGCCGTTTCCCTAACTTATTGGTCAATGGAGCAACCGGCATTGCCGTCGGGTTAGCAACTAATATTCCTCCTCATAATTTGCGGGAAGTTATTAATGGCGTTTGTTACCGACTCAAAAATCCGCAATGTTCTTTGGAATCCATTATGAAATATATAAAAGGCCCAGATTTCCCTACAGGAGGGGTATTGCTTGCCGGAGATGGAATTCGAGAAGCATATGCCACAGGAAAAGGCAAAGTGTCTTTGCGGGCTAAGGTCTCCATCGAAAAGGGCCGTAATGGCAAAACTCTGCTGGTAATTACCGAATTACCTTACGAAATTCGTGAATCCGCTATGCTGCGAAAAATCGAATCACTGCGCACTACGCGAAAAGAGTTATTTGCCGGTATTTCAGATGTGCGCAGCGAGACCGACCGTTCCGGTATTCGCGCTGTCATCGAATTAAAAAGCGGGGTTAATGCAGAAAAAGTTTTGGATTGTCTATATAAATATTCTGATCTGCAGATTTCTTACGGCATCAACATGGTGGCCATTGCAGACGGACAACCTAAGTTGCTTAATCTGTTGCAGTTGCTCGACTACTACATAGCGCATCAAAAAGCAGTTGTAACCAATCGCCTTACCTACGATAAAGAAGCAGCCGAAGAAAAAGCACATAAACTGGAAGGTTTAATCAAAGCCGTTCTGGATATCGACCAGGTAATTGCCATTGTCCGCTCTTCCGATAATGCCAAAACGGCTCGCACCAACCTGATGCGTGCGTTAAATATCACCGGTGTACAGGCGCAGGCAATTCTCGATTTGCGTCTGGCTCGCCTTACCAAGCTGGAAGTCATTACATTGGAACAGGAATATGCCGAACTTTCCAAACAATTACAGGAAATTCTCGAAATTCTTGATTCTGAAGAACGTCTTACCGAATTGATTGCTAAAGAACTCGGGCAAATCGCCGCCAAATACGGCTGCCCTCGTCGCACTCCGATCTCTTCTCACAGTGGTGAAATCACGATTGATGAAGAGCATTTTAAAGTAGTAGAGCCTTGTGCCGTCATCCTTACTCGCGGTGGCGGGCTGAAACGCATGAGCAAAAAAGCTTTGACCAAAGGCGCCGAATCCGGAGAACCGGATTTTAAAAACCAATCTGCTAAAATCCTGGAAACTGATAGTGATTCCAAACTATGGATTTTTACGAATTTGGGAAATTTATATACCATTTCTGCCGGAGATATTAAGGAAGCACGCTATAAAGATGCCGGCAGCCCTATCGGCTCTATTCTTCCCGGATTGGCAAAGGGAGAAAGCGTTTTACATATCTGTGCGCCCATTATCCAGGGAACTTTGCTGTTTGCCACAAGAAGCGGTAAAATTAAATGTGTGCAGGCAGAAGAGTTCCAGGCAAAAAAGACTCGTATTGCCGCCTGTGGCTTAGCAGATGGGGATCAATTGGTCTATATTGCCGAAAACGAAATGCAAAAGCCTAACCTGCTCCTCATTTCCCAGAAAGGTATGTCCATCTGTTTTGAAAAGAGCAGTATCAGCCAACAAGGACGTACTGCCAAAGGTGTTGGCGGTATCAGCCTTGCCAATGGGGATAGCTTGCAATTTGTCTTCCAGACGGATATGCAGGGCAGTTTTATCTGCTTTAGTGAAGAAGGTTATGTCAAACAAAGCAAGCTGGAGGATTTCTCTCTGCAAAATCGTAATGGCAAAGGAATCAGGTGCTTCACCTGGCATAAGAATGGCTCTAACGGCAGCAAAATTTTAGCAGCTTTCTGCATCCGGGAAGCTTCTGCTTTTGAAGCACATTCGGATTTAGGCCTGACTTACCATCTTTCTTCTTCACAGATTCCTTATGAGCCCCGTTCTTCTTCCGGCTTCAAACTGATTCCCAACATGAGCGGTGAATTTTTAGAAAGCATTATACAACTATAAACTATATTGCCAAACTTTTTATTGATTAAATAAAGCGGCTGCAAGACAATATCTTGCAACCGCTTTATTTTCTCCTGTAACAGTGTTACTTTCTCCGCCTCCGGCTTCTTTTCTGTTGTTCAATTTCGTAATTGCGTTGTCTCTTTCTTTTATGATCCAAGCCACGTATGGTATTTTTGTTGTCTTTTGGAATTGCAACCACAAAAGGCAAATTGAATTTCTTTGCCGGAATAGGTGTGGAGGCCTGTTTGGAAACATTTAGCAGTAATCCCATCATAGCCATAAAGATTACTACGCCTGATCCACCGTAACTGATGAAAGGCAATACAACACCGGTTGGCGGCAATATACCAATATTTACTCCAATATTTACGCACACCTGAATGGCCAGCGCAGCTGTAGAACCAGTTGCTATCAACATTCCCGTCAAATCCGGCGCATTCATGGCAGTTAAAACGCCACGCCAGATAAGCAACGCAAACATACTAAGAAGCACAAGGCATCCAACCAGCCCGGTTTCTTCCGCAATAATTGCAAAAATAAAATCGGATTCCCGATAGGGTAAATACAGCAATTTCTGCATGCTGTTACCCAATCCACGGCCAAATAAGCCTCCGGCTCCAATGGAATAAAGCGATTGCTTCAACTGCCAGCTATTGTTAGGATCAAAAAGTGCTTTGAGGCGGCTGATTCGATAGGGTTCCATTATCAGAAAGATAGAACCAGCCACCAAACCGACTCCCACAATTGCTCCTATATATTTTGCTTTTGCTCCTCCCGTCCACAGCATGGATACCACCAATATACAAATGCATACAATGGCACTGAAGTTCGGCTGAAAAAAGATAATTCCGCAAATAAACAGCAAAATCAGCAGATATGGAAAAAATAATCCATTCCAGAAATTTCGCATACGGCGAGGATTTTCCCCGAGAGAGCAGGCGATATATATGATCAACCCAATCTTTACAATTTCCGAAGGTTGTATACTGATCCCCACATTAATCCAACGACGGGATTCATTGATCGAAACTCCCAAAGGCGTATATACCAGCCCTAAAGTAAGGATTGATGCCCCTAGCACCCAGATATATGGTTTGGAAAGAAGCGGCCGATACCGATATTGTCCCCGTTCCATTTTACGGGCATCATATTGCAAATCAATAAAGCAATGGTAATCGAGCTTCATCAAAAAAATCAATACGATTGTGCCTATTGCCACGCAAAGCAGCTGTTTCAGAAAATAATAGGCCTGCGATTCCCCATTAACTTCCGAAACATAATAGCTGGAAGAATATACCATCACCAAGCCAAATGATATCAGCCCCACCAGCAGTATGACAATTGTATAATCAAATGCCTGTTTATATGCTACCCGGTTTTCTACTTCAACTACTCTGCGCTGCTCTCCCGCCGGCCGGCCTTCCGACCTTGGTTTCTTTTCCCTTCGCGGGGAAGCCGATCTTTGATTGCGCCGATCCTGCATCAGTATAATTTTGGCCATGGCTTTCTCCCTTTATCTTCAAAATGCATTACAAAGCGTTGACAATTTCCTTAAAAATCTCTCCCCGCTGTTCAAAATTATCAAACATATCCCAGCTGGCACAAGCAGGGGAAAGTAATACTGTTCCACCCTCGGGTGCCGCCAGGAAAGCCATTTTTACCGCCTGTTCAAAGGTATCTGCCAACTGAATATTCGCAACTCCTGCTTTTTTTGCAGCAGTCAGTATTTTCTGTTTCGTTGCGCCCAGTATCACAATTCCCTTGATCTGTTCCGTAAAATGAGCAAACATATCATCAAATTCGCTGTGCTTATCATATCCACCCAAGATCAGGATGGTCGGCTTTTTCATCGTTTCAATCGCTTTGATTGTAGAATCCGGGTTTGTGCCCTTGGAATCATTGATGAAATCAACACCATTGACTGTCTTTACAAATTCAATGCGATGTTCTACACCGGGGAATGTCTTTAAAGTATATGCTACCGTTTCAGCAGCTATACCCCTGCACATCGCCAGGCAAGTCGCCGCCAATGCATTTTCCAGATTATGATTTCCCGGAATTCGAATCTGGTCCACCGGACACACTTCCTGCTCCTGGCCTGCCATACGAAACACGATTTTCCCGTCGCGTACAAACGCGCCCTCTTCCACCTCCTGTTTTCTGCTAAACAGCAGCAAATGCGAGTGGATTTTATCTTTTTGTGCCGAAGTGATCGGATCATCCAG
Source organism: Clostridiales bacterium (assembly GCA_003149735.1). The sequence continues at coordinate 10,719 of QANA01000086.1, read as the reverse complement.
ATTCAGAATCGCATAGTCTTCCGGCTTCTGATTCTCAAAAGCCTTCATCTTACAATGGGTGTAATATTCCATTGTGCCAAAACGATCCTGATGATCCTCCGTAATATTCAGCAATGCAAATGCGCGAGGGCGGAAGGTTTTGATTGTCTCCAATTGCAGCGCTGCTATTTCTGCCACAATGGTATCTCCGGCTTTCGTATCTGCAGCATGTTCACAGATCGGCAACCCGATATTGCCCAATACGTAAGTAGTCCGCCCGGAGTTTTTAAAAATTTCTCCGGTCAGAGCAGTGGTTGTTGTTTTTCCATTGGTGCCACCAATGCCTACAAACTCTGCTTTTGCTATTTCATATCCCAATTCGATTTCTGAAATTACTTTTTTCCCGCTTTGCATCGCCTGTTGGATAAAAGTCTGCTTGACTGGCACTCCGGGGCTCAAAATCAAAATCTCTGCCCGGGCTTCTGCCTGTTCCGGCTCTGCGCCTAAAAAATCAACAGCTCCCTGTTGCAGCAGCTCTGTGATTTCTGTATGCTCTGCAAAATTTTCTTTGCTTTTTCTATCATACAACGCTATCTGCGCACCCATGTGACGCAGCAATTTTGCAGCTGAAACACCGCTTTTTGCCATTCCAACTATCAACACCTTTTTTCCGGTGTAATCCATAATTTATTCTCCTTTGCAATCAGATTAACAGCATTGCCAGCAAACAGGCAGCCACTGTAATCAATGTATAAACAGAGACAATTTTAGTCTCATGAACGCCTAACAATTCAAAATGATGATGCAGGGGTGCCATTTTAAAAATCCGTTTCTTGCGCAGCTTATAGCTGCCCACCTGCAAAATACAGGAAATGCTGGATAACATAAACATGACTCCCATAATCGGGACCATCAATTGCAGCTTTGAAAAAATTGCCAGCATAGAAAGTGCACCGCCCAGTAAAAACGAACCCACATCGCCCATCATCACCCGTGCGGGATACGTATTATAGCGTAAAAATCCCATTACAGCACCCACTAAAATTCCCGCAAAAATCATGGCGTCTTTTTGCAAAACAGATGCCTCGGCTGCCAGGAAAATCAAAGCAAATGCGGCCGCATCAACCACTGTTACACTACCAGCCAATCCATCCAATCCATCCGTCAGATTTACGCTATTCGTAAGTGCAATCATGAAAATCACACAAAACGGGATATACCATATTCCAAAATCCAGTGTTTGCCCCCAAAAAGGAATATATAACTCCGAACCGATTTGCGGATTATAGTACGCATAAATCGCTACCAACATCCCGAAAAAAAGTTGTAATACAATCTTCTGCCAGGCACGCAATCCTTTAGAATTATGTTCCAGCACTTTTTTCATATCATCAATCAATCCGATAATTGAAAAAGCAATACTGCCAAGAACGGCTGCCCACAAATAGCTCCCACATTCCCCAATAAAAATCAGCGCAACAACAATCATGGCCAGAGCCATAAAAATACCGCCCATGGTTGGAGTGCCGCTCTTTTTCAAATGTGTCTTGGGGCCATCTTCACGAATCGGTTGCCCAAATTTCAGCCGGTGCAATAAAGGGATGGCGATATGCCCAAGCCCAAGGGAAACCAAAAACGACAAAAGAATCGCTAAAATCAAAGTCTGCATCTTTATTCCTCTTTCCGCAAAAATAAGCGCGCCTTTATTCTCTGATTCACGGCGCGCTTATCAGCAGTTTTTCCTATTATCTTCCGAGTTCGTCCAGAATTTCGCCAACCACAACTTTTTCATCAAAAGGATAGTGTACCCCTTTGATTTCCTGATAGTCTTCATGGCCTTTGCCTGCCAACAGAATCACGTCACCCGGCTGCACATGCTCAATGGCATATCGGATAGCAGCGCGCCTGTCTTCCACCACAATATGGTTGTCCTTCTTCATTCCCGCCGTAATCCCTTCTATTATAGCATACGGATCCTCAAAACGGGGATTATCCGAAGTGACAATACAAAAATCTGCAATATTTTCTGCAATATTTCCCATTATCGGTCGCTTCGTGGTATCTCGATTTCCACCACAGCCAAAAATACATACAACTCTGCCTTTGGCATACCCTTTAATCATCTTCAATACGCTTTCCAATGCTTCCGGCTTATGGCAATAGTCCAGCACAATGCTGAAATCGCCGCCGCGCGTATCCAGATTTTCCACCCTGCCGGGAATATAATATACCGATTCCAATCCTTCCTTGATCACTTCAGGCTCTATTCCCAGCATGGAACAAAGCGTAAACGCTCCCAAGGCATTATATATCATAAATTCTCCCGGCATTCCAAGGCAAATCGGTATTGATTCATCTCCGGCCCGCAGCACAAATGTACTGTGATCCGTATGCAGGCAAATCTCTTCTGCGCAAATATCTGCCTGTGGATTTAGACCAAAAGTGCTTACTTCTCCTTTGGCATACACAGGCAAACGTCTGCCATAGGGATCATCTGCATTAACTGCCGCTCGTTGACAATTTTCAAATAACAACGCTTTCGCCAGAAAATAATGCTCAAAATCCTTATGGAAATCCAAATGATCCTGCGAAAGATTGGTAAATATACCACCTGCAAACTCAATTCCATAAACGCGATCCAGATACAGCGAATGTGAAGAAACTTCCATTACCACAGTATCCAATCCTGCTTCCACCATTTCAGCCAATATTTTCTGCAAATCCGGCGATTCAGGGGTGGTTCTCTCTGCCGGAATCTCTTTTTCCCCAATTACAGTATGGACTGTACCAATCAATCCTACTTTTCGGCCAGCTTTTTCCAAAATGCTCTTCAGCATATACGTCGTGGAAGTTTTACCACTAGTCCCTGTCACCCCTATCATGCACAATTTTTGAGCAGGCTTCCCGTAATAAGCTGCTGCAATCTGCGACATGGCCTTGCGATCCGATCCCGCTTCCACAATGATCTGCGTTACATCCAACTCCAATTGACGGCTGACTACCAGACATACCGCTCCTGCTTCTACGGCTTTAGGAGCATAATTATGGCCATCAGAACTAAACCCCTGTATGCAGAAAAACAGATTTCCCTCTTGCACTTCTCTGGAATCATAGGCGATACCCGTGATTTCAATCTCTGCTTCTCCAACGACCTGACAATCGATATTCTTCAGCAATTCCTTTAATTTCATCTGTCTTCTCCCGTCAATTGCACTTTACAATTACCGTATCCCCATAAACAACTTTGCTTCCCGCCGCAGGCTTTTGCGTTGCCACTTTTTCTGATTCGGTATCTCCTTCTACCTGCAGTTCCAAACCAACTTCTTCCAGTTTCATAAACGCCTGATATAAGCTCATCCCGCAGACATTCGGCACTTCCACCCAATCCTCTTCCGCAATGTTTTGTGCACTGTACGCATCCACTGCCGTATCTCTTGCTACTTTGCTTCCTTGTACAGGCGATTGTGCAACAATAGCCCCGCTTCCGTTCATATGTAATTTTAAGCCAACTTCTTTCAGGGCATTTTCTGCCTCTTCTTCACTCATTCCGATGATTCCGGGTACTTCCACCAGTTCATTTGTTTGCTTAGTAGGCTGTACACCATCATATTTCAGGCATTTTTCCAAAATATCCTTCGCATATGGCGCGGCCACTACGCTGCCAAAAGTCACGGATACATCCGGCTCACGCACAATAAACAACACTATATATTGCGGATCCTCTGCCGGTGCAAACCCAATAAAGGAAGAAATATTTTTCCCCTGTACAATCGCTCCGTTTTCGTACATCTGTGCAGTTCCCGTTTTCCCACCTACGGCATAACCTTCTATTTGTGCATTTTTACCGCTGCCGTTATCTACTACACTCTGCAAAATCTGACGCACGATTGCTGAAGTTTCCTCAGAGATGACACGAACGCCTTCCTCATTTCCAAATGTTTCTATAATATTTCCTTTACTATCTTCTGTGTGAGAAACCAGGCGTGGCGTATAACGAACACCGCCGTTGATTGCAGCCGATGCGGCAGTAATCATCTGTAAAGGTGTTACTGCAATGCTTTGCCCAAATCCAATGCGCGCCAAATCCACGTCTTTTACATATTTGGCAGCGCGGATAATTCCCGCACCATCAGCAGAATAATCGATGCCGGTAGTGCTGCCAAAACCAAATTTATAAATATATTCATAGAACTTTTCGGTTCCCATGGTCAAAGCCATTTCCATAAAAGCCGGGTTACAGGAATTCTCCGCTGCTTCCGTCAGTGACTGCGTTCCATGCGGATTATATGAGCGCCAACATTTGATTTTTTCTCCACTTACCAATTTGTATCCATTACAATGATAAGAAGTCGTAAGAGACGCATTTCCGCTGTCAATTGCAGCAGCCATTGTAATAATTTTAAAAATGGAACCTGGCTCAAATGCGTCTGTCACAGCTGTATTTCTGGAAATTTCCGCCAGTGCACTCAAGTCCGAACGATCCAGATTATTAAGATCTGCCTCCGGATAATTAGCCATTGCCAATATTTCGCAGGTCTTGGGGTTCATCACTATAGCGCAAACGCTCTTCGCCTGATTGACTTCCAACGCTTCCTTCGCGGCATTTTCTGCAAAGCTTTGTATCACCGCGTCAATGGTCAATACAATATTATACCCATCCTGTGCATCAATATAGGTTTGTTCACTGCCTTCTAACGTACGCCCTTCCGCATCAACCTGCGTCAGAATTGTACCGGGATATCCTGCCAGATATTTATTATACGCCTTTTCCAAGCCTTCCTGCCCGGAGCCATCCGAGCTGGTATACCCCAGCACCTGCGAAAGAAAGCTTCCATAAGGATACACACGCTTGGTATCCGAAAAGAAGCCGACCCCTTTCAAATTAAGTGCCCGAATTTGCTCCACCTGCTCATCACTGATATGCCGTTTCAACCAGGCTTCCACTTTCGATTTATCACTTGCTACTTCATAAATTTTCTGGCGATCCATATCCAGAATAGGAGCCAATAAATCCGCAACTTCGCCGGCATCTTTAATATCTTTTGGATACAACAAAACACTCTGCGACGTCGTGCTTGCCGCGAGTATTTCTCCGTTTTTATCTTTAATTGCTCCACGCAATGGAGAAACGGAAACTTCCCGCGTCCACTGCTGTTCTACTTTATCTTGGATCTCTCCTGCCTGAAAGATCATCAATTGTACTAGACGCGCCACACAGATAAACAAAGCGACCATTACAATAGCATATAGCCAACGCAGTCTGGTTTTATTCTCTCTTCTGGGTTCGATCAAGAAATTCTACCTCCGGGTAATATACTCAACCGACTATTTCTAAGATCCACTCCTGTATGCGCTGAAAGATATTGGGACCTGGCTCAGCAGCCTGTTGTTGAGCATCCTGTTGTTCTTCAAATTCTATATAATATACCTGAGCATCGTCAGGGAATCCCATAGAAAGCTCATTTTCAGCAACTTGCGCAACTTTTTGAATATCACATTCTGTGGAAATGGAAAGATTCAGCTTGTCGATTTGTTTCTCCAGATTATCTATATTCGTCTGAATACTGAGATTTTCCAAATTTATTTTTGCGCTGATGGCGTTACCTGCAACAACAGCTACCAACATCACAAAAATTATTGCTACGGTAACGCAAAAATGTACCGCTCTATCGCGTTTTGCCAACATCAATGGATGCATTTTATAGCTGATCTGCACTTTCCGATATGATTTTGGCGCAGGTGCTCTTCTGCGTTGTCTTTCAGGTTGCGTAGGACGCGGCGCCCTCTTGGGTGCAGCTGTTCCGCGCTGATACTCGCGATACGATTTATGTAATGCTTCCATTGTTCCCCCTATATCGATTAATCTGTTAAATTCGTCTTTTGAAATGCTCTGAGTTTTGCACTGCGAGCCCTGGGATTTAATTCCACTTCTCTCTCTGAAGGTAATATCGGTTTTCTGGTCAACACTTTCCCCTTAGATTTTTTCCCGCAAATGCACTGTGGAAATTCAGGCGGGCAAGTACATGGATGTTCCGCCGTACGAAAAGTATTTTTTACAATTCTATCTTCCAATGAATGGAAGGTAATAATCGAAACGACGCCGCCCGGAGCCAGAACGTCGATAATATCTTCAATTGTCTGCTGCAATATGCCCAGTTCATTATTCACTTCAATGCGCAATGCCTGAAATGTCCGCTTGGCCGGATGCGGGCCTGTCCTCCGATGAGAAGCCGGGATTACCTGCTTGATAATATCTGCCAACTGCAAAGTTGTTTTGATCGGGCGATTACGGATAATTGCCTCTGCAATACGGCCTCCAAATTTTTCTTCACCGTATTCATAGATAATTTTCTGCAGCTCCTGCTTATCATAACCATTCACAACATCATAAGCCGAAAATGCAGCACTGCGATCCATACGCATATCGATTGGCGCATCTTTCATATAGGAAAACCCACGCTCTGCATCATCCAACTGAAAGGAAGAAACGCCTAAATCCAATACCATTCCATCGATTTGCGTTATATTCAACTGCTCTAATATTTTCTTTATTTCTTTAAAATCGTTTTTTACAAAAACAACTCTGTTGCCATATGCCTCCAGACGTTTTTTTGCATATCCAAAAGCCTGATCATCTTTATCAACAGCAATCAGCTTGGCTTGTGAGCACTGCAAGATTCTCTCACTATGCCCGCCGCCGCCCATGGTGCCATCTACAAAAATTTTTCCGGTCTTCAGTGGAAGTTGTGCAACCGTTTCTTCCAACAGCACGGTTGTATGGGTAAATTCTGCGCTCATATACCTAACTCCGAAAGTTTTCTTAAAGCCGTTTCATATTCTTCAGATCCATAGGAGTTATATTTTTCCCAGCCTTCTTTGGACCAAAGCTCTACCCGGCTCATCACTCCAATTGCTACTACTTCCTTTTCCAATTTTGCATGCTCTCTCAATCTGCTCGGCAGAAGAATCCGCCCTTGCTTATCTGGAGTACAATCCATCGCAGAAGCAAATTGCAGTCGCAGGAATTTTTGTGCTTCCACATCCGTTACCGGAATATGCTGCAGCTTACCGGCGAATTCTTTCCATGCTTCCGGAGAAAACACAAACAGACACTCTTCAGTGCCTCTTGTCACAATAAAATTTTCTCCGAGTTCCTCCCGGAACTTTGCAGGGATAAATACTCTCCCCTTCGCATCAATACTATGCGAATATTCACCAATCAGCATGCTTTTCCTCACAAAGCGGCTAAATTTTCACCACATTTCAACACTTTTATGTTATTTTACCCATCTGAATGTTTATGAGATAATATATTCGCTGCATTTTTCATTTTTCCTGCCTCAAAATTAGATTTTTTTAAAATTAATAATTCTAATTTTTACCAAAGTACATAGAATAATCTTTTTCCCTTTTTCCAACTACACGCCATCAATCGCCATTCTTTGCACCGATATCGGTTTATGATAAAGACAAGTTACAATTCTATTGACGTGGAGGCGTATGGAATATGCTTATGAAAAAAAACAAATCTTCCGAACTTACGCAGGAAATTCAAAAAATCACACAGGATTATGAGAAACTCGCCAAAGAACAAAAGGATCGTATCCTTATGCTTCGCGAGGAAAATCGGACTTTAAACGAAAAACTGGAAGCATGTCAAAAAGAACGAGATGCCATATCCAGCACCTTAGTTCGCGCAGAGCAGGCCAGCCAACAATTGATCGATCAGGCAAAACAACGCAGCGAACAAATTATAGGGGATGCCTATCGTAAAGAAGCCGCATCTCGCAAACGCATCGAGGAACATCGAGCCTTGCTGCGAGAATTGGCAGTACAATGTGAAAATATTCTAACCGGTATTGAAAACGAGTTAAAACGACCCAGCAGTATCTTTTCTTTGGAAGTCGTCAACAAGAAACAGGCCTGAATACCATAATCTTTCTCAACACACAAACTTCTCGCCTTCCCTTCAGCCTGTTTATTGGAACATAAAAATCCATCCGATTTGGATGGATTTTTATGTTCGGCATTTAATTAGTGGAACGGCCAAGAAAATTCCAGCCGTAGAGCTATTTATTAAAGTAGTCAAAAAAAGCAGCCTAAAATCAATAGAGGTACCCATAAATGGCAAAACAAATTTTGCCCAATAGTAACATAAACTCTCTTTTTATATCCGCTTTTTTATAATAAATCATCAAAAAGACGGATATTCTCTTTTGCCAGAGGCAACTCGCCTGCCTGTTCCTTTTTTATAATTTCCACAATTCGGTCGTTAATCGGAGTGGGAATACCGCATTTTCTTCCCCACTGACAAATCACACCGTTAATCGCATCAATTTCGCAGATTTTTCCCCGTTTCAGATCCTGCAGCATGGAAGGCTCTATCGCGCGATGCTTTTTCATAGCTATCGGCAGCAACCATTGCGCAAACAATCGTTTGCAGCTTCCTTTATAGTAAAAAAGCCGGGTAATATCTTTTCCTTGCACAGGCGCAAATACGGCACCCGCCGCATGCCCAACGTCAATGCACTCCTTCATGCAGCGAACAGCAACTTTACGGGTATCTTTTTGTTCGCTGACATCACCAAACAATCCTCCTACCACGGTGCCTAATCCAGAAAAGGTTGCATTAATCAATAGTTTAGACCATCTTGCTCCCAACAAATTGGTTTCATAATATACCGGGCACATTGTCTCCAACAGCCGCCGTACTGTTTCCATTTGCTCCTGCGTAATGCCTTCCATACCACCCATATGGAAGGAAAGACTATCCGGACTGCTGGTCAACGTGCTTTCGCCGGGTGCGGAAAGTGTAGCTCCCCATTCCACAACACATCCCATTGTATGTTCTGCACCGACAATCTCTGCAATTTCCGGCTCGGGAATTCCGTTCTGCAAAGTTACAATCACACCTTTTTCCGCCAACATCGGCTTCAAAAAAGCTACCACCTGTGAATTCAATAACTGTTTTGTCATCAAAAAGATGACATCATATGGGCCGGACATTTCCTGTGGAAAAATAGCTTTTACCGGCGTCGTAAACTCTACTGTTCCTGTAATATGTGCACCCTTTTCCCGCAGAGCTTCTACATGCGCCTGATTATGATTTACCAATTCCACTTCCTGACCCGCACGGCTCATATAAGCCCCCAACACAGTTCCCAACGAACCCGCACCATAAATTGCACACTTCATAGAAAACCTCCGTCTGTATGTTTTTCTCTTTTTGCCCTTATTGTACCACTGTCAAATCGCCTGTCAATTCATCTATTCGCTGAAAAAATCACTTCATTTTCCTCTGTTTTCCGAACATCTGCAACAGTCTTTCCGCCATTCTATTATAACAACCTCTTATCGTTAACAATTGGTCAAACTTGTTTTGTGATCTCACAACTTCTTTTCCGTTTAAACAAAAAGCCTTCTCCTACAAGAAGGCTTTTGAATCTGTTTCATGTTCGTCTGTGAGATGTGCAAAATCTCTCCGATCAAATCGATGATAAGTCAGCCCAAATTCATCCTGTGAAACGCAATAAACGTATGGATCTATACGCTCATCTGCAAAATAAAACACGCGCCCTATGCCATCCTGTTGATCTTCTTGTTCACACACCGCACTGCCGGCTCTTTTCGCATATTCTTCAAATAAAGCCTGCACCTGCGCTAAACCGGCTGCCGGCTCTGTCATAATGGCCAAAAGATCCCGTAAAAAAGGAGGATCCGGCAAATTTTTCACATATGCACAGCCTTCCGGAGAAACCGTAAGGCAAATGCGCTCTTCCCCGGATACCAGGATTTTACCCAATCGTGGCCGCACTGCACTACAGAATTCGTTCAAGGCTGCCTGCAATTTTTCTTTTTCGCATTCCCGAGGCAACCCCAGTAATTCTTCTAAAGAGACAGCCGGATAATACAGTCGCAGTTCTGTATTGATTGCCCCCAGTTTCATCTCCCATTCTTTAATGGTATCTGTTACATGACGTTCCAATGCCTCGATGTTTGCCATCTTGATTCTCCGCTTTTCTTCATGCTTTCTTTACTGCCGCCCCAAAGAGTCCCTGTCTCCATAAAAAGGAACTATATGCCTCCGCAATTTTATGCTGCAAAGCCAATTAGAAACCGTCCTCTTCTTCCAACAATTCTATCTCTATATCTTCCAGCAACAATCCGGCACTCTTATGACCGTTTTCCAATGCCAATTCAGCAAATTTCTGGGCTTGTTCATAATCTTTGCGCAAATTTTTCGAGCCATAAAAATAGTCCAAAGCAATACTGTATGCCACATCTGCATCGCCCTTTACGGCTGCATAAAATCGTTCCATCTCTTCCAAAAAAGGCTTAGCTCTCGTTTCTCCATGTTCCAAGGCCTTTTTTGCCCAGGCAATCGCCTGCTCATAACTTTGCGGCAAGCCATTTCCTTTATAATAATCTATTGCCAGCCGCAATTCTTCCAGTGCGCCCTTTTTTTCAGCGACATGTCCACGCTTCCATTCCCGAAAACTTTTCATTTCTTTCTCCCTCTTTCGGAAAATTTTATTACTAATTATACTACGCTTGTATACTTTCTGTCACTCAATTCTTTCCCTTTTCCTGTCAAATCTTCCCAACAAAAAAGGCCACCTCGGGATGGGCGGCCCCTGCTTACTCTTTTATCGAAATCTGCCGAGACAGGATTTTATCCAAAGGTTAAGCTGCGCAAACATTGACTGCTCTCAGTCTGCTGGGATTTTTGGGATCCGGCTC
>QANA01000058.1 GCA_003149735.1 Clostridiales bacterium | reverse complement strand
CCCTGGTCTGCAAAAACGGATGGCCCCAAACCTAAAGTGTACACTGCTTACAGTGAATACGCGGAAGGGGAATTTATTGCCAAAGAAATTTCCGGATTGGTGCGTGGTGGAAAAAAGTATGAAGAGATTGCCGTGCTGTACCGCACGCATACACAATCGCGGGTACTGGAAGAAAAATTGCGCATGTATGGCATTCCTTATCGGGTGTACGGTGGTATGAGCTTTTATGCGCGTAAAGAAATCAAGGATATTGTAGCTTACCTGACTTTGCTGGAAAATCCGATGGCTGATACTGCTTTTTTGCGCATTATTAATACGCCTAAGAGAGGAATCGGCAATGTAACGGTTAACAGACTGACTGAATATGCAGAGGCAAATCGCCTTTCCCTGATGGAAGCGGCAGCCGGTGCAGATTCATTTATGAAAGGTGGTACTGCCAAATTTTCACCTTTGTTGGAAGTGCTGCGGGGAATAGAAACGGCAGCAGAAGGCAAGTCTATCGGAGAGATGATAGAAATTGTGTTTGAACGGAGCGGTTATCATGCTATGCTGCTGTCAGATGATGATATTACTGCCGAGGCAAAGATTGAAAACGTGCAGGAATTGATTAACTCGGCGCGTGTTTATGAGGCACAGGCAGAAGAACCTACATTGGAAGAATTTCTTTCTACCGTTTCGTTGATTACCGATATGGATACTGTGGAAGAAGAGGGGGGCGTGACGTTGATGACACTGCATAGCTCCAAAGGTTTGGAATTTGATACAGTATTTATGGCGGGTATGGAGGAAAATCTGTTTCCTTCCAAACGTTCGGTGGAAGAGGGAAAGCTGGATGAGGAGAGAAGGCTTTGTTATGTTGGCATGACAAGAGCTAAAAATCTGCTTTATTTGACTGGCAGCGCCACCCGAACTATGTATTCCGGCGGGAGCAGCAGCAATGCCCCTTCGCGTTTTTTGCGGGATATTCCGCCGGAAGCAGTGGAGAATCTGTCGGTACGAAAAGATGTAAAACAGATAGGGCACCGGGAAGAGACAACGAAACCGCGTATCAATTTCTTCCAGGCAAAGGCGGAATTTGTGCCCAAAGCTACGGCAGATCCCGGCAGTTTCCGGGTAGGTGGCGTTGTGGAGCATGGAAAATTCGGCAAAGGAACGATCCTTGCCATAGACGGGCAGGGAGATCAGCGGGTAGCACGTATTGCTTTTGCCGGCGGAGAAAAGAAGTTGTTTTTGAGTTTTGCGCCGCTGACAGTGATAGAATGAATTAGCAGAGAAGGGGACAGGCAATGACTGCGATGCAGGAAATGAAAGAATTGGTTGCCAGGCTGAATGAATATGCTTATCAGTACTATGTATTGGATCAGCCGACAATCAGCGATGCGGAATACGATATTTTGTTTGACCGGCTGTTGGAGATGGAACAACAGCAAGGCATTGTTTTGGAAAATTCTCCAACGATTCGGGTGGGCGGCAAAGTATTGGAAGGCTTTGCGAAGCATACGCATATTGCTCCGCTCTACAGTCTCAATAAGGCGAAAACCGTAGAAGAACTTCGGGCTTGGGAACAGCGCCTGCATAAGGTATCCGCACAGAAACAATTGTATACCTTGGAATATAAGTTTGACGGATTGACCATTAATTTAACTTATGAACAAGGAAAATTGGTAATGGCTTCGACACGTGGGGACGGTGAGACGGGCGAAGAAATTCTGGAGCAGGCAAGAACGATTAAATCCATTCCGCTGACAATTCCATTTCAGGGACGGATGGAAGTGCAGGGAGAAGCAATCATGCATCTTTCGGATTTGGAAAAATATAATCGTACAGCCAAAGAACCGTTGAAAAATGCTCGTAATGCCTGTGCAGGTGCACTTCGCAATCTGGATACAGGTGTGACGGCTGCGCGCAATCTGGATGCTTACTTTTATAATGTGGGCTATATTGAAGGAAAACAATTTGCCACTCATACGGAAATGATCGAATTTCTGAAGAAAAATCGATTCAAGGTCAATGAGTTTGAACGCCTGTATGATTCCCTGGAAGGAGTGTTGGAAGGAATTCGGGAAGCGGAAGCGAATCGGCATCAATTGGATTTTCTGATTGACGGAATGGTTATCAAAGTGGATGATTTTGCCTTGCGTGAACAGATGGGATATACCGAGCGTTTCCCGCGGTGGGCAATTGCCTATAAATTTGCTGCCGAAGAAATGACAACCAGGATTTTGGACATTCTTTGGGATGTAGGGCGTACTGGCCGGCTTACACCGACAGCTCTGGTAGAAGAAGTAGAGATTGGCGGTGCGACAGTGCGCCGTGCCACGTTGAATAATATAGAAGATATCCGGCGTAAACAGGTTGCAGTGGGCAGCCGGGTATTTATCCGCCGCAGTAACGATGTGATTCCCGAAATACTCGGCGCAGTACCGGGCGAAGAGCGGGAGTATCACGAAGAGCCGAAAGTATGCCCTTATTGCGGAGCGGAAATAGAAAGGATTGGCCCTAACCTTTATTGCCCCAACAGTCTTTCCTGCAAGCCGCAATTAGTGGCGCGTATTGCGCATTATGCTTCAAGGGAAGCGATGAATATAGAGAACCTTTCGGATAAGACGGCAGAATTATTGTATACGCATCTGCAGATAGCGGATATTGCAGCATTATATGAGCTGCAGGAGGCGCAGTTGCTGAGATTGCCCGGGTTTAAAGAAAAACGGGTACAAAACCTGTTGGCTGGCATTGAAGGTAGTAAACAGCCTGAATTAGCCAATTTCATTTATGCATTGGGAATCAATACCATCGGAAAAAAGACGGCGAAAGATTTAGCGGAAGCATTTGGCACTTTTGAGGCATTACAAGACGCTACCATGGAGCAATTGATTGCAATCAACGAAGTCGGTGAAGTTATGGCACAGTCGGTAGTGGATTTTTTTGCTTCCGAACAGGTGAAACAAACACTTTTGCGGTTGTTTTCGGCAGGAGTGCATCCTAAAGCATATCAGAAAAAGGCAGGGGTATTCCAGGGCAAAAAGGTAGTGTTGACCGGAACACTTGCTCGCCTTTCTCGCAGCGAAGCTGGGCTATTGATTGAACAGCAGGGTGGAGAGTTGCAATCTTCAGTGGGTAAAAGTACGGATTTACTCATAGCCGGGGCAAAAGCTGGTTCAAAACTGAACAAAGCACAGGCGTTAGGAATAGAAATCTTAGAGGAAGCGGCTTTTTATAAATTGCTGAATCTATGAGAACAGACTGTCTGCGAAAAATGTCGCAGACAGTTTTTTTGATATAAAAAATGAAAAAAAGAAGGCATCTATGGAAAAATATGATATGATGAATTTGAAAATAAACAAATGAGGAAAAATTTTGTGGAAATTGGTAAATTGACGAATGAACAGTTGAGTAAAATTGTGTTGAATAAACTGCATATTACCCGTAAGGAGGTATTGATTGGTTCGGGCGTCGGCGTGGATTGTGCAGCATTGGATTTTGGCGGACAATATTGTGTACTTTCTACAGACCCGATTACTGCTGCCGAGCAGGGAGCAGGTGCCCTGGCAGTACATATTTCCGCTAACGATATTGCTGCTTCGGGAGGCGAACCGTTTGCCATGCTGGTGACCATTTTGCTGCCTCCGCAGTATGATTTGGAACATTTAAGCAATATGATGCAGGAAATTTATGAAGAAGCACATAAATTGAATATCGATATTGTGGGCGGTCATACGGAAGTAACAGAAGCGGTAAATAAAGCGGTCATATCTGTAGCAGCTATTGGGAAGACGGATCGTATTTTGCAGTACAGTGATATTCGCCCGGGTGATCATCTGATTCTAACCAAATCCTGCGGTATTGAAGGAGCGCTGATCCTTTGCGGAGATCATCCACAGATGGCAGAGCACTTATTATCGGAGCAGGAACGAGCGCAGCTGAAAGGAATGAAAGAAGCGCTGAGTGTGGTGAAGGAGGCTGGCATAGCCAAAAAGATGGGGGCTGTTGCCATGCATGACATCACAGAAGGCGGAGTCTACGGAGCGGCTCATGAAGTGGCGGAAGCGGCAGGGTTAGGGTTATTGCTCAGAAAGGGCAATATTCCCGTGAATGCTATTGCCGGAAAAGTTTGTGCACATTATGGGCTGGAACCGTATCGCTTGATTTCCAGCGGCAGTTTGTTGATTGTGCAGCATGGGGATGAGGCGCCTTTATTGGAAGCCTTACGTGAGCAGGGAATTGAGGCAGCCTGTATTGGTGAGTTTATGTCTCCTGAATATGGAATTTGTACAGATTGCGGTGAGACGATCTCTCCGCCAACACAGGACGAGTTGTTTAAGGTGAAATAACAATAACTTGTTTTCTTTTTTATGAAACTGTGCTATAATAATTTGATTTTATCAATGAATATAAGATGAAATGAGGATATTTTCGTGAACAGCATGACTGGATTTGGCAGAGGCGAGGCGGAAGTCGGCAGCCATTGCTTTACAGTAGAATTGAAGAGTGTTAACCATCGTTATCTGGATATGAATATTCGGACACCGCGGTTTCTTATGTTTCTCGAAGATTTTGTGCGAGCGGAAGTAAAGCGCCGTTTGGCAAGAGGAAGGATAGATATTTTTATAAATTATAAAGATACATCCGGTTCTTTGGGGGAAATGCAGGTGAATGTGGAAGCGGCAAAGCAGTATGTAAATGCCGCCACCACTATTTTGAAGCAGGTAGATGTTTCCAATGACCTGTCCATCACCTCTCTTATGCGCATGGAAGGTGTTATTACTTTTGAAGAGGCAGAGAAAGAAGAATCAGTACTCAAAGAAGCGCTGCTGGCAGCGCTGACACAGGCGCTGGACGCTTTGATTGCTGCCAGAGAAACGGAAGGCAGACGCATGGCAGAGGATCTGTTGGAGCGTAAGCAGACGTTGGTGGATATCTTGGCAGGGATTGAGCAGAGAGAACCGCTGGTCGTTGAAGAGTATCGTGAAAAGCTGCGCAATAAAGTGGAAGAATATATGGCAGGCAGCGGGATCGATGAAAACCGTTTTAATGCGGAAATTCTCTATTTTTCGGATAAAGCTAGCATTACGGAAGAAATTGTGCGCATCAAGAGTCATTTAAAAGAGTTGGAGCAGATGCTTCGTTCGGAAGAAGCTACTGGGCGCAGCATGGATTTTCTGATTCAGGAGTTGAATCGGGAGTTCAATACCATTGGTTCCAAAGCCTCGGATATTATAATTACCAAAGCGGTATTGGCAGCTAAGGGAGAAATTGAGCGTATTCGAGAACAGATACAGAACATGGAATGAGGTAGCAGCAAAATGATGGTCAACATCGGATTTGGCAATATCGTATCCTCTGATCGGATCGTGGCAATGGTTGCGCCCGAGTCTGCGCCTATAAAACGCATTGTTCAGGAGGCGAAAGGAAAGGGGATGCTGGTGGATGCGACTTGTGGCCGCCGCACCAGAGCAGTGATTATTACTGACAGTTATCATGTGATTCTTTCGGCGATTCAACCGGAGACGATTGCCAGCCGCTGTGCGGCAAAAGAAAGTATATTGACAGAAGAAATCTGAGGGATATAAACGTATGAATAAAGGCAAATTAATTGTCATTTCCGGCCCGTCCGGTGCCGGTAAGGGAACGGTGATTAAACAGGTGCTGCGCCGGAAGGATAATGTGGCGCTCAGTGTTTCCTGCACGACCAGAGCTCCTCGGCCGGGAGAGCAGGAAGGTGTGGATTATTATTATGTCTCAAAAGAAAAATTTGCACAGATGATTGAGGAAGATGGTTTTTTGGAGTATGAGAGCTTTTTTGATAACAGTTATGGTACTCCGGAAGAGCCGGTGCGTAAGCAGCTTGCTCAAGGTATCAATGTGATTTTGGAAATTGATGTCAAAGGCGGCATGAATATCAAAAAGAAAGTGCCGGAGGCAGAATTGATTTTTATTGCACCGCCCAGTATGGAAATATTGCGTAGTCGTCTGGTAGGTAGAAAAACAGAAACGCCTGATCAGATAGAAAAGCGTACCAAGCGCGCTTTTGAGGAAATGCAATATCAAGAACAGTACGATTATGTGGTTGTCAACGACGATTTGCAGCAAGCAGTGCAGCAGGTCATCGATATTATTGAAAAATAAGGGGGATCAGCATATGTTTCAGCCGGATTTGGAAGAAATTTTGGAAAAGGTAGATTGTAGATATACATTGATTGTGGAAATTGCAAAACGGGCACGCCAGTTGGTAGGAGGGGCAGAGCCGCTGATTGAACCTGCCAATCCCAACCCTGTTTCCCAAGCAATAGAGGAAATCAATCAGAACAAAGTTACTTATATTCGCAAAGATGATTAAGGGAAAGCATATTGTAGTGGGAGTGACTGGCGGAATCGCAGCTTACAAGGCCGCCATGCTGGTCAGCCTGCTTAAAAAGAAAGGTGCAGATGTACATGTCTGCATGACTGCTAACGCTTGCCGTTTTATTACACCGCTGACATTTGAGACGCTTTCGGCCAATCGGGTCGTGACGGATACATTTTCACGGGAGACTCCCTATGAAGTAGAGCATGTTGCGCTGGCAAAACTGGCGGATTTGATTGTGATTGCGCCGGCAACGGCTAACATAATAGCGAAGGCAGCTAATGGGATTGCCGATGATTTTCTTTCCACACTTTTGCTGGCAGCGCGGGGAAAAGTGATGTTTGCTCCTGCGATGAATACGGCAATGCTGCACCATGCGGCAGTACAGCGCAATATGATGCAGTTGCGGGAAGATGGTTGCCTGATGGTAGCTCCGGGTTCTGGCATGCTGGCATGTGGAGATACCGGGGATGGGCGTATGGCGGAACCGCAGGAAATCTGTGAAGCGATAGAAGCGGCGCTGGCTCCAAAAGATTTGGAAGGAATACGGTTGATGGTGACCGCCGGGCCAACGCGGGAACGCTTAGATGATGTGCGCTATTTATCCAATCGTTCTACCGGGAAAATGGGTTATGCAATTGCAAGGGCAGCAGTAAACAGAGGTGCTCATGTGACGCTGATTAGCGGACCAACTGCACTGGAAGCTCCCGCAGGAGTAGAAGTGCGGAGCGTTGAGAGTGCGCAGCAAATGTATACGGCTTGTATGGAAGTCTTTCCGCAAGTGGATATTGCCGTAAAAGCGGCAGCGGTAGCAGATTATACGCCTGCTTCTTATCAGCCGGGAAAGATTAAAAAAGGCGAAGACATGAAACTGTCTTTGGTGCGGACGCAGGATATTCTGCAAAATCTTGGGGCGAAAAAACAGAAGCAGATATTGGTAGGTTTTGCGGCGGAAGCGGCAGATCTGGAACAAAATGCATTGGCAAAATTGCAGCGTAAGCATCTGGATATGATTGCTGCCAATGATATTTCCCGAGCGGATATCGGTTTTGGCAGTGATGAAAATTTGGTGACTTTATTTTTTGCAGATGGAACTAAAAAGGTTTTGCAAAAAGCGGAAAAGGAGCAGATTGCAGATGGTATTCTGGATGAAGCACTGCACCTGCTGCAAAGGAAAGCCTAAAAGCTCTGTATTTACAGAGCTTTTTATTTTCCCTTTTTGGGGTGAGGGAGAAGCCGAGAAAATCTGTGGCGGAAAAAGTTTTTTGGAATATGTTGTGGAAATTTTGATAGGGGTAGATAACTGTGCTATAATATGCAATATGGAGAATTATGCTTATGTTCAGGTAATTGTTGATATTGCACATAGCAATGTCGACCAAATATTTGATTATGCTTTGCCGGAAGATATGGTGGTTTTGCCTGGCTGTCGAGTCGTGGTGCCTTTTGGAAAAACGACAGTGGAAGGGATTGTGCTTGAACAAAAGCAGGCTTCCGAACTGCCGCCGGAACGGATTAAGCCGGTTTTGCGCGTGCTGGATGAGCAGCCGGTAGTCAATGAGGAGCAAATCCAGCTGGCCGCTTATATTTGCGCAAAGTACCGCACTACGATGGCTTTTGCACTGCGTTTGATGTTTCCGGCAAAATTGCGGGGAGAACGAATTCGCGCCAAAACAGTTCGTATTGCAGTATTGACAGATAAGTTGCGGGGACAGCAGGAGATAGCTGCCTGCTATGCCAAGAACGGGTCGGTAAAGGCAAAAAATAAATTAAAGACACTGCAAATATTGATGGAGCAGGAAGAGTGCCCAACGGCTGTGCTGAATCACGCCAGTGTCCGTCAATTGGAACAAAAAGGAATTTTGACGATCGTTGAACGGGCACAGTATCGAACTCCCTACCGGGGAACTGTGCAGGAACCAAGAGAGATTTCCTATACTCCGGCGCAAAACAATGCGATTCAACAAATCGGAGCAGCAGTCAAAACGGGGATAAACAAAACCTTTTTGCTTCATGGAGTGACGGGCAGCGGCAAGACGGAAGTATACATTGCCTGTGTGAAACAAGCGCTTGCTTTGGGAAAAACAGCGATCGTTCTGGTACCGGAGATTTCTATTACGCCGCAGATTCTGGCGGAATTTTCCCGGCATTTTGGTTCGGAAATTGCACTATTTCACAGCGGCCTTTCGGATGGAGAAAGGTTTGATGAATGGCGTCGCGTACAGAGCGGAGAAGCGCGTATTGTGCTGGGAGCCCGTTCGGCAGTTTTTATGCCATTGAAAAATATCGGGCTTATTATTCTGGATGAGGAGCAGGCAGAGAGCTATAAAGCAGAAAATCACCCACCTTATCATGCTGCGGAAATTGCCAATATGCGCTGCAAAATTGCCGGATCCCCCTTGGTGCTGGCCAGTGCCACGCCTTTGATCGAAGATTATGCGAAAGCAGAATTGGGAATTTACCAATTGTTGGAAATGCCTGAGCGCATTGGCAATCTGCCTTTGCCGACAATGCACATTGTCGATATGAAAGAGGAGTTTCAAAAAGGTAATCGAGGTCCTATCAGTGGATTTCTTTACAGAGCTCTGGAACAGACGCTTGCGCAAAAGAAGCAGGCAATGGTATTTCTCAACCGAAGAGGATATGCCTCCAGTGTAGTTTGCCCTTCTTGTGGAAATGCCCGTATGTGTACACATTGTGATCTGCCGCTAAAATATCATAAAGAGAGTGGGCAATTACTGTGTCATTATTGTGGAAGGGCTTTCTCGGCTTCCAATGTCTGCCCGGTCTGTGGAGAGCCTTTTATGCGGTATACCGGTATGGGCACGGAAAAAATACAGGAACAATTGCAGCAATTGTTTCCGAAGGCAAGAATTTTGCGTATGGATTTTGACACTACGCGTAAGAAAAATGCACATCAGGTAATTTTTGAAGCATTTCGCAGAGGCGATGCAGATATCCTGGTAGGAACACAGATGATTTCCAGAGGGCTGGATTTTGAAAATGTCACATTAGCGGCAATGATATCGGCTGATTCCATGCTGCTTTCCGGCGATTATCGTCAAGAGGAAAAGACCTTTTCCATGATTGAACAGGTGGGCGGAAGAGCAGGCAGAAAGCAGAAAGGGCAAGTGGTGATACAGACGTTTAACCCCGACCATTATGCCATACAATATGCGGCACAGCATGACTATAAAGGATTTTATCAAACGGAAATTGCTTTTCGTAAGGTGACGGGAAAGCCTCCGTTTGCGAGAGTATATCGCTTGGTTTTTACACATACTGAACAGGCAAAAGCTGAAAAACTTTGCATGGAAACGAAACAAAAACTGGCACAGGAGCTGCAACCATATGAACAGGAAATTTTGCTGTTTGCAGCCAAACCGGCACCGATAGCAAAACTGGATGGAAAGAGCAGATATCATATTGTGCTTAAAGTACGAGTAGGACGCAATCTGAATGCAATTAAGGAACGTTTATACGATGTGTGGGAACAGATCCGCCGTAAAAGCGGGGTGACAGTTGGCATCGACATCGATCCTTATGATATTAATTAAATAATTATTTTGGGAGGTAATCAGTTATGGCACTTAGAGATATTGTAAAAGAACCGGATGAGCGTTTAAAAAAGGTGTGTCGCCCGGTAAAGGAAATCACACCGCATATTTTGACGCTGTTGGATGATATGGCAGAGACAATGAATTTTGCGGAGGGTGTTGGCTTGGCAGCACCGCAGGTAGGTGTATTGCGTCGCATTGTTGTGATTGATGTGGGAGAAGGACTGATCGAATTGATTAATCCGGAAATTATTGCATTTTCCGGAGAACAAACGGGTCCGGAGGCGTGCCTTTCCTGCGGAGAGCGTCGTGGTATTGTGACGCGCCCCAGCAAAGTTACCGTGCGGGCACTGGATCGCTACGGAAAAATGCAGGAGTATACGGGTGAGGGTCTGTTGGCAAGAGCTTTTTGTCATGAATTGGATCATCTGGATGGAGTTCTGTTTCTGGATCGGATGAGCCGTGAGATGGCAGAGGATGAAGAATATCCGGAGGAAGGTTAAATTGCGGATCGTGTTTTTGGGAACACCGGAATTTGCTGTCCCTTCACTCAATATGCTGTCGGAACAGGGATATGAGGTGTGCGCAGTAATTACTCAGCCGGATCGGCCCAAGGGGCGGGGGCATAAATTTGTTGCGCCACCGGTGAAGCTGCGAGCGCAGGAGTTGGGAATTCCGGTATATCAGTATGAAAAAATTTCCCGGGAGGGATTGGATTTTTTAAAAGAATTGGCACCGGATTTGATGATTACGGCGGCTTTTGGGCAAATTCTTTCCAATAAGGTGCTGGCGATTCCTAAATATGGGTGTATCAATGTGCATGCTTCGCTTTTGCCGGAGTATCGGGGAGCGGCGCCTATTGAACGGGCTATTATGGATGGAAAAACACGGACAGGTATCACAACGATGTATACTGTGCGGGAGGTTGATGCAGGCGATATTCTGGAACAGGATATGCTGCCGATTTTGCCCGAGGATACAGGCGGCTCGTTGAGAGAAAAACTGGCGCAATTGGGCGCCGTGACATTGCAGAGAACATTGGAAAAACTGCAGAAAGGTACCTTGGAACGCCACCCACAGCAGGAAGAGCAAGTGACTTATGCGGCTATGTTTGAAAAAGGCTTTGGAAAAGTGGATTTTACGAAGCCTGCACAACAAATTGTGAATCTGATCCGTGGCGCAAATCCGGAGCCGGGTGCTTACACATTTTTAGGAGATGTAAAGATCAAATTGATGTTTGCACAGGTGGAAGAAGGCGAGTATGCCGGTGCACCCGGGGAAATTCTGTTGGCAAATGCAAAGCAGGGGTTGATTGTGGCAGCAGGAGAGGGTGCGGTGCGTATTTTGCGGCTGCAATATCCGGGCGCAAAAGAAATGCGGGCAGAGGATTTTCTGCGGGGTAAAGGAAAAATGTTGCAGCAGGGGATGCGTTTATGTTGAAATTTTAGGAGAATAGAATTTTGAAGAGCAGAAAAATAGCGGTAGAAATCTTAGCGGAAGTGGAAGAAGGGGCATACCTGAATTTAGCCGTAAAAAAATATCTGAAAGGATTGGAAAAACAAAAACGGCGCTTTGCGGCAGCATTGGTATATACTACATTGGAAAATTTGCTGCGTATTGATTATGTAATTGATTATTTTGCAAAAGCCAATAGGATTCACCGCTATGTTCGCAATGTGCTGAGAATTGGTGTCTGTCAATTGATGTTTTTTGAAAGTGTGCCTGTGAGCGCAGCAGTCAATGAGAGCGTCAAGCTGATTGCAGCTTCCAAAAAGCGCCAGCTAAAGGGATTTGTCAATGCGGTGCTTCGCAACGTGGCAGAGCATTTGGGAGAGGTTGCATATCCGGCTCGGGAGCAGGATCCGGCAGGTTTTCTCTCAATAATGTACAGTTATCCACGTTGGATTGCACAAATGTATATTAAAGAGTATGGCTTTGATTTTGCATGGGAGATGCTTTCATATCATAAACCGGAAGCATATACCAGCATACGCATCAATCACTTAAAAGCAGATAAAGAATCTCTACAGCGAAAACTGGAAGGGCGTGGGCTTCATTTTATACCGGGACAGTATGTTTCCGATTGCCTGTATATCAAAAACATCTCTTCAGTAGATGAGCTGGATCTGTATCGAAAGGGCTTACTGACGGTGCAGGGAGAATCTTCCATGCTGGTTTGCAGGGCGGCAGATGTACAGCCGGGGGATTGGGTACTGGATGTATGCGCAGCTCCAGGCGGAAAAACTGCATATCTGGCGGAAAGGAAGCCGGCGTATTTACAGGCATGGGATTTGCATGAACATCGTGTACAATTGATGCAGGAAAATTTTACCAGATTAGGGGTCAACGCTGAAGTAATGGTACAGGATGCTACTGTTTTGCGGGTGGATGCAATAAAACAATTTGACGTTGTTTTGGTGGATGCTCCTTGTTCCGCGTTAGGTTTGCTTTATCGAAAGCCGGATATCAAGTTCTCCAAAACAGATGAAGATTTACAGGAAATTGTACAGACGCAAAAAAATATATTGAAAGTTTGTGCAGAATATGTGAAGCCGGGTGGCACATTAATTTATTCTACCTGTACGATTAACCGGCAGGAGAATGAAGAAAATTTTCAATGGTTTTTGCAGCAATGCTCGGATTTTGAAGCAGATGGACTGCTCGGCGGATTGCCGGAGCAACTGATAGGACGAGTGAAGGCAGGCGGTTTGCAATTGTTCCCGCATTTGGATGGTGTGGATGGCTTTTTTATTGCGAAAGCGAGGAGAAAGAAGAATGATTGAAAAAAGAAGTCTTTTGGAATTTTCTCCGGAAGAGCTGAAGCAGGAATTGATTGCAATGGGGGAAAAACCATTTCGCGCAGCGCAAGTCTATTCATGGCTGACTCAATGCAGACCGTTTTCTGAGATGAGCAATCTTTCCAAAACTTTGCGACAGAAATTGATGGAACGTTATACGGAGGGATATCCGGAAATCGAGACAGTGGTGGTTTCTTCGGATGGAACCCGTAAATATCTATTGCGGTTGGCAGATGGAAATCTGATTGAGGCTGTTCTGATGCAGTATCACTATGGGAATACATTGTGTATTTCAACACAGGTCGGCTGTCCTATGGGATGTGTGTTCTGTGCTTCCGGATTAGGCGGCCTGGTACGCAATATGACTGCCGGGGAAATGTTGGGCGAAGTGTTGCGCATCAATGCTGAATTGGGGCCGGGGAGAAATATCACGAATATTGTGTTGATGGGAACGGGAGAACCACTGTTAAATTATAAGCAGGTGGTGAGATTCCTTCAACTCATTCATGGAGAGCAAAGTCTGCATATTGCTTTGCGGAATATTTCGCTTTCAACCTGTGGGATCACACCTGCCATTTATCGATTGGCAGAGGAAGGGATGCCGTTGACACTTTGTTTGTCACTGCATAGTGCAATTCCGGAAAAACGCCTGCAGATTATGCCGGTAGAAAAAGGTTATCCTCTGGAACATACTATTCAGGCTATGCGCACTTATGGGGAAAAAACCGGGCGTCGCATCATTTATGAATATATCATGTTGGCGGATTTCAATTTGGGCGAAGAAGATGCAGATGCATTGGCTCAATTGCTGCGCGGGCAGATTTGCCACGTAAATTTAATTCCGCTCAATGGAAATGTGGGACGTTTTCGGGCTCCTACAGTACAAGAAATACAAAATTTTGAAAAGATGTTGAAAAAGCGTGAAATTTCGGCGACGCGCCGAAGAACATTGGGGCAGGATATTGAAGGAGCCTGTGGTCAGTTGCGTGCACGCTACCAGAAACGAACCGGGGAATGAAACGATGGATGTGTTTACTTTAACGGATGTCGGACGGGAAAGAGAAGAAAATCAGGATTTTGTTTACCAGGGCGCAACAAAATATTTTCCGTTGGTATTGATGGTTGCCGATGGCATGGGGGGATATGCCGGAGGCAGCCTGGCCAGTCGGAAAGCAGTAGAATGTGTGGCAGAAGCGATGAAAAATATGCGACCTGATCCGGCGTTGTTGAAGCAGGCTGTGGAGATGGCAAATCGACGCATTTTGGAAATTGCGCGCAATATGCCTGTCGCCTATCATAGTATGGGAACTACGCTTGTGGTGGCTGCCTGTACGGAAAATAAAGTACTGTTGGCTCATGTGGGGGATTCGCGCGCTTATTTATTGCATAAGCAAACTTTGCAGCAGCTTACGACGGACCATAGCTATGTGCAACACTTGGTGGAAAAAGGTAAGATGACCAGCGAAGAGGCACGGGTAAGTCCTTATCGCAGTATGATTACCCGGGCATTGGGAATGGAAAATTTGGAAGTTGATCTGATAGAAACCTCTGTGGAAAAAGGAGATATTTTGCTTTTGTGCTCAGACGGGTTGAGTTCCTATTTTTCAAATGAGGAACTGCAGCGATATTTGGAAGTCAAAGAAACTGCAGAACAAAAGGCAAAGACATTGCTGAAGGCCGCTCTGGAACGAGGCGGAAGTGATAATATCTCTGTTGCGCTGGCGATTGCCGGGGCAGAAGGAGGTTGTGACAATGAATGATGCTCAAAAAGCATTGATTGGCGACCGCTATCGTATTTTGCATTCAGTTGATGAAGGTGGAACCAGCTATATTTTTCTGGTACAGGATATTAAACTGGATAAACAATATGCAATGAAATTGCTGAAACCAGAGCTGTCTGCGGATCCGCAATATGCAAAAGCATTTAAAAAGGAAATTAAACTTCTGAAAAAGCTGAATCATCCCAATATCGCACATCTGGTAAATTATGGATTTCAGGGCAGTTTCGCTTATTATATCATGGAGTATGTTGAGGGCTGCACGCTGAAAAGCTATATTGAGCAGGGAATACTTACCATGGAGCAGAAAATAGAAATTGCGGAGAAAATATGCAGTGCTATGGAGTATGCCCATTCTATGGGGGTTGTTCATCGGGATTTAAAACCGGCCAATGTGATGCTGGATGCCTGTCTGGAGCCGATTATTCTGGATTTTGGTACGGCAGAAGCTGCAGAATCGGGAGAAAGTGCTCAGGAAGAAGTATTTGGAACTGTAGAATATTTTTCTCCGGAACAAGCGAAAGGAGAAAAAACAGATAAATATACAGATATCTATTCCATGGGCATTCTGCTCTATGAGTTGATGACCGGAAAACTACCCTTTACGGGAGAAGAAAAAGTTGCTATTGCACTGAAGCAAATTCATCAGACTCCTGATTCTCCCTGCCTGTATGCGCCGGATCTTCCGCATAGTATAGAGCATATCATTTTGAAAGCGCTTCGAAAACAGAAGAGTGATAGATATCAATCCTTTATGCAGATGCGAAAGGATTTGGAAAAGGCATTGCGTTTTCCGGAAGGTGCTTATATAAAAAATTATCGTGAGCAGGAAGAGCACACGAATCGGAAAGTGCGTCGGCATGGAAGTAATACCGTGAATCGGTTTGTAATTCTCGGGGTATTAACTGTAATTTTGGCCGTGGTGATTCTGAATCTTTGGTCTTCGGTAAGCAGGAGAAAAACAGAAGCCGTATATATGCCTGCGCTGCAAAACAAGACATTGGAAGAGGCTCAGCGCATTGTTGAACAATATGATCTGGAATTAGAATATACTTATGAAGCAAATGCGCAGGTTGAGGAAGGTCGGATTCTTTCTCAAACGCCGCAGATGGGGGTGTTGGTAGAGCGCGGTGAGAAAGTGCAGGCGGTTGTGAGTCTGGGAGCAGGAGAATTGCTGGATATGCCGAACTTGATTGGCATGGATGAACAAAACGCGGAAGAGACACTTCGCAAAGTCGGTTTTACGCAAGTGGTAACAGAAGGGGTATACGATGCTGCTGCAGAAGATGGAGAAGTAGTAGGGCAGTATCCGGATAGTGGAGAACGCGTTTCTGCAGATGCGACGGTTGTGCTTCAGGTCAATCACGTGAATAGTCAATTGGCAGAAGTTATTCCGCAGTTGGTTGGCCAAGATATGTTTACGGCTGTATCTCAGGCTTCGGAAGCCGGATTTGGCAGAGTATTGATTAACATGATTGATATGGCAGGCAGTCCAGGACAAGTGGTGGCTCAGTATCCCACCAGCGATATGATCGAAGTTTCACTTGCTTATATGGAGTTGACAGTGCAGCAGCCTTCATCTGTCTGCCAGCTGCAAGTGGAAATCCCCGGTGGGGCAGTATCGTATCATCAAGATGCCTATATGTGCATTACAGCGGCTTTTTGGGATGACCAGATATGTTGTTATGAATTTATCGTGGATGAATACACTTGTAAGGATAGCCTGGAGTTTGAAAAGCTGTTTGCAGATGGAGAGAGTTATCGCATGAGCTTGGATACAAAATTTAAGGACATGGATTATACAATCTATATTTACTTAAACGGCGAGGTAGTATATACTAAACAATATATGTCTTAATTGGAGGCGGTAGCATAAAGGGCAGAATTTTAAAAGGAATCGGCGGATTTTATTATGTGTATGCAGAAGACGGCGTCACTTATGAATGCAAAGCAAAAGGTCGTTTCCGCAAGGAAGGTGTGAAACCAATGCCGGGAGATTTTGTCATGTTTACACCGCCGGAGCAGACGGTGGGAGGCAGCATTGACGAAATTCTGCCGCGCTTAAACCAGCTTCCGCGGCCGATGATTGCCAATATTGACTTGCTTTTAATCGTAATTTCAGCCAGTGATCCAAAGGCCGATCTGCAGTTGGTGGATAAACTTCTGCTATATGCCGGGTATAATCATATTCGAGCAGCGGTTGCGCTCAATAAGATTGATTCTGTTTGTGAGAAAAGCAGGATACCGCAGGAATATCAGGGCAGTGGCATACAGTTCCTGGAAGTTTCTGCTCGAAGTGGGGAAGGGCTTGATGAACTCAAACAATTGTTGAAAGGAAAATTCACTTGTTTTGCCGGGCAAAGTGCAGTAGGTAAATCTACTCTGCTTAATGCGATCAGCCCAGCTTTAAAATTGGAAACCGGCGAAATGAGCAGAAAAACAGCTCGTGGGCGGCATACGACCCGCCATAGTGAACTGCTGTTGTTGCCTGAATTGGAGGCTGTGGTAGCGGATACTCCCGGGTTCAGCATTCTGGAATGCATGGAAATAGAACCGGAGGAGCTCAGAATGTATTATCCCGAATTTATACTGTTACAAGGGCAGTGCCGCTTTGATGGATGCCTGCATGTACGTGAACCGCAATGTTGTGTGAAGCAGGCGGTAGAAGCGGGAAAAATTTCCGAAGGACGGTATGAACGGTATTTGAAATTGTTACAAGAACTCATAGAGAGGAGAGAAAACAGATATGTTTAATCATGGATTAGAGACAAAAGTTGCGCCATCTATTCTGGCGGCGGATTTTACAAGAATGGCAGAAGCCTTGCACAGCATGGAAGAATGGGGTGCTGATTGGGTACATTGCGATGTAATGGATGGTATGTTTGTGCCCAATATTACATTTGGACAGCAGATGATCCGGGATTTCCGCAAGAATACAAAGCTGATTCTGGATGTACATCTGATGGTACAGGCACCGGAACGTTACATTGATGAATTTATTGAGGCCGGGGCGGATATTATTACCGTGCATCAGGAAGCAACAACGCATTTGCACAGAACGATTTTACAGATTCGCGAGAAGGGCGTGAAATGCGGTGTGGCAATCAATCCTGCTACCAGTATTTATACGCTGGAGGAAGTATTAGACGATATCGATATGGTTTTGCTGATGTCCTGCGATCCGGGCTTTGGCGGACAGCCGTTTATCCCCTATGCACTTAATAAGGCTAAACGGTTGAGAGAAATGATGGGAGATCGTCAGATTGATATTGAAGTAGACGGCGGCGTCAGCGAAAAGAACATTGATATCATACTTGATTCCGGTATCAATGCGATTGTGGCCGGCAGTGCGCTTTTCAAATCGGCGGATCCTAAAAAGACGGTAGAAATCCTGAGAAACGGGAATCGATAATGCGCCGGGAAAGCGGATTTGCTGCGGCAGCGGCAATATTGCTGCTGATTGGAATTGCTGTATTTTTGATAGATATTTTTTGCTTTTCATTTTCTTTTTATCAGAAAGAATATGAAAAACTGGGAACAGCAGAATCCATTGGTATGACAGAGCAGAGCCTGACTATGGCAACGCAGGCTCTGCTTGATTATTTACGGGATAATCGGGATGATTTGTCCGTAACGGCAGAGATTCAGGGGAAAGTTCGCGAAGTATTTAATGCCCGTGAAAAACAGCATATGGTAGATGTCAAGCAGTTGTATCTTACGGCCAGGGCAGTCGGTTACGGGTGTCTGGCATTGGGAGCCGGCTGTTTGCTTTTGTTATTTTGGAAAGCGGGCAGGAGTAAGTATGGCAAAGAGGAAATTCTGCAGGGCTATTTGAAGGGTAACGGTATCTTTTTTGCGATTCTGGCAGTCATAGGGTTGTTTGCGGCGATAGACTTTGATACTTTCTGGACATTGTTTCATAAAGTTTTATTTACCAATGATCTATGGCTTTTGAATCCGAGAACGGATATACTGATTATGATAGTGCCTGAAGAATTTTTCTTTGATCTGGTCATGCGTATTGCCGAGGCAGCAGTGAGCTCCATTGGTTTATTGTTGCTGGGGGCTTGGTTTTGGAAGAAAAAATTAAAAAAAGAAACGGACGGTAAAGGATATGCAGAAGCAGGAGAAACTCAATGAATTGCGGGCAGCAAAGCATGTCAATATCCTGGCAATAGAAACCTCCTGTGATGAGACTGCGGCAGCGGTTGTACGTGATGGAAGAGAAGTACTTTCCAATGTATTGTATTCGCAGATAGAGATTCATAAACAATACGGTGGAGTTGTTCCCGAAATTGCTTCCCGTAATCACGTGGAAAAATTGCCTTACATTGTTCATGGAGCCTTGGAACAGGCAAAATTGGATTGGGATCAGGTGGATGCATTGGCAGTAACTTCTGGACCCGGCCTGGTAGGTGCGCTGTTGACCGGTGTTTCCTATGCCAAAGCGCTGGCTTATGCGTTAGATAAACCATTGATCGCAGTGAATCATATGGAAGGGCATATTTCGGCAAATTATATTACGCATAAGCAATTGGAGCCGCCTTTTATTTGCCTGATTGCTTCAGGCGGACATACCAATATTATTAAAGTGACGGATTATTGCGCTTATGAAATATTAGGCAGCACGCGTGATGATGCAGCTGGAGAGGCTTTTGATAAGGTGGCGAGAGTATTGGGGTTAACTTATCCCGGAGGCCCCAACGTGCAGCGGCTGGCGGAACAGGGAAATCCGGATTGTTATGTTTTCACCAAACCATTTCACGGAGAATCACATCTGGATTTTTCTTTCAGTGGTATTAAAACGGCGGTTATTAATCTGGTGCGAGGTTTTGAAGTGCGGGGGCAGGAATATCGGAAAGCTGATGTTGCTGCGTCTTTTCAAAAAGCAGCAGTGAATTTGTTGATTGAAAATGTGTTTGAGGCAGCCCGAAGAACGGGTATAAAAAAAGTAGTATTAGGCGGGGGCGTCAGTGCAAATGCGGCGCTTCGTGCCCGGGCACTGCAGCAGGAAAACTATCAGGTTTATCTGCCCGATTTACGTTATTGCACAGATAATGGGGCAATGATTGCTTCGGCAGCATATTATTCTATGAAAAAAGGCTGTGCGGCGGCTGGCCTGGCACTTAATGCCGAGCCGGGGCTGGAACTCATATAATCGGCATATTTCGCATATATATAGCGCAAACAACTAAAAATGTGGAGGCGCTATGAAAAGGAAAATATGGCATCGAAGAGTTATCCCGGCACTTTGCATGGCGATTGGAATTGGGTTGCTCATGATATGTCTGTGCCTATGGCAGGGAGCCGTACGCGCAAACGAAAGTCCCACACACACATTTTTGCAGGCATATAAAGTGTTGATCGATCCTGGACATGGCGGTAGCGATGGAGGGGCGACAGGGATTCGCACACAGGCACGGGAAGCAGAGATTAATTTGGATATTGCCTGTAAATTGCGCGATCAACTGCGATTGCAGGGTGCTGAAGTTGTAATGACACGCGAAGATGAAGGCGCAGTAGGTAAAGACAAAAATACCGATATGCGCAACCGGCGGACAATGATTGAAAATGCAGGGCAGGATATTACTGTAAGTATTCACCAGAATAGTTTTCCGGATTCCTCTGTATGCGGAGCACAAGTAATTTACGCTCCGGGATCTGAAAAAGGTATGGCATTGGCTGCCTGTATACAGGCGCAGTTGGATGCGGAATTGAAACCGGAAAAGCCAAGGAGCATTACAGAAGGTGATTACTATATTGTCAAGTCCGGCACGGCACCAGCGGTTATTGTAGAATGTGGATTTATTTCCAATGAGGTAGAAGAAGCACTACTGTTGAAGGATGCGTATCGGCAGCGAATTGCAGAAGCGATCGCTAAGGGAATTGCAGATTATCTGGTACAAGGGTAGGAGGAAACGGTTGATCACAAAGGGAATGTTGGTAGCCATTGGAGCTCAGGAAGCTCGCTTGAAAAATCCGTTGGTGTTGGCATATATCGGAGACAGTGTATACGATTTATATGTGCGAACAGTACTGGTAAAGAAAAGCCGACAACAGGTTAATGCACTTAACCAGCGGGCTTCTAATGTAGTAAATGCACGGGCACAGGCACAGGCAGTAGCTATGTTGGAAGAATGCCTGACTGAAGAAGAAAGAGATATCGTACGCAGAGGACGGAATGCGCATCCGGGAACGGTGGCAAAAAATATGAGTGTAGCCGATTATAAGCGGGCTACCGGTTTGGAAGCGTTGATTGGTTATCACTATCTGGCGGGTAATTACGAACGCCTGGAAGAATTGATGCAAAAGATTATAGAAAAGTTTGGTGTGTAAATTGGAAAAAAGAGAAGATAATACGATTCTGTTGGGAAGAAATACAGTGCGTGAGGCGATCCGCAGCGGCCGGGAGATTGATGCGATTTATATGACGGAAGCAGCAGAAGCGAATGCGCGGGAAATTCTCGCATTGGCAAAGAGTGCCGGAATTCCAATCAAGCGTGCTTCCAAAAGCAAGTTGGACGAGTTAAGCAGATTCGCTGCGCAAGGAGAAAAAGCAGCAAATCATCAAGGAATTGTCGCAAAAGCGGCGGCTGTCCGTTATTCTACTTTGGAAGATGCTGAAGCATTGGCGCAACAGAGGGGAGAACCACTGTTTTTAATCGCATTGGATGGAGTGGAAGATCCGCATAATCTGGGTGCAATTGTGAGAAGCGCGGAGATATTTGGCGCGCATGGTGTAATTATTCCCAAACGGCGCAGCGTAGGTATGACTGCGGCAGCGGCAAAAACAGCTTCGGGTGCAGAAGAATATATTCCGATCATTAAAGTGACTAATTTACCGGCAGTAATTGATGAAGTGAAAGAAAAAGGTGTTTTTGTAGCTGCTGCTGATATGGATGGGCTCAGTGCTGATTGTGCAAATCTGACCGGAGCAATGATGCTGGTGATTGGTGCGGAAGGAGAAGGAATTTCCCGATTGGTCAAACAAAAAGCGGATTTTACAATAAAAATCGATATGTATGGCCATATTAATTCGCTGAATGCATCAGCAGCGGCAGCGGTATTAATGTATGAAAAAAAGCGGCAGGATAAGCTGCAAAAAGTTGTTAAATAGAATGAGACAGGAGAAAAATGGGTATGAGGCATTTTGCGGAATTTGCAGAGCCGGAGTTTCCCTATGATGATTCCATACCGGAAGAAACGGAAGAAGAACTGGATTTTTTGGCAGAGGAAGAGCTTCCTGAAGAGGAAACGCCGCATTTTGAATGCTATGAAGGGTTGGATGACATGCAGGTGGCTGAAATGGCCAATGCCGGTGATGGACAAGCTCTGGAATATCTGCTTAATAAATATAAAAATTTTGTGAGAGCAAAAGCACGTTATTATTTTCTGGCAGGCGCCGATAAGGAAGATCTGATTCAAGAAGGAATGATTGGCCTTTATAAGGCAGTACGGGATTTTCAGCCGGATAAACAAGCCTCTTTTCGGGGATTTGCAGAGCTGTGTATTACGCGCCAGGTGATTACGGCTGTCAAATCAGCTACACGCCAGAAACACAAACCGTTGAATGGCTATATCTCCCTGAATCGCCCGGTATTTGATGAAGAATCGGATCGTACTCTGATGGATATGATTAAGAGCTCCAAGGTACTGAATCCGGAAGAGATTATTATCAGTAAAGAAGATATCGGAGCAATTGAACAAAATCTGATGATGAATCTTTCGAGTTTGGAAAAACAGGTGCTCAATCTGTATTTGGGTGGGAAATCCTATCAAGAGATTGCCGCTCTGTTAGGAAGACAGGTTAAATCGATTGATAATGCTCTGCAAAGAGTAAAGACAAAAGTGGAGCGGCATCTGGCAACGGAGAAAGAAAAGCTGAAGCCGTGATGGGTATCTTATTGCAATCCTGGCGAAATCCGTGTACAATATAATGAACTGTAAAGGGCATATCGGCTCTTCGATTATTTTCGCATCTGCGAGGAGGTAATATCGGTGGCACAAGAATTTGTACTGACCAAAAAAGGAAAAATCGAGTTGGAGGAAGAACTGGAATATCTGAAGACAACGCGTCGGTCGGAGATTTCGGAACAAATAAAGGAAGCGCGTTCTTTTGGTGACTTGAGCGAGAATGCGGAATATACGGAAGCAAGAAATGAACAGTCGCGTGTGGAAGGGCGAATTCAGGAACTGGAAAATACACTGCGGCTGGCTACAATTGTAGATGACGACGAAGTAAATCTGGAAAAAGTAGGCATTGGTACAAAAGTAAGGCTGTTGGATATTGAATTCCAGGAAGAAGAAACTTACACTGTGATGGGTCCAATGGAGACGAATGCCGCAAATCACGTGATCTCCAATGAATCTCCCGTTGGTAGTGCACTGATGGGAAAATCGGTGGGAGATGAAGTTTCGGTGGAAGCGCCGGGTGGAGAAATTACTTTTAAAATATTGGAGATCTCAAGAGCCTGAGTTGAAATACGGCTGCGAGATACAGGAAGGACGATAATTATAATCATGGCAAATGAAAATACAAAGAACCCAAATGTCGGTAATGATTCTTCTGAAATAGCTGTCAGAAGAACGAAACTTGCTGCACTGCGAGAAAACGGAATGGATCCTTTTCAAATTACAAAATTTGAAAGGAATGCTTGCGCAGCGAAAATAAAAGAAAATTTTGAGTCTTTGCAAGGAAAACTGTGCAGTATCGCTGGGCGTATTGTTTCCAAACGCGTCATGGGGAAGGCCAGCTTTTTCCATATTCAGGATGCCAGCGGCGAAATCCAATGCTATGCGCGTAAGGATGTTATGGGGGAAGAACCCTATATGCTGTATCGCAAATCCTTTGATATTGGGGATATTGTAGGTATTGAAGGTGAAGTTTTCCGCACTGATGCAGGAGAGATTTCTGTAAAATGCCACGTGATTCAGCTGCTTTCCAAGTCACTGCAGCCGTTTCCGGAAAAATTCCACGGATTAAAGGATATGGATTTGCGTTATCGCCAGCGCTATGTTGATTTGATTGTCAACCCCGAAGTGAAAGAAACGTTTGTGAAACGCAGCCGAATTATGCGGGCATTACGGTCCTTTTTAGATAACCGTGGCTTTTTGGAAGTAGATACGCCGATCTTGACACCTTTTGAAATCGGAGCGTCGGCTCGTCCTTTCTTTACACATCACAATACCCTGGATATGGATATGGTGCTGCGCATTGAAACGGAGCTTTATTTGAAGCGCCTGATTGTTGGCGGTATGGAAAAGGTCTATGAGGTAGGTCGTATTTTCCGCAACGAAGGAATGGATACCAAGCATAATCCGGAGTTTACCAGCATTGAGCTGTATCAGGCTTATACGGATTATTATGGCATGATGGATCTGGTAGAGGATATGATGAAAACAGTGGCTCAGGAGATTTGTGGTTCGCTGGTGATCCCCTATCAGGGAAAAGAAATCGATCTGGGGCATTGGGAACGTATGACGATGATCGAGGCTGTTAAGAAATACGCAGGTGTCGATTTCCGTGATTGGGAAACAGACGAGGATGCCATAGCCTGTGCAAAAGCACATAAAGTGGCTTTGCCGGAAGTGCCTACCAAGGGTGCAATTCTTGCGGAATTCTTTGATGCATTTGTGGAAGAAAATTTGATTCAGCCGACTTTCATTTATGATTATCCGGTAGAGATCAGCCCGTTGGCGAAGCGTAAACCGGAGGATCCCGCGTTCACAGAGCGTTTTGAGTATTTTATCAATGCAACAGAATTCGGCAATGCTTTCTCAGAGCTCAATGACCCTCTGGATCAGAAAGAACGCATGGAGCGGCAAGTGAAAGAGCGACAAGCACTGGATCCTGATTGTAAAGCGCAGGTAGATTATGATTATATCAATGCTTTGGAATATGGTATGCCGCCTACAGGTGGATTGGGATTTGGAGTAGACCGCCTGATTATGCTTTTGACAGATAGCGCTTCGATTCGCGATGTACTGCTGTTCCCCACCATGAAGCCTTTGGGGGGAAATAAAGCGGTTAAAACTGAAGTGCCTGTAGCTGCAGCAAAGGAAAGTCTTGAAACAGTAGCGGTAAATGAAAAGAAAATTGATTTCAGCAAAGTGGAAATTGAACCGTTATTTTCTGATTTTGTAGATTTTGATACATTCAGCAAATCCGATTTTCGTGCTGTGAAAGTATTGGCTTGCGAAGCTGTGAAGAAGTCAAAGAAGCTTCTTCAGTTCGTTTTAGATGACGGAACCGGTGTGGACCGTACTATTTTAAGTGGTATCCATGCATATTATGAGCCGGAAGAGCTGGTTGGGAAAACTCTGATTGCCATTACTAATTTACCTCCCCGTTCTATGATGGGGATTGAATCCTGTGGTATGCTGCTTTCTGCGATTCATACAGAGGATGGAGAAGAAAAGCTTCATCTCTTAATGGTGGATCAGGAAATTCCGGCAGGAGCAAAATTATATTGACTCGGCTGCAGAAATGCAGAATGGAGAGGCAAATATATTTGCCAAGATAGCTTTTGAGATCATTGTAAATTGAAAAATTAGAATTACCAATGTATCTGGAAATGTAAGCAAAAGGAAAACAGCAATGGAAAATCGTAAAAAAAGAGAAAAGAATATACGTGGTGTCAGATTTGTACTGTATATCGTGGGTAAACTGCTGGCCTGTGTTGCGATTCTTTATCTGGGAATTTTTGCATTCAAAACAGCGGAAAACTCCAGCCAGATTTATATGCTGGCCCGAGACGCTTTTGCCAAGAGAACTTCGGTGATTCTAAAACCGATTGATAACGATGATACTGCTCTGTTGGCTGGAATTTTCACCCAGGAATATCTGGATAAAACACAGTTGGAAACGCAGCAGACCAACGCCGGCTATATTATTTCTTCTTATGATTTACAGACAAAAGTGCCGATTAAAGTGGTATTTGCCTGGAAAAATAAAATGGACATCCGTGTGGAGAACCTGGTTCAGGACATTTCTGCCAAGGTGGATACCTCGCAGTTGGAAATTCAGGAAGTAGATCAGTTTATCGAGAGCGGCGTCTATACTTTGCATATGGTGAAGGAAGACGGCCGTTGGAAGGTGAATGATATCACACTGGAAGAGGAAATTATTCCGGAAAGCGTATATCCGATTCCGAAAGTGGAAACACAAGATATTACACTTCCGGAAGAGGAAGTTGGCAACGCAGTAGATTAAAGGAGTAAAAAGGTATTTGCCCGCAGGTAAATACCTTTTTTATGGTGAAAAGATGGAGCTGAAGACATTGCTGAAAATAGATTCCGTTTTGGAACAACCGGTGCTTCTGGCGCCGATGGCAGGAGTGACTGACTACGCATTCCGGGAGATATGCAGACGCCAGGGAGCTGATATGACTTACAGTGAAATGATCAGTGCAAAAGGATTAAAATATAATAGTCGGCGCACTTTTGAACTGGCAGATGTACATCAGGGGGAGCGCTTAGCAATACAGTTGTTTGGCCGGGAACCAAAGGATATTGCGCAAGCGATAGAAATGTTGCAGGAGCAGCAGGGAGAAAAAATCGTATGCTTTGATCTCAATATGGGCTGCCCTGCACCTAAAATTGTAAATAACGGAGAAGGATCTGCGCTGATGAAAGAACCTCTTTTGGCTGCTCATATAGTGGAAGAGGCTAAGCGTACTACATCGAGACCAGTTACCGTAAAATTTCGCAAAGGATTTGATATGCAATATTGCAATTATCTTCAGTTTGCGCAAACCATGCAAGAGGCAGGTGCAGATGCGATCACAGTCCATGGGCGTCTGCGGGGGCAATATTATGCAGGAAAGGCTGATTGGGCATGTATTGCACAAATCAAGGAAAGGGTGCACATTCCGGTGATTGCCAATGGAGATATTTTTTCGCCGGAAGATGCCCTGGCGATATTACAGCAGACGCGGGCAGATGGCATTATGGTTGCCAGAGGAGCTACGGGGAACCCGTTTTTGTTTGAACAAATCAAACAATACTTACAGGATGGAACCTATAAGGAAGTGGAGAGGGATCGCAAGGCGAATGTAATACTGCAGCAGGCAGAACTATGTTGCGAAGCGAAAGGTGAGCGCAGAGCGATGCAGGAATTTCGCAAGCATGCAGCCTGGTATTTAAAAGGGGTGCGGGGAGCAGCAGCACTGAGGCAGCAGGCGATAAGCATTACATCAATGGAAGAATTAAAAAAGCTGATAGATTATGTTTCTGGTGAGCCTGCACATACCGTGCGGGATATGGTATAATAAGTGACAATAAAAGGCTTCTTCCAGTGAATATGAAAAAATGGAAGAAAATCATAGCAGAGCTAAAGAAGGGCGTGAAAAAATGGATTGGGAATGTATTGTGATTTCTATGGCGCCGGAGGATGTGGATGCTTTTATCGATCGGATGATTGCCCTGGGAATTGAACAGTTTGCACTGACGGATCCCCGGGAAGTAAGTGAATTCATGCAAACCTCCGTATATTATGATTATGTAGAGGAAAATTTGGTGCATAAACAGAAAGCAACGCTGACAGTTTATGTGGAAAAAAACAATAGCGGTGCCGAAAAAATGCGGCAACTCTTTTCTCTGTTGCAAGAGGCAAATCGTCGTGGAGTAGAATTTAGCGTTGAGATAGAGAATATTCAGGAAGAGGATTGGATGAACAGCTGGAAAAAGTTTTATAAACCAATCCCTGTAGGAGAGAAACTGATTATAAAACCTTCCTGGGAGGCTCTACCCGAAGATAATCAACGTATTCCGCTGGAAATAGATCCTTCCTCCAGCTTTGGAACTGGGACGCATGAAACAACCCGGCTTTGCCTGGCAAGCTTGGAAAAAGTTGTTTTCTCAGGTGCGGAGGTGCTGGATATGGGATGCGGCAGCGGCATTTTGGCTGTGGGAGCAATGCTGCTGGGAGCAAAACGGGCGTTATGCGTAGATATAGAAGAGGATGCCATGCGTGTAACGCGCGAGAATATGTTGCGCAATGGGATAGAAGAAACCTGTTTTGAAACGCTGCAGGGCAATGCACTGCAAGAAGGGGCGGTGCGCGAGCGGGTTTGTGCAAGGCAATATGATGTGATTGCTGCGAATATTGTGGCTGATGTGATTCTTGCAATGCAGCCATTGTTCCAGCAAGTATTAAAAAAGACGGGGAAACTGATTGCTTCCGGTATTATTCTTGATCGCCTGGATGAAATAAAGGCGGCTTATGAGCAGGCGGGGATGCCGGTAGAACATATCAGTATTGAAGGTGAGTGGGCAGCGCTTACCATTGGGTGTTGATATGAAGGCAGCATATTGTACCTTAGGTTGTAAAGTAAATCAATATGAGACAGATGCAATGACTGAGATATTGGAAGCGGCCGGTTATGAAACGGTGGATTTTTCAGAGCAGGCTGATGTATATCTCATTAATACCTGTACAGTAACAGCTGTTGCAGACCGTAAATCGCGGCAAATGATTGGGCGAGCGGCGGAAAAAGGAGGAATTATTTGCGTCTGTGGGTGTTTGGCCCAACGGGATGCGCAAGCACTTCTGGAAAGAGAAGGTGTAAATGCAGTAATCGGTTCTGCCAATAAAGGTGCGATTTTGCAGATTATTCATCGAGTACAGGCCGGTGAGAAAAAAATTAATGCAGTGGGAGACATTGCGCAAGAGAAGGTTTTTGAGCCGCTGCAGATTTCACGGAAACACGAGCGTACACGGGCAAATATAAAAATCTGTGATGGCTGTAATAATTATTGCAGTTATTGCATTATTCCTTATACTCGGGGGCCGGTGCGTTCCCGCCCGCTGCAGGATATCTTGCTGGAAGCAAAAAGGTTGGGAGAACATGGGGTGAAGGAAGTCGTATTGACAGGGATTCATGTCAGTTCCTACGGAAAAGATTTGCAGCAGGTTGGCTTTATCGATGTTTTGGAAGGATTGCAGCAGATAGATGAAATTTGCAGGATTCGGCTTAGTTCTTTGGAACCATCCTTGCTGACGAAAGAATTTTGTAAACGAGCTGCAATGTTGGATAAATTGTGTCCGCATTTTCATGTTTCTCTGCAAAGTGGCAGTACCTCGGTATTGCGGCGAATGCACCGCAAATATACAGCGGAGGAATATGCGGATTATATAGCTAATTTGCGGGAAGCATTTGTAAATCCCGCTGTTACTACGGATGTTATTGCCGGATTTCAGGGGGAAACAGAGGAGGAACATCAGGAAACGTTACAGTTTTTGCAGCAAATTGGTTTTGCAAAGCTACATGTTTTTCCCTATTCCAAACGAGAAGGAACGTTGGCGGCCAGAATGCAGGGAGATCTGCCTGGGAATGTGAAAAAAAGGCGAGCCGCAGAAATGATAGCGTTGGGAGAAGAAATGTCACTTGCTTATAAGAAAAGCCTGGTGGGAAGCCGGCATGAAATTTTATTGGAGCAGGAAGTGAGCCCCGGTATTTGTGAAGGATATATAGAACGCTACATTCATGCAGAGGCACCGGGCAATCCGGGAGATATTGTCCCGGTAGAGATTTGCGGAGTGGAATCTGGAAAAATGATTTGCCGTTTGGTATACTGAAAAAAAGGAGTGAGAAGCGATGTCCCAATGTATTTTTTGTAAAATTGTTGCAGGAGAAATTCCCTCAGCCAAAGTATATGAAGATGACCAAGTGCTGGCCTTTAAAGATATTGAAGCACAGGCGCCGGTGCATATTCTGGTAATTCCCAAAAAGCATATTGGCTCTATATTGGAGGTCAAGCCGGAGGATGCACAACTGATGACGCATATTTTGGAAGTGATTCAGAAAATAGCAGTGGAAAACGGCCTGGCGCAAAGCGGTTTTCGTATTGCAGTGAATACTGGGCGAGATGGTGGGCAAACAGTGCCGCATCTGCACTTTCATATTTTGGGCGGCAGAGCAATGGCTTGGCCTCCGGGCTGAAACGCGTCGGCAGATAATGCGTGTTGATTTGTCTTATTTGCAGATGATTCGGTGTAGTGTCGAAGAAGGAAAAAGTTGGCCGGAAAGCATAAAAAAGTTGACTTTAACAGCAGGTTATACTATAATAAGCTTTGTCGGCAGAAATATAGTTGTGCCGAATGCAAAATTCTCCCAAATTTAGAAACAGTAATTTTGCGAAGTTGTAACGAGGAGAGGGGGGAAAAAGATGTCTGAAGTACGCGTTGGTGAAAATGAATCTTTGGAAAGCGCCCTGAGACGGTTTAAGAGAAAATGCGCTCGCGCAGGTGTTCTCGCAGAAATCAGAAAGCGTGAGCACTACGAGAAGCCCAGTGTAAAGAGAAAGAAAAAAGCTGAGGCTGCAAGAAAGAGAAAACATTGATTTTATTGCTAGAATAGGCAATAGGGTTCGAAGTCCCTATTGCCTTTTTTATTTTGTTTTTATTGTGGAAAATCAACATGTTGCACCATCTCTTTTCATAAAATAAATTACGGGTGGTGAGCGTATGTCCAGAAAAAGTGATCAGAAAAAGAAAGTACTGACTTATGGGTTGCCGGCAGAGATTGCGGCAGGGAAAACAATATTGCGTATTTTGAATCAGAACGGATGCATACTGGAGGGCAACTATCAGGTGGAAAACTATACACAGAGCATAATTTGTCTGAAGGTGAGCTGGGGTGGAATTTGTTTTCGGGGAAATCATTTTTTAATTGAACAGATGGATGGTGCATTGTTGTCCTTTACAGGACAAATCGAGAGTATTACTTATCTGGCATAAACTGCGGCCATAGGAGGAATAAAATATTGTTAATATGGTATTTTTTGCAGGGATATGCTATTATTGAACTAGAAGCAGCAAATATTAATAGAGCTCTTTTCCGGATTTCCAGAGCGGGAATAGAGCTTGTTCGTGTATCTCGTATTTCCTATACAGTAATGCGGGCTCAGGTCAGCCGCAAAAATCTGCAGCGCCTGCGCAAACTTCTGCAAAATGAAGCACAGATTCGGATACGGCA
>QANA01000037.1:16307-32462 GCA_003149735.1 Clostridiales bacterium | reverse complement strand
TTTGGTGGGATTAATTGGGCTCGAACCAACGACCTCTACGATGTCAACGTAGCGCTCTAGCCTGCTGAGCTATAATCCCCTGTGCTATATCTATTATACTCATCTAAAAGAAAAAAGCAAGTTTTTTTATAAAAAACTTTTCAAATTTCTCACAATGTTTCATTTGGCCTTTCCTTGCTCCCCTTTTTTTCTTTATGCTATAATAAAATTATAATAGGAGAAAGGAGATTTGCAATGGAAGTCAATCAGGATAAAATTGCCGCACATAAATTGATGCTCCTCTATTTGCTCCATCATGCCCAAACACCGCTCAGTGAAGAACGCTTATCCGAAATCTGCGCACAACTCGGGTTAATGGAATATTTCGATTTAAAAGCAAATCTTCATGATTTAACCGAAAATCAATTGATTAGCGCAGTCGAGCAAATTAACGGCAGATTTTTCTCCATTACGGAAACCGGCTATTCCACACTTTCTTTTTTCCAGAAAAATCTGTTATTTTCCACTCGCAGCAAAATCGATACTTATCTGCAAGCCCATAAGCAGGAGCTTTGCCTGGAAGCATCCATTTCTGCCGAATACATCCGCCTTTCCGAGCATCAGTATAGAGTCATTTTGCGTATTTTAGAGAAAAATATACCCGCTTTTGAAATCAGCTTTCTCGCGGAATCGGCTGCTGAAGCAGATAAATATGTAACTGCATGGCGCACCCGCGCGCTTCACGTCTATCGTTCCACCTTTGAAACATTGCTTTCCAAGCAGATTCCTTGATTTTCCTTCTGAAAATTATCTGCTGCAAATAAAAAAGAGGCTCAAGCCTCTTTTTTATTCTTCAATATATACTTTTTCCATTACCACATCCGTATAAGGCCGATCATTATAATCCGTCATGCTATTGGCAATCTCATCTACCACTTCCATACCTTCCACTACTTTGCCAAAA
Organism: Clostridiales bacterium; assembly: GCA_003149735.1. The sequence continues at coordinate 31,519 of QANA01000037.1, read as the reverse complement.
GCCGCATACTGTCCATCCAGGTAAGGTGCATCCTCATGCATGATGAAGAACTGCGAGCCTGCCGAATCCGGATCCATCGCTCTGGCCATCGAAATCACGCCCCGAACGTGTTTAATCGGGTTATCATAGCCATTGGCTGCAAATTCCCCTTTAATCGTATGACCCGGGCCTCCCATGCCTGTCCCTTCCGGGCATCCGCCTTGAATCATAAAACCGGAAATTACACGATGGAAGATAAGCCCATCATAAAAACCCTCTTCGACCAGCTCCTTGAAATTTTCAACAGTAATAGGAGCTGCGTCTGCATCCAGCTCAATCTTGATTTTTCCCATTCCTTTTACTTCAATTACAACCATATTTTTCTCCTTCATTTGTGATATTGTTATATAGTGCTGATCAATAATTCAAAACCAGTACTTTTTCTGCATCTTGAGCATCCCGCCGTATAATCCGATGGGTCTTGGTGCCATGGGCCAACCACTGCTCCAAAACTTCATTGGCTTCTCCTCCATAACTGCGCACTGCCGAAAGCGCATAGCGGATACCATAGGCATCCAATCGATCCAGTAATGCCATCAATTCCCGCTCATCCTGGGCAGACCACCCAAGTTGACGGTTATAATAAGTTTCTGCACCTATATAAGGCGGGTCAAAATAGAGAAAATCTTCCTGAGAAAGGGCAGAAACATCTATCCTGCGGAAATCCATAGGGCAAAAATTCACCTGTCGCTGCTCCAAACGCTGTAAAAATGCCTGAAGCTTCGTTTGCATACTGATATTCCAATCCCGTTTCCCGACCGGCAAATTGAATTCTCCAGCCCGGTTAAAACGCGGCATATTATTAAATCCGTAGACCAGCAATACATACAGCATCGCATAATAATGCATATCCTGCAATGTTTCCTGATTGAAATCTTCTCTCAGTTTTGCATAAGCTTCTTTATTAACGTTTGCCAGGCCTTCTTCCGCACTAACGCCATAATAAGCATAGCCATATTCCCACGAGCGGGAAAGTGCATATTCTCCAATAATCTGCTCTACTTCCCGTATAAACGCTGAACCGGAAACCTGCATTGCCTCAAACAGAGCCATTACCACTGCATCCTGATCGACAAATACAACTTCCTGCGCCACTGCATTCAGCCCCACGCTGCATCCTCCGGCAAATACGTCCCAAAAACGCTTGCATTGTGCAGGAAAATAAGGCAGAATACGTTCCAATTCCCGATATTTTCCGCCGGTAAAATTAATGGGAGAGTCCACCAATTCGGCCTGCCGCTCCCCACAGCAACATACGATCAATCCGCCTTTCAGATTCGTATTTTCCCGAATTTGTTCGGGTATTTTCTTAAATTCATAAGAAAGCAGCATCTGTGCATCGTTTTCTCCACCACCTGCAAATGGCGGAAATGCAATGTGAACGCTTCCCTTCATCCGCATTGCTGCAAGCATCTCTTCCACCGTCAATTTTGCAGAAGACCGGCTTCCCCGCCCTTCCTGTTTTTCCGGCAGCGCCGCCAGAATCACTTTTGCTTTGCATTGCGCAACCAGCTGTGCAAACACTTCTCCTGCGCCCTTTTTGCAGTAAAGGCTTTTGATATGCCCGCGTGGACTTTTCATTGCTTTCCCTTTGGGCACCGGTTTGTTCCACATGGCTATATTCTCCGGCAGGTGATAAATATCACTGTATTGCCGGGAATCGATTGGCGGATCCAGATAGGCAACATCGCTGTAAGTATATGCCGCAAGCATATTGGCATCGGTATTGAATATACGATTTTCCGGATTATTTTCATTAAAAACAGCCAGCATATGTAATTCTAATGGATTCCACTTGACGGGCGCACTCTTAAACGTATCATAATGCGCATAGATATTGGCCGCTTCATCCATGGCATGCAGCAAAGAAGCAATCAGTACTGCGCGCTCTCTGGCATTGATCTGAGCACAGGAAAATTTCTCCTCAATATCCTCCCGGATATAACCGATTTTACGCGCGACGGCAGGCCCAAAATATTTACCGCCAAAATATTCGGAAACATAATTTTCGCCGCCCGGCATCACACGATTATATTCGGCAATCTGGTGGGAAAGCTTATGCATATCAATATTCTCCGATGCATACCACGCTTGCAGAAACACATAAGAAGAATAGAGCAAGTCGTTGACAATCAGAATTTTATCTGAAAATGCTGCAGCAGAGCCACCTACACCGGCAAAATAGTCAGCAAAGCTTTCAAATCCGGGGCAAAACTGTTCCGCAGTAGCCCGAATAAACTCGCTATATTTCGCTTTTCCTCCCAGATAGCGCTTCTCCTCCTGATCAAAGGCCAGCGCATCCCGCGTGCTCTTACGGGCCAGTGCACAGACAATCGCCGTTGCCTCCTGTTCGCTCCACCAATAACGCCCTCCTCGTTTGACAGGTATTGAAACTTCCCCACTGTCAATCAGGCTATACAGCATTTTTTTGGAAATACCCAAACTTTTAATTAACGCGCTTGTGCCAATATAGCCCATGCTCTTGTGCCCCTTTCTAACCAATCTGCGACGGAATTCCTTTTTATTCTACCATTCTCCACCATTTCTTACAATGTGAAAAGAAGCGTTTCTCAGGCCTTTCCCCACAAAAAAAGAAAGTTTTTATAGGTATGATGGGAAACTGCTCATCCTTGCCAATCCCCATCTTTCCTGTAAAATCAAAATCTCAACCTAAAAAATAGCCCATATCCAATCGCACTTCTCTTCTTTGCATATCCTGATTAGAATAGCAGCAACTGTCAAAACCAATGAGCACAAAGCCTTCTTTTCTATAAAATGCAATCGCTCCGACATTGCAGGATTGCGTTTCCAAAATAATAGCACGCCTCTTTTCCCGCTTTGCCTGCTCTTTGGCAATGGCCATAAGTTGATGCCCAACACCCTGCCTCCTCATTTCTTCATGTACCCACAGTTCGGTGATGATCAGCCGATTACTCCATTCTTCGGGGCAGGTCTCAATACAGGCTCGGAGTTCTCTTTTGCCATTCCGCTCTTCAACAATTCCCCATGCAGTAGCCTTTTCCCAATGCGCTTGATATAACTTATCCGGAAAATCGTATTCTTCGGGATAATGAGAAATCGGAGGATCTGCTTTGCGCTTCTGCAATTTGATTTGAAACCCTTCTTCCATATCTTCCATCTGAATATCATAATAAGCTTCCGTCGTATAACGCATAGGAATGACCGTGCCTTCCCATTGTTCTTTGGGAAGATAAGCCAGTTCGTATTTCATTTTCTAACCTCTCATGCAAATTTTCACATACAATAACGGAGACTGCCCTGTGCCGGGCCGTCTCCCTACGTTCAATTTGCTTTTATGCACTCCTTACAGCAGCGCTTCATTGTAAACTGCACGGGAACCACCTACAAATTTGGGGCGCACCCGAGCACAGATAATATTTGCTTCTCCGATTTGTTTAATACTCAGACGAGTAGGAACAGCAACCGGCGCCAAATGCATACCGATCAGGGTGCCGCCGATATCAATGCCCGCCTTTGCCCGAATATTTTCCACCATAGTCGGCTGGCAAAACTGTTCATAAGCAGTCGTCGCAAAGGAACCGCCTGCCTTGGGCTGTGGCACCACGTTGACCTCTTCATATCCATATTTTTCTGCTGCTGCCCGTTCAATCACCAGGCTGCGGTTCAAATGCTCACAGCACTGTGCCGCCAAATAAATTCCTTTTTCCAAAAGTACCGGATATATCCCCGAAAAAATCGCCTCGGCCAGCTCCTTATTGGAATAGGAACCTATTTTGTGTCCTGCTACCTCGCTGGTAGAGCAACCTACTACAAAAATATCTCCCGCTTTCAAATGCGCTGCCTGCACCAACTCTTCTGTTGCCTGCCGCGCCTGCTTTGTAATTTCTTCAAACATTTTCTTCCTTCTTTCTGTTAAGCAGCCATTCATCGGCATTATTCTGCCGCTTCCAGCATTTTTATTAAAATCCGTGCCGACTGATCGGCCACTATCTGTTCAAAATGATCAATGGATTCGTGGGCATTTTCATCTGCCAAATCCGAAATACACCGCACAATCACCGCCGCAATTCCGTTTTCTTCTGCGACTTGAGCAATTGCGCCTCCCTCCATTTCCGCCGCATAGGCATCATATAATTTCCGCAATTCCAATTTCATACTCCGCTCGCTGACAAATACATCCCCGGTTGCAATCAGGCCGCGATGAATCTTTTCTGCGGGAAGCACTTTTTCCGCCGCAGCCTGAAACTGTGCCACCAGCGCTGCATCAGCTCTAAAGATCGTAGGCTTGCTCTTATCCGGCCCATGCATACATGCTTTGGCGTACCCCACCGGCGTCAAATCAAAATCATGTTGCAGAGAAGCATCCCCAATTACAATATCCCCTACATGCAGACCGCAGGCGATGCCGCCGGCAATACCGGTATTCACCAACCGTTTCACATCAAAGCGATCAATCAGCATCTGTGCGCACATGGCTGCATTCACTTTACCCATGCCGGACTGCGTCAATACCACCGGCTGCCCGGCAATACTCCCGCGATAAAACACTTTATTCCCGCAGCAAATTTCCTGTTCATGCTGTATTTGCGCACGCAACAGCGCAATTTCGCTTTCCATAGCTCCTATAATGCCCCACATTTGCTCAACTCTCCTTTGTAAACATTCTGGTCGACAAATAGCGCTCTCCGGAATCTACCAACAGCACTACAATGCGTTTTCCTGCATTTTCCGGCCTTTTCGCCAGTTGCAGAGCCGCATAAGCGGCTGCTCCCGAAGAGATCCCTACCAGCAGAGCTTCTTTTTGAGCCAGTTCTCTTGCACAGGCAAATGCATCATCCGCTTCTACCGTCAACACTTCATCAATCAGTTCCCGCTCGAGTACCTCAGGAATAAAGCCCGCGCCGATTCCCTGCAATTCATGCGGCCCTGCCGGTTTCCCGGAAAGTACAGCCGATGTTGCCGGCTCTACTGCCACAATTTGAATCCTCGGATTCTTTTCCTTCAAATATTTTCCCGTTCCCGTAATCGTTCCACCTGTTCCGACACCGGCCACAAAAATATCTATTTCCCCCTGGGTATCCTCCCATATCTCCGGGCCTGTCGTTTTATAATGTGCCGCCGGATTTTCCGGGTTGACAAACTGACCGGGAATCATACTATTCTCTATCTGCCGGTGCAGTTCCTCTGCTTTCTGAATACTGCCCGCCATGCCAAGTTCGCCTGGCGTCAGCACAATCTCAGCTCCATAGGCCTGCAACAGTTTTATGCGTTCCACACTCATGGTATCAGGCATCGTAAAAATGCAATGATATCCTTTTGCCGCTGCCACAAATGCCAAACCTATCCCTGTATTGCCGCTTGTCGGCTCTATGATTGTCGCCCCGGGCTTCAAACTTCCTTCCGCTTCTGCCGCTTCGATCATCTGTCTGGCTACGCGATCCTTTGCACTGCCCGCCGGATTCCGACTCTCCAGCTTTGCTATCAACTCTGCTTTTACTCCGTGCAACTGCGCAAATTGCTGCAATCGGATCAGCGGGGTTTTCCCGATCAATTCATATGCATGTTCATATATTTTTCCCATTGCTATTTCCTCCGTGTTCGCTTCTTATGGTAGTGAAAGACTGCCGGTTTGTCAATCAGCATCCCTGAAACAAAATATCATTTCATATTTTCAAAATTCGCCCGTTTTGTTTTCCTATATTTCTTTTCGTTTTACCTGTATTGCAATTTCATTAATATACAATCCGTGCTCCTCACCTGTCAACGTATTAAAAAGGCTCTTTTCATAAGCATGGCCACAAATCTCATAGCCGCGCTCTTCAATCCATTCGGCCATAGTCTGGTAAGCAGGGCTGAGCGTTCCATAGGTTCCACGGTGATATAGCACTGCATACGTTCCCGCTGGTCGAAGTAACAACTGTTCCGTTTCTGCCATCTGCCCCTCCCAGGGCATGGCATATCCGTAGACGTGTTCAAAATCTTTTGCCTGCAACCTCTCCTGCGGTAGAATACAGTAAATTTCCTGCGTGAACCCCTCGCCGGCCGCACGGGACATTCGATAAAGCTTCAGTAAACTGTAAATATATTCCCGCTTATTCTGTTCTCTACAAGGCAAACTGAGCAGCTTTTCTTCCTGCATTTCGCACAGGCGGATCTCCGGCTTCTTTCTACTCATAGCTTGCCCCAATTGATGACGCGTACCGGCAAGTTTATCTACCATCTGAGAAAGCCGTTCAATCTCCTGCTGCGGGCGTCTCTGCTGCTCCCCCAATACCTGCAGATATGCTTCCGGTGTTCTCACATGCAAATAAGCGCGTATTTCTTCAATGGAAAGCCCCAATTCCCGAAAAGTAAGTATCAGTCGCAGCTCCGCTGCCTGCTGAAGTGAATAATAGCGATAATGGTTTCCCGCTCGTTGTTGCGGGCATAACAACCCAATTTTATCATAATAAAATACTGTTTGTTTGGATACTCCCAGCAGTTCAGCCAGTTCGCCACTGGTCAGATAAAATACACGATCCATCTATTTCTCCTTGACTATATACCAACTATATACTTTATGATAAATATCATCCTTTTTTAATTTCTTTAAACGGAGAATTCTATGAAATCCCTTTCCTCTGAAAAAAAGTCACAATTGCTGTTAATCCTCCGCCTAGCCTGGCCAACCATTGTTGAGCAGGCGTTGCAGACAATCGTCATTTACATCAATACTGCCATGATTGGTGGATTAGGGCAAAACGCATCTGCCGCCGTCGGTCTGACCGCAACCTTTACCTGGTTGATCAATAGCCCCGCCTTTGCGGTCGGCATTGGCGCCACTGCCTGCATTTCCCGTGCAGTCGGCGAAGAAAACATAGAAGAAACCCGCTCCTATGCAGCACAGGCAGTTAAAATTTCTCTAATCCTGGGAAGTTGTATGACATTGATCACTTTGGGAATCAGCCCATTTCTTCCCACCTGGTTGGGAGCAGAACCTGCCATCCGCAGTGATGCGGGCATTTATTTTGCTTTAATCTGCGCACCATATCTGTTTAATGCCATTAATATCATTTTTGGCGCCATATTACGTGGTGCCGGCGATACCCGCACGGCCATGCAGGTAAATTTCCTCATCAACATAGTGCATATTATCCTCAATTTCTTTTTTATTTACGAAACCCGCCAAGTCTCCCTGTTTGGGTTTTCCTTTTCCATGTTTGGCTTTGGTTGGGGGGTGGCCGGTGCCGGCATTTCCACTGCCATTTCCTATGTTTTAGGCGGATTGCTCATGATTGCCGCCCTGCGCAGGCATTCTCTTTTCGCATTTCGGTGGTCTTCCATCAAAAAGAGGCACCCTGCTGCAATGCACTCCATGCTTTCTCTGGCACTGCCTATCGCCCTCAATCGTCTGGCCACCTGCCTCGGGCAGGTCGTATTCACTCGTTTGGTAACTTCTCTGGGGACCACTGTTTTTGCAGCACATTCCATCGCCCTTACCGCTGAAGAGGCATTTTATATCCCCGGGTACGGCATGCAGTCTGCCGCAACTACACTTACCGGCAATGCCATCGGCGCCCGGGATAAGAAAAAATTGAAACATACTTCTTCTCTGTTGATTTTGCTCTCCTTTGCTTTCATGACTATTACCGGAAGCCTGCTTTTCCTGTTGGCCACTCAAATGATGCAATTATTTACACCGGATGCAGAAGTCATTCGTTTGGGAGCTTCAGCATTGCGCATCGTCGCACTTTCTGAACCGATTTTTGGAATCTCCATTATTCTGGAAGGCATTTTCAATGGAGCCGGCGATACCAGGCATCCCTTCCTATATAGTTTGTTCAGCATGTGGGGGATTCGAATTGTAGGAACCTTCCTCTGTGTACACTTTTTTCAGCTGGGGCTCAATGCCGTCTGGCTATGCATGGTAGCAGATAATGTATGCCGCGGTATTCTTCTGGCCATTCGTTACCGCCGTCACAGCCTGATGCCTATTTCTATTTCAGAAAGCCAATAAAAAAAAGCACTCCTACAGGAGTGCTTTTTTTATCAAACTGAATAAGTAGATGCCGAAGTATTGCCGCCATGCCCGGTCCAATCCGTATGGAAGAATTCTCCCCGCGGCCGATCGATGCGCTCATATGTATGTGCGCCAAAATAATCTCTTTGTGCCTGAAGCAGATTGGCCGGAAGATTGCCGCAGCGATATCCGTCAAAATAACTGAGGGCAGAAGTAATTGCCGGCAACGGAATACTCTGTAAAACGGCCTGTGCTGCTGCTCGTCTCCACCCCTGCTCAGCTACCATAATACGCTCGGCAAAATAGGGATCCATGAGCAAATTAGCCAAATCTTTCTGCTTTTCATAGGCTTCCCGTATCTTTTCCAAAAACACCGACCGGATAATACAGCCTTCCCGCCAAATCATCGCTACCTGACCGCAATCAATTTGCCAGTCATAAGTACGGCATGCCTGACGAATCAAAGCAAATCCCTGTGCATAGGAGACAATTTTGGATGCGTATACTGCCTGGCGCAGATCTTCAATCAACGCCTGCTTATCTCCGGAAAAAACATGCCGGGATATCGGAAACCGTGCACTTGCCGCTATTCGTTCTTCCTTCTGTGCCGAAAGGCAGCGGGCAAAAACCGCTTCCCCAATCAATGTAAGAGGGATGCCCTCTTCCAATGCACAGATGCCCGTCCACTTGCCCGTTCCCTTCTGTCCGGCCGTATCCAGTATTTTATCTACAATTGGCAAGCCATCCTCGCCCAGTTTATGCAGAATATTAGCTGTGATTTCGATCAAATAGCTGTTCAATTCGCTTTGATTCCACTGCGCAAAAACATCCCCTATCTCCGAAGCCGGCATTGCCAACAGATCCCGCATCACCTGATAGGCCTCACAAATGATTTGAATATCACCATATTCAATTCCATTATGTACCATTTTTACAAAATGGCCTGCACCATTCTCGCCAATATATCCGCAACACGGTTCTCCGGAAGGTGCTTTGGCACTGATTGCCTCAAAAACCGGCTGCACATGTTGCCAGGCTTGCCGCGAACCCCCGGGCATCAGTGCCGGGCCATTGAGAGCCCCTTCTTCGCCTCCGGAAACGCCGCATCCCATATAATGGATTCCCTTTTTCTCTAATGCCTGGCTGCGGCGTATTGTATCCTGAAAATTGGAATTTCCGCCGTCAATCAGAATATCACCTTGTTCCAGATAAGGCAACGCCTGTTCAATAAATGCATCTACCGGCGCTCCCTGCCGTATCATCAGCATGATAATCCTCGGTTTTTGCAAAAGCCCGACCAATTCTTCTACCGAATGTGCTCCCAAAAACTGTTTTCCCTTTGCTCTCCCCTGCAGAAAACAATCTACTTTTTCCGCCGTCCGATTATAGACTGCAACACGAAATCCGTGCCGCTCCATATTCAGCGCCAGATTTTCCCCCATTACCGCCAATCCTACGACTGCGATCTGAGCCTTTCCCATATTTCTCCCCCCAATTACTCAATCTCGCTTTTTATTGAGGTCAATTCCCTTGATTTCATGTACCAGCGAATAAAAATCGTTTTCAAAATTTTCTTCCGCAGTAAACGTTGCATCATGCTGAATAAGCGCCCGCAGCACATCCGGCGCTGCCGTCACTGCGCCCACTCCCTTTTTGCAAAGATTCAAAATCTGCTGGGAGTTTTTAAAACTGGCTGCCAGCACGTCGCATTCCATATTGTGCAGTCGGAACATATTGTGAATATCCGCCGCCACCTGTACTCCATCTGCGCCCATATTATCCAGGCGATTGACGTAAGGCGCCGTATATCTCGCCCCTGCCTTTCCGGCCATAAATGCCTGCATAGCAGTATAAATTGCCGTTGCCGTTATGTTGACTCCCTCCTGCTTAAGCAAATGAATTGCCTTCATACCCGCTGCCGAGACGGGAACTTTGATAAACAAATCTTCCGCAATCTCATCCAACATAAAATGTGCCTCTTCCAGAATTCCTTCTGTTGTATCTGAAATCACTTGCGCATGCAACTGGCATTCCGCAGGCAATAAGCTGCGAATATCCTTAAGCAGGCGAATAGGATTGGTATGTTCATTCTTCAGAATCGTCGGATTCGTCGTTACTCCATCATAAGGGTACATGTCATACAGCGATTCGATTTCCTTCAAATTTGCGTTGTCAATCAATACCAGCATTTGATTTGCCTCCAAAGTTTGTCCTATCCATTGCTCCCGGAACGGATGGGATGTTATAATTATAGCATATCATACTTTATAGGTTCCTAAAACCATCATTTATAGCAAGAGAGGTAAAAATTTATGGATATCACTCAGCGCTTTTTGAAATATGTATCTTACGATACCACTTCAGAAGAAATTTCCGCATCCATCCCCAGCACACCCGGCCAGAAGGTACTGGGCGCAGCTCTGGTAGAAGAAATGCAAGCCATGGGCATTGCCAATGCCCGTATGGACACTTATGGATATGTCTATGGTACCATTCCGGCCACCGATCCTCAGGCTCCCTCCATCGGTTTTATCGCTCATATGGATACTTCGCCGGATATTACCGGCAAGGATGTCAAGCCGCGCATTGTAAAAAATTATGATGGCGGAGATATTCTGCTCAATGAAACTCAGCAAATTATACTTTCCCCCAGCGACTACCCGATTCTTTCTATCTATAAAGGCCAGGATATTATTGTAACCGACGGCACCACTTTGCTCGGGGCAGATGATAAGGCCGGCATTGCTGCTATTCTTTCCGCCGCCGAACAGATCCTCTCCGACAGTCGCCCGCATGGAGCTGTGCAAATTGGATTTACTCCTGACGAAGAGATCGGGCGTGGAGCAGATCATTTTGATATTCCCGGTTTTGGCGCCGATTATGCCTATACCGTGGATGGCGGTACCATCGGTGGATTAGAATACGAGAATTTTAATGCTGCTTCTGCCAGCGTTACTATACACGGCAAGAATATTCACCCCGGCTCCGCTAAACACAAAATGAAAAATTCCATGCTGATCGCCATGGAGTTCAATGGTATGCTGCCTGCTTTTGAGATTCCCGCCTACACGGAAGGATATGAAGGTTTTGCTCACCTGATCGAAATGAACGGCAGTGTGGAAAAGACGACGTTATCCTACATTCTGCGCGATCACGACAGTGATAAGTTGGAAGCCCGCAAGCAACGGTTTTCTGCAAATGCCTCCTTTCTCAATGAAAAATACGGCGCAGGTACCGTTGAACTTACCCTGCAGGATCATTACCGCAACATGAAAGAAACCCTGGCTCCGCATATGCATATCATCGAGAAGGCTAAACAGGCTATGGAGCAAGCTGGTATTACACCGCGCATCGATCCTATCCGCGGCGGTACCGACGGCGCCCGCCTTTCCTATGAAGGCCTTCCTTGCCCAAATATTTTCACCGGCGGGGAGAATATGCATGGCCGTTATGAATTCCTGCCTATCCCTTCCCTTGAAAAATGTGCAGAAGTTATCTGCAATATTATCTATGGTGCAGCCAAATGACATCGATGCGCACAGTTCAAGCTGTGCGCTCTTTTTTACTCTGTAAAACCGCACGCCAGGAACAGCAATTTCATTCATTTCCGGCTAAAATAAAGTCATAAGTTCAGGGAAGGAGGTTTTGCATGGAGCCTGCAACTGCCATACAGCATATTCTCGAGTATATCGATCGGCATATTGATGAACCGCTTTCCATCGCCCTTCTGGCACAACAGGCTGGGTACTCGCCCTATCATTTCTGCCGGTTATTCCGCGTGCACTGCGGAACATCTCCCATGGAATACCTGCGCAGGCGTCGCCTGCTTCTGGCCCGTTCTGCTCTTTTTTCCCAGAAAAAAATACTGGATATCGCGCTTAGTTACGGTTTCGAAACAGCCAGCGGGTTTTCCAAAGCATTTCGCCGGGAATTCGGTTATTCTCCTTCCCTGTATCTTGCTTACATACAGGCATCTGGGCGCCTTAACAACTTTCAAGGAGGAACTATTTTTATGGAACCGATCATTCAGCAAAAAGCTGCCTTTCGCGTTGCCGGCTACGGTCTGCAAACGCAGATTTCCGACCATTTTTCTCAGGAACTGGCCGCTTATTGGGATACATATCATGGAGAAAATATGGAGAGCAGATTATATGCTCAACTTTGCCCACCTAAACACGGAGAAGTTGGTATCTGTCTCCCTTCGCCTGCCGAAGACGGCAGTCTGACTTATTTATTCGGCGTTATCGTACCTGATTTCAGTCGTGTCACACCGGATATGCAGGTGCTGGAAGTTCCTGCCGCAACCTATGCCGTGTTTACAACGCCACTGGTGGACAACATACAAACTGCCGATTGTTATCAGGAAGGCTCTCTTTCTCTGGCTGTAAAGTCCACCTGGCGCTATATTTTCGAACAATGGCTGCCCGCCAGCAAATACCGCTTTGATGAGCATGGCTGTGCTTTTGAATTTTATGACGAGCGCTGTCATGGAGAGAAAAATGCGGTAGCCGATCTCTATATTCCCATTAGAGACAACGCGGAATAAGAACATTTCCAAATATATTTATAAATAAATCCTCTGTATGCTTATCATCATACGGAGGATTTATGCTTTTTTGTTTATTAGAATTAGAAGATGAATATTTTATTCCTATTTACAGCTCAATTCAATCTTCAAATATTTTCCCTGCCAAACCTATGGGAAATTCCATCATACAGCCTTTGGCAGGATTGACAATCTGACTGATACACAAATTTCCTTTAAGCGAAAGCGGCATGGCGCACTGCGCATCACTCAGCTGCGTATGCTGCAGCAGGAAGCCATGCATTTTACGTGCCGCCGCCAGGCTGCACCATCATCTTATTGCCCGGATTCATATTCCAGATCATCTGGAGACAGCGTATCTGTATAGAAGCCGGAGATCCCCCTCGTCAGGGAAAAGTTTGCTTTATCTGCACGGTCTACGGTATACTCGTATACCGTAAATCCCAGCTCACGCATCAGAGCGGCGTCTTCATCCGGCATCTTGCCATAAGGGACGGTAATTACAGCAATGTTTTCCTCATTGCAGATTTGCGCGACTTCTAATTGCCAATCTCCCCAGTTGTAGGTCGTAAAAAGGAATTGGGAATCTTTAAAAGGATAGATTTCCTGAACGGAGGTTTTTTCCCGGCCAGTATATAATTGGATGATAAAACGATCCAGAATCGCAGGATCTTCCTCCGCCAGCGCCACCAGATCAGAGATAGCGGTACAGAGATCCGTATCCTTGATATCCGTAATCAGATACATTTCCGTATTCTGCCTCATGATTTCTATCAGATGCTCGGCGGTCAGAGGCGAAAACTTGCCCTGAATTTTCGATGACAGAAATTCCTCCAGTGTTGGTTGTCGGTCCTCCAGATAGATATCGTCCCAGTTGTGAGCGCAAACCAGAACATTGTCACAGGTATACCGAAGGTCAATTTCGATAAAGTTTTTCCTTCAGACAGCGTGTTTTCCACAGCCTCCACAGAATTAGTGTATTTGTTGCCTTCGATTGCACCGCCGGCATGATAAATCAGCGGATGCTCCACAAACCATTCATCGCCGTTGATCTCCACCGGATATAAGTAATGGGATCATCGGTAGTCTCAGAAACGGATTTCGGGTGGATGGTGTCGTAAATCGTCTGCTTGAACATTTGAATTTCCTCAACATATTTCAACACCAGCAGTGCAAGGCCACACAACAGCAGAATATGAAGCAGCAAAAACTTACATTTTTGGGATTTCATAGTACAGCAGATTCTCTCCTCGTTTTCCGGCAACAATTCTGTCGTGGCAAATCGTTGAAAATTTAGGGCACAACAAAACCGTTATGTTTTTGATTATGACCCCTTTTCCGGTGAGATCATTTCCCCGACTCCTGATTTCACCGACAGTCCTCAATAAACCGAGTCCAGCAGACCGTAGGGGTAATTGAGCCATCAAAATAGTGGCTAACCTTTTCTTTTTCAATACGCAGCATGGAAATTTACTTCAATTCCGTTACCAACGGATAGGGCCGAATCACCGTACAATGTTCTTCGCATACATCCTCACCGTGATAGAACCAGGCCAATGCCTGCGGAATCATATATTTGAGGAATGTCAGGCTATGCCCCATTTCGTTGATGATCAGCCGAAAATCGTAATCGCGATAATTGAGTGCACTTGCCACATCGCGATCTGCCAAAATCCAGTCACCAAAAATGATGTCGGCATCATATTTTCCGACACACATACAGGTGCGCAGATTTTTCTTTTCATCTGTCGTGCGGATCACCGACGGCCAGATATTGCCGCCGCGGATATTTCCGAAACTCGGGCTGCCCAAAATAACATTACCAAACAGATGATTATCATACCAGGCAGTGGCAAAACCGGCAATACCGCTGGAACTCAGCCCTACCACGCTATGCCCCATGGGGTTTGCCGTAATTGCATACCCTTCCAATGCCAATGGCAAAAATTCCTCGGCCAAAAAGCGGGCAAACCAATCACTTACTGTATCATATTCCACGCTGCGATTGGTCACTCCTTTACCCGTTCCATAAACCGGCTCTCCCGGTCCCGGATAGCCGGGCGTGAGGAATACGGCAATCGTAAGCGGAATTTTTCCATCTGCAATGAGATTATCCAGCAAATCGGTGACATTATTCGTATCGGCAGGCAGTACAACCTCTCCATCTGCAGGTACTTCCTCCAACAAATCGCTCATAATGCGGCGGCGTCCGTCCTTCATCGGCGGCTGTTTTCCAAGCACCGGTGCAATATGCATCTGTCCATCTAAAAACAAAATCAGATCTGCTGGCGTCTTTCCATCATATTGAGCCGGTGTGTAAATCCAATATTTATGCTTAACGCCCGGATAAAAAGCGCAATCCTCCAGCGTATACCCCATGATTTTTCCACGAGGTGTTCCTTCCCTGCGCCGATATGCTTCGGGCAGCGGATACAGTTCTTTATTCCACTCCGCGCGGCCCATTGCCGTCTCATCTCGCTCATGCCAACCGGTAATCGGGTAATCGATCATACAGTTAAATGCACGATAGCTGCTTTCCGGCATGGTTACCGTAACATATTTTTCTTCGGGTTTCTGTTCCAGTTTTTTCAACTTCAGCCAATCCACTTTTTTCTTCTCCATTTGCCTATCCTTTCTTTTTCTCAA
>QANA01000037.1:0-13889 GCA_003149735.1 Clostridiales bacterium | reverse complement strand
CAGCAGACCGTAGGGGTAATTGAGCCATCAAAATAGTGGCTAACCTTTTCTTTTTCAATACGCAGCATGGAAATTTACTTCAATTCCGTTACCAACGGATAGGGCCGAATCACCGTACAATGTTCTTCGCATACATCCTCACCGTGATAGAACCAGGCCAATGCCTGCGGAATCATATATTTGAGGAATGTCAGGCTATGCCCCATTTCGTTGATGATCAGCCGAAAATCGTAATCGCGATAATTGAGTGCACTTGCCACATCGCGATCTGCCAAAATCCAGTCACCAAAAATGATGTCGGCATCATATTTTCCGACACACATACAGGTGCGCAGATTTTTCTTTTCATCTGTCGTGCGGATCACCGACGGCCAGATATTGCCGCCGCGGATATTTCCGAAACTCGGGCTGCCCAAAATAACATTACCAAACAGATGATTATCATACCAGGCAGTGGCAAAACCGGCAATACCGCTGGAACTCAGCCCTACCACGCTATGCCCCATGGGGTTTGCCGTAATTGCATACCCTTCCAATGCCAATGGCAAAAATTCCTCGGCCAAAAAGCGGGCAAACCAATCACTTACTGTATCATATTCCACGCTGCGATTGGTCACTCCTTTACCCGTTCCATAAACCGGCTCTCCCGGTCCCGGATAGCCGGGCGTGAGGAATACGGCAATCGTAAGCGGAATTTTTCCATCTGCAATGAGATTATCCAGCAAATCGGTGACATTATTCGTATCGGCAGGCAGTACAACCTCTCCATCTGCAGGTACTTCCTCCAACAAATCGCTCATAATGCGGCGGCGTCCGTCCTTCATCGGCGGCTGTTTTCCAAGCACCGGTGCAATATGCATCTGTCCATCTAAAAACAAAATCAGATCTGCTGGCGTCTTTCCATCATATTGAGCCGGTGTGTAAATCCAATATTTATGCTTAACGCCCGGATAAAAAGCGCAATCCTCCAGCGTATACCCCATGATTTTTCCACGAGGTGTTCCTTCCCTGCGCCGATATGCTTCGGGCAGCGGATACAGTTCTTTATTCCACTCCGCGCGGCCCATTGCCGTCTCATCTCGCTCATGCCAACCGGTAATCGGGTAATCGATCATACAGTTAAATGCACGATAGCTGCTTTCCGGCATGGTTACCGTAACATATTTTTCTTCGGGTTTCTGTTCCAGTTTTTTCAACTTCAGCCAATCCACTTTTTTCTTCTCCATTTGCCTATCCTTTCTTTTTCTCAACTCATAGATCCAAATCACCTGGCATATGAGCTCATCCGCTCTCATGAAAGATGCCGGATCCGTTCAGGCGATATATTTTCAGGCATCGCTGCGTTTTTCTGTCTTTTACACGGGAATTCCCTTTATTATCCCGAAGCTGTACTCTCCGGCAATGGCAATTTCCATATTCTTTCTGCTCCGGCTATTGTTTAATTCTATAAAAAAAAGAGCAGTGTTCATCTGCTCTTTTTTCTATTTTCAAAGTACAATTTCGCCCTGGCACCCGCTTCTGCCAATCAGCGCCGCATTCGCCTCATCGGTATCCACATGCATTGCCAACGCATAAGAAGGGCTGACACGAACCACAACATCATCAAAAATCAACGGACGTGCGGTATCTACTTTTACTTTTACAATCTGCTTATCGCTTACACCCAAGCGCTCTGCATCTTCCGGGGTCATATGTACATGGCGTTTAGCCACAATCAACCCTTTTTCCAGCTTGAGTTCGCCTGCCGGCCCCTTCAGCGTAATAGGAGCACTGCCTTCCAAATCGCCGCTCTCACGGACAGGCCCAATGGCGCCCAACGTAAAGCAGTCAGTCATGGAAACCTCCACCTGGCTCTCCTTGCGCTCCGGCCCTAAAATTACAACATTGGCAATAGAGCGTTTTGGCCCGATGATATCAACTCTTTCTTCGCACACAAACTGGCCGGGCTGAGAAAGGTCGCGTACATATGTCAACTCTTTGCCTTCACCAAACAGCACAGCCACATCCTCTTTGGAAAGATGCACATGGCGTGCGGAAACTTCTACCAGAAATGATTTTTCAGACATATCATTTTCCTCCTTAGATTCTATCATTATTTTACTATACTACCCACGGTTTATCAATAAGCAACTTTCTTTCTCTTTCATTTTTAACCAGAGTATGCTATATTTTGAATAGGTTTAAAAGGAGTTTTACCATGAGTCAACCGTCCGCTTTGGAATCTTTCATATTGACCAACCTGGATCAACTTTCCATTCCTTATCGCCTGGAGCGGCATGAAGCTGTCTATACCATGGAAGATGCAAAACGTCTGCATCTCGATGAGGGAACACGCCCGGTCAAAAATCTTTTTCTGCGTGATTCAGCTAAAAAGCATTTTTTTCTCATCTCTTTAGACGCCGAAAAAAAATTAGATACTCGATCACTGCGCGCCCAACTGCAGTGCAGCAGCCTGAGTTTTGCTTCAGAAGAACTGCTCTGGGAAAAACTGCATCTGAATCCGGGAGCTGTCAGTCCATTGGCAATTTCGGAAGATTTGTCCGGCGAAATCACGATTGTACTGGATAATGATTTCAAAGAAGAGGAACTTTTGTCGTTTCATCCGGGCGTCAATACTGCCTCTGTCTTTCTTCAGTTCGGTGACCTGCTGCGCTATCTTAAAAGCTTTCCCAATCCTTTGCTTCTGTTGCCCCTGTAACTTTTTATAAGGAGTATATCCAAATGACAGAAATCAGACAACTCACAACCTACGCACAAAAGGAAAGCTTTCGGGCTATGCTGCTGGATGCCGACCCATGTTGGGAAATGGTGCTCAACTATTTAGACGGAGACATGTATGTATTGTATTATAATGGGCAGCCTGCCGCAGAAGCAGTCGTTTTTTATCGAGAAGACTTTGGCATGCCTGAACTTAAAAATATCTCGGTTTTGCCTCATTTCCGCCGCCGCGGGCTGGCACAGCATCTGATCAGCCATTTACAGTCGCTGTACAGCGCACAGGCACAAGCCATGTGCGTCGGCACCAGCACCGTCAGTGATGGGGCGTTGCGGCTATATATCTCCTGTGGCTTCTCTCCCTGGTTTGTAGAGCAGAATTTTTTCACTCGCAATTATCCGGAACCAATCTTTGAAGAAGATGGCCGTCAATGCATTGATATGCAGTATCTGCGTTGCGACTTACCCCATGTCATGTAAATTACAAGACGTTTATCGTTTATCATCTTCTATTTTTAAGAAAGCTCCCATCGAAGAAGTGCTTTCTCCAAAACCAGGATATAAAAAAAGCATTGCAAGCTGTGAAATGCCCACAGCTCTGCAACGCTTTTTTAATTTTGCTTTTAAACTCTTTCATAGATACAAAAGGTATATGCAATATCATTTTCCCGCATTATTTCACTTTGTTCCGTTAATTTCCATTCCGGTAGTGCATCTAAATCTTGGAAGTAAGTATCTGCCGGAAATGTTGCCTGAATTTTTGTCAGATACACCTTCTGTGCATACGGCAGCATCAGACGATAAATTTCTCCGCCGCCAATGACAAATATCTCTTCTGCCGCCTTTCCTCGCAATACCTGTTGCAGTTCTTCCGGTGTATGCACTACCATTACGCCTTCCGCCTGGTATTCTTTTCTGGAAAGAACAATATTTTCGCGATGCTTCAATGCACCACCGGGCAGACTTTCAAATGTTTTGCGCCCCATGATAATCGTTTTGTGCAACGTCATTTTACGAAAATATTTCATATCTCCGGGCAAATGCGTCAATAATCCACCCTGGTATCCTATTCCCCAATTTTCATCTGCCGCTAAAATCAGATTCATTTTTTACCTCTCAAATCGCTACCGGAATTTTGCCTACCCCTTTCAGGCTTTGATAATCTTCCAGATAGACATTTTCCGTATTAAATGCATAAAAATCCGTAATACCTTCCTCAATAACCAGTTTTGGTGCCGGCATGCATTCGTTTTCCCTTTCCAGCAGTTTTTCTACAATGGGTATATGTCGGTCATATATATGTGCATCGGCAATGACATGCAACAATTCCCCGGCTTCTAGCCCGCACGCCCGAGCGATCATGGACATCAGCGCTGCATATTGGCAGACATTCCAGCCGTTAGCAGTCAACATATCCTGAGAACGCTGATTCAAGATACAGTTCAATGTTTTTCCGCTGACATTAAATGTCATGCTGTAAGCACAGGGATATAACTGCATCGCATGAAGATCCTCATGATTATAAAGATTTGTCAGAATACGCCGGCTTTGAGGATTATGTTTCAGGTCAAATAACACCCGATCCACTTGATCAAACATGCCTTCGCGATACTGATGTTTGATACCCAGCTGGTATCCGTAAGCCTTGCCAATCGTTCCCTTTTCATCTGCCCATTGATCCCAAATATGGCTGTGCAGATCGGCAATGCGATTGGATTTTTTCTGCCAAATCCATAAAATCTCATCCAGAGCCGCTTTGAAATTGATTTTGCGCACTGTCAACATGGGAAATTCCTCTCTCAAATCATAACGATTGACAATGCCGAACAATTTAATGGTATGCGCCGGTTGGCCATCTTCCCACTTTGGCCGCACAGGGAAATCTTTATCCCATACTCCATTTTTTAAAATATCGCGACAATTCTGTAAAAAAATCGTATCCGCACGGCTCATATATCTTCCTCCTTTTCGTATATTTTCTATTATAACGTAATTTACTCTATTTTTCACCCTTCTTTTATTCTTTCTCCCATCCTTCTTTTTCCTTTCGCATTTTTTGCCGCTTTATGGTATGATAAAGGCACCAAGGAACAAGGAGTAAGTTTATGCATCAGAAACGACCGGTGCGGCATACCCGCCCCGCTTCTTTAGAGCCACAACCCCGGCGCTATGATCGCCGACAAGCCAATTCACCTCTCATCCAGCGGAATCATATCCGTTCATTCCGGCGCAGACAAAAAAGGAAACAATGGCCTGTTTATGTTTTGACTGCCGCAGCAGTTCTATTGTTATGCACGATTTTAGCCTTATTGATTTTCCCCGGAAAACAAACCACAATACCTGTTGACGCCCAACAACATTCCTCTGAGCTGCAGTCGCAGCCTTCCTTGCTTCCGCCCAATTCTTCAGATATTGCTTCGCAGGTAAATGCTGAATGGGAACACGCCTATCAAACTGCTTCACAGGTCAAATTGGTTAATTTTGATCATCCCAATTACGAAGATCCCGATGACCTGATCTCTCTGGAGGGATTACTCCCAAAATCAGTCACCATCAATGCCGGCGCAACTCTTTTGGCAGAACCTGCCGCACATGCGCTTAAAGAATTGTTTGAAGCTGCTGAAGCCGATGGCATTACTACATTCATTGTCAACAGTGCTTATCGCGATCGGGCGACACAACAAAGCTTCTGGGACAATCGGATTGCCCAGGATCCTTCTTACGGAGATGATGTTTATGCCAATCCCGTCAAAACCGTACCTGCAACAGCCAGCGAACATTGCACCGGTCTGGCAGTAGATATTCTCTGCGATTCCGTCCCGCATGGTACCGCCGATTATAAAGATACTCAGGAAGCCCAATGGCTGGCCACCAATGCGCATCTTTATGGCTTTATTCTGCGCTATCCGGAAGGAAAACAATCGGTAACCGGCGTTATGTTTGAGCCATGGCACTATCGCTATGTAGGAAAAGAAGCCGCTTCCGATATTTATGCCAGCGGCCTTTGCCTGGAAGAGTATCTGGCGTCTTTTCACTTACCCTTGGAAGAAAGTGATTCTTAAAACAGTTGTTTTCTGCTGCCCATATACGGAAAATTCCGCATATGGGCGTATTTTTTTTCTTTCTCTATGATACAATGGAGGTAGAATCCACCAAAGGAGGTCGATACCCATGCAATATCTGCGGCGCCTGATGGCATTATTGCTCTGCATTCTATTGTGTATTCCCACCCTGGCCAGCTCCGCTGCCCTCTTGCCGGATGCAGAAGCAAACCTTGTTCTTACCGGAGATATCATGTGTCTGGCCGGGCAGCTAAGCGCAGCCAAAGTAAATGGCGGATGGGATTTTGATTATGCATTTTCCGGCATTTCTCCCATTCTGCAAGGTGCAGATTTTGCCATAGGCAATCTGGAAGTTCCTCTGGCCGGCGCTGACCGCGGCGTGACTGCTTATCATCAGGAAGGAGATCCCATTCTCAATGCGCCCGACGAATTTGCGGATGCTGTAGCCGCAGCCGGATTCGACATGGTTGTCACTGCCAATAATCACGCCTTTGACATGGGAGATACCGGACGTGAGCGCACGCTCCAGCAGTTGGATCTACGCGGCATTTATCACAGCGGGACCTATGCTTCCTCTTATATGCAATGCAATACACCAATTATTGAAATTAACGGCATTTCGGTAGCAATTCTCTCCTATACGCAATTTGTCAATACCGGTACGGATGCTTACAAAAAAAGTGGTCAGCTTTACAAAATGAATCTGTTGGATTTAGCGCAAATCCAGCAGGATATTGCCGACGCAAAGAAACGGCATGCAGAATTTGTTTTACTCTATGTTCATTGGGGAAGTGAAAACACCAACACTCCCAACGCTTATCAATTGGAGATGGCACAGCAACTGGCAGATTTGGGCGCCGATGCAATTATCGGGAGCCACGCCCATGCCATACAACCGACAGAATATCTCACTGCGGCAGACGGCAGAAAGGTGTTTTGTATTTATTCCATGGGCAATTTCATTTCCAGTATGCCGCGCGAGATCAACCAGGATGCGCTATTGCTTAATTTGCTTCTGGTGCGCACAAAAGGAAAAGTAAGTTTAGAACAAGTTTCTTATATGTGTGTTACAGGCGGCACCCGGGAGGGCAAACAATTCGCTGCTTTGCCCTCCCGCCTTACCCTGCAGGCTAATCATCAAGTAAGTAAAATGCAGGCTTCTATTCAGCGTATTAATGCTATTCTTGCATCTGTCATTACAGAAGAAACCTGCTTTTCTTACGCAGATTATGGAGATTTTTATGGAGAATAAATCATTTTGTCGCTGTAGTTGGGTCAAAGATGCCCTGCTTCTTGACTATCACGATATGATATATGGCCGTCGCCGCCAGACAGACCACCAGCTTTTTGCCAAGCTTTGCCTGGAAGGATTCCAGGCAGGGCTTTCCTGGCGTACTGTATTAGCCAAGCAACCTGCCTTTGAGCAGGTGTTTGCGGAATTCAATCCACAGATTTGCGCCACTTTGGAAGATGCTTATCTGGATTCCCTGATGCTGAATCCTTCCATCATCCGCAATCGCCGCAAAATTTATGCAGTACGCAGCAACGCCCGGGCGCTATTGCAGCATTATGCGAAGCCAAATTCTTTTTATGAACTGGTCTATAGCGGCATTTCCCCACAGGCGTTGAGCCTGCTGCTCAAAAAACAGGGCTTTTCTTTTTGTGGCCCTACCATCTGCGAATCCTTCCTCATGAGTGTCGGTGCCATGGAAGCGCACGAGCCGCAATGCTATCTATATGGCGCATGGCTTTCTGCTGGCAGATAATCTTTTTACAGCTCCGGGCCAATCCCTTTACTTGACTATAAAAGTACATATATTATATAATAGAAATGTTGAGTTTTATGCGTTTTTCCACGTAAACAGCATATCAATGAAATTCATTTTCAATTAGCTGACTCGGTTTTGATCATATGTTGCCTGAGAACGGCCCTGATTAAAACCGGCAACAAATTCAGGAGGGTTTATCAATGGCACAAAAATTGACGATTGATGGTAATACCGCTGCCGCGCATGTTGCCTATGCGTTTTCAGATGTCGGCGCGATTTATCCCATCACACCTTCTTCCCCCATGGCAGAGGCCTGTGACGAATGGTCCGCTCAGGGAAGACTGAATATCTTCGGCCAGAAGATGCGCATGTCCGAAATGCAGTCTGAGGCCGGTGCAGCCGGTGCTGTACACGGTTCTCTCGCAGCCGGTGCATTTACTTCTACCTTCACCGCTTCTCAGGGTCTGTTGCTCATGATCCCCAACATGTACAAGATTTCCGGCGAATTGCTTCCCTGCGTGTTCCATGTCTCCGCAAGAGCATTGGCTGCCCATGCATTGAGCATTTTCGGTGATCATGCAGACGTAATGGCTGCCCGCCAGACTGGCTTTGCCATGATCTGCGGCAACTCCGTACAGGAAGTTATGGATATGGCTGCCATCGCACATCTTTCCACACTGAAGGCAAAAGTTCCTTTTGTCAACTTCTTCGATGGTTTCCGTACTTCTCATGAAGTATCCAAGATCGAAATGATCGATTATGCTGATCTGGCAGAAATGGCCGATTGGGATGCCATTGCCGAATTCCGCCAGAGAGCACTCAATCCTGAGCATCCGCATCAGCAGGGCACTGCACAGAACCCCGATATTTATTTCCAGAACAGAGAAGCTGCCAATAAATACTATAATGCAACACCTGCCATCGTACAGGGTGTTATGGATGAGTTCGCTAAAAAGATCGGCCGTACTTATCATTTGTTCGACTATGTCGGCGCACCGGATGCGGATAAGATTATCGTCCTCATGGGTTCCGGCGCTGAAGCAGTAGAAGAAACTGTCAATTACCTCAATGCGCGCGGCGCAAAGGTTGGCGCAATTAAGGTTCGTTTGTATCGCCCCTTCTCCGCCAAGGCATTTGTAGATGCAATCCCCGCTTCCGTCAAGTCCATCACTGTGCTTGACCGCACCAAAGAGCCCGGTTCTCTCGGCGAGCCGCTGTATGAAGATGTCATCGCAGCGTTGTTTGAGGAAGGCCGTCAGGCAAAGGTTGTTTGCGGCCGCTATGGCCTCGGTTCCAAGGAGTTCACGCCTTCCATGATCAAAGCCGTATACGACAACATGGATGCTGCTTCTCCCAAGAATCACTTTACTGTGGGTATTGTAGATGATGTCACCGATACTTCTTTGGAAATCAAGGAAAAAATCGATGCTTCTCCCGAAGGCTGTGTTCGCTGCATGTTCTACGGTCTCGGTTCCGACGGTACCGTTGGTGCCAACAAGAACTCCATTAAGATTATCGGCGACCATACCGATATGTATGCGCAGGGATACTTCTCCTACGACTCCAAGAAGTCCGGCGGTATCACCATTTCTCACCTGCGTTTCGGCAAGACTCCGATCCAGTCCTCCTATCTGATCGATACGGCAGACTTCGTTGCTTGCCACAACTCCAGCTACGTTACCAGATACGCTGTTCTGGAAAGCCTGAAAGAAGGCGGCACTTTCCTGCTCAACAGCCCCTGGACGCTGGAAGATATGGAAAAACATCTGCCCGCTTCCATGAAGCAGGAAATCGCCAAGAAGAACGTTCAGTTCTATAATATTGACGGTAATAAGATCGCCAGAGAAGTTGGCCTTGGCAACAGAATCAACATGTGCTTGCAGGCTGCATTCTTTAAGATTTCCGGCGTTATTCCGGAAGCAGATGCTGTTGAATACATGAAGCAGGCTGTTAAGAAGACTTATGGTAAGAAGGGTGATGAGATCGTCCGCATGAACTGCGAAGCAATCGATGTCGCTATCTCCAAAGTTGAAAAGATTGATTACCCCGCTTCTTGGGCAACTGCTACCACCGGTGCAGAAGTAGTTTCTGTAACGGATGATCCTTATTTCAACGAAGTTATTAAGCCCATTACTGCACAGCAGGGTGATAAACTGCCCGTTTCCGTATTTGATCCCAGCGGTTATGTTCCCACTGGTACCACCAAATATGAAAAGAGAGGCATCGCCGTCACAGTTCCCAAGTGGCTGCCTGAAAACTGCATCATGTGCAACCAGTGCGCTATGGTTTGCCCGCATGCCTGCATCCGTCCGTTCCTGGCCAAGGAAGAGGATCTTGCCGGCGCAGACGCAAGCTTTGTTACCAAGGATGCGCGTGGTAAAGATGTAGCCGGATATAAATTCCGTATGCAAATTTCCCCGCTCGACTGCACAGGCTGCAATAACTGCGTAGACATCTGCCCTGCCAAGGAAAAAGCTTTAGTGATGGAATCTCTGGACAGCAGCCTGGAAAAACAGGCAGCTAACTGGGAATTCGCAGTAAAACTGCCCACACCTGAAATCAACTTCAATAAGAAGACGGTTATCGGCAGCCAGTTCTGCCAGCCGCTGTTTGAGTTCTCCGGCGCGTGCGCAGGCTGCGGAGAGACACCTTATGTCAAGCTGGTTACCCAATTGTTCGGCGACAGAATGATCGTTGCCAACGCAACCGGCTGCTCCTCCATCTATGGCGGATCTGCTCCTACCTGCCCCTATACCGTCAATCAGAACGGTCACGGTCCGGCTTGGGCAAACTCCTTGTTTGAGGATAACGCAGAATTCGGCTTCGGCATGAACCTGGCAATCGCTCATAGAAGAATTGCGCTGAAAGAGAATGTCCAAAAAGCTTTGGAAGCTGGCTACTGCAAGGGTGAATTGGCAGAACTGCTCCAGGCTTGGGTAGATAATTATAAGAACGCTGACGAAACAAAGCGCCTGGCAATGCTCATTAAGCCCGCACTGGCAGCAGCTATCAGCGAAACAGAATGCGGCGAAGCCAAGACTGCTCTCAAGAAGATCAATGCGGATGCTGACCTGTTGGTCAAGAAATCCATCTGGATTTTCGGTGGCGATGGTTGGGCATACGACATCGGTTATGGCGGTTTGGATCACGTCATCGCTATGGGCGAAGATGTCAATATCCTCGTACTGGATACAGAAGTATATTCCAATACCGGCGGTCAGTCCTCTAAATCTACTCCTACCGGTTCTGTTGCAAAATTTGCCGCAGCCGGCAAGCGCGTAAAGAAGAAAGACCTCGGCTCGATTGCTATGACCTATGGCTATGTTTATGTCGCTTCCTGCGCAATGGGCGCCGACAAGAACCAGCTGGTCAAGGCTCTTAACGAAGCAGAAGCTTATGATGGTCCTTCTCTGGTCATCTGCTATGCTCCCTGCATTAACCATGGTATCAACATGAGCAAAGCACAGGCCGAGCAGAAGAAAGCAGTGGAGACCGGTTATTGGCAGCTGTATCGCTACAACCCCGATCTAAAGAAAGAAGGTAAGAACCCCTTCATTCTGGATTCCAAGGAACCCACCGGCAATTATCAGGACTTCTTAGCTGGTGAAAACCGTTATAGAAGCCTGAAGAAATCCTTCCCCGCTGATGCTGAGCGTCTGTTTGCTCAGGCAGAAGAAGAAGCGAAGGAACGCTACGAGGGCTATAAGAAGAGAGCTTCTCAAGACTAAATCATTTAATTTCAAAAAAGCTATTCGCAATGCGAATAGCTTTTTTGAAATTCCCTCAACTATACTTTATATTAATTATTAAGTGAATAATCAATAAATTTAAAGACCAATTTTGAATTATAAATTTGCGTAAGTAATTTCGCAAAAATTACAACACCTGTTATGAAGTCATCTTCAAATCATATAAATTATAGAGGAGTTCTTATCATGAATGTACCACAAAGCAATACCGGAAAAGAAATTGCATTAGAAAGTATTATTATTTCTGCAATCCAAATTCCCGGCGTCAAAGTCAATCGCAGTGTGTTTTTAAAAGAGATTTTTGCTACAGAAGATATCTCACTTTCAGATATTGTGGAATACGGACCAATAAGTGCAAACATTCCGCAAGAAAAATTAAACTCTTTAGCCAATAAATTGATTTTAAAGCGTACCAGCTACTCTTCTGCAGCTTCCTTTATAGCAGGTATTCCTGGGGGCCTTGCTATGGCAGCCACAATACCATTGGATGTTATGCAATTTTTTGGCATGTCTTTGCGACTGGCACAGGAATTATCTTATCTCTATGGTGCTAACGATCTTTGGCAGGATGGGCAAATCGATGATGAAAAAGTAAAAAATCAATTATTATTATATTGTGGCGTTATGTTTGGTGTTTCCGGTGCTATTTCCGGAGTACGCGTTCTTTCCACACAAATTGCCAAGACAACTTTAAAAAAGCTTCCACAAAAAGCCTTAACAAAGACCTTTTGGTATCCAATTATTAAGCAGATCGGCAAAGCATTTAGCATTAAAGTGACAAAATCAACCGTTGCTCAGGGTATTTCAAAAACGATTCCGATCATTGGTGGAGTTATCTCGGGAAGTCTAAATTTTGCTTCTATGCTCCCTATGGCAAACAGGCTGCAAGCTGCGCTTGATAGTGCTGCTTTCAACTATTCAGAAGAAGATTTTGAAAAAGATATTCTTGAAATCGAAAATTTTTCTGAAACAAACATTGAAGAAGAAAACAACAAGAAGAATATAAAAAACAAAATTGTCGAAGGTAGCAAAAAGACAATCAATAATCTTTCTGGTATCTTTTCAAAGAAAAAGACGACAGTCGAGCCGCAGAAAACAGATTTTTTTGAGAGCATCAAAAAATTATCTGAACTTAAAGAAAGCGGTATTCTTACACAAGAGGAATTCGAAACCAAAAAAGCAGAATTACTTGCCAAAATTCAATAGTCACATTTCACATAATATAAAGAAGGAAGCAATAAAAAATTGCTTCCTTCTTTATATTTCCACCTTTAAATATACCTTTTTACCGTTCTTGTAAGCGCATCACTGTACAATGTACCTTTCCATCCAGAATCGACTCCAAATCATATTTTGCATTGGCAATGATTACTTCCGTTCCATTCTCAATTGCCTGTTTTGCATAAATCAACTTTGCCTTAGCGCCATTAGCTCCCACGCGCGATGCCCCTTTACAGTAAGTAATCGCCTCATCGATTTTTGCTTCCAGTTCCTGTACCGTCTGTCCGCTGATTTCCTCAATCAGCGTAGAAGGATCCTGTACATCCCGGTAAATACCATCTGCAGAAGTCAATATGACCAGCTTCTTTGCACCAACCAGCGTTGCGACGACTGCTGCCGTTTCATCGTTGTCGACACATTCCACAACCGCCGAGCTTTCTTTCCGCAATGCAGCAATCTCCATACGGCGCGTTTCTTCATCACTTAACGGATCGTTATAATTGACAATCGGAATTGCATTCTGATTAGCCGCCCGATAAAAAAATCTCCGCAAATGTTCTGCCTTTTCCTTATCATTAAAATGTGTATGTTCTACCAACACCTGCCGTACCGAATATTTGGGATCTACAAACTGTCGATAAAGCGACATCAAAATTGCCTGCCCCTGTGCAGAATAATCAGTCTTTATCTCTTCCAAATCCCCGCGAAGTTCGCTTCCCGTACGATGCAGATAATCAATCCGTCCAATCTCTGTAGCACCGGAGCTCACCAAAATATATCCGGGGCGCAAAGCTCTGGCCAGGTTGCAAATGCGATTATAATCAATATCATTGGCCTCTTCCTGTATCATCGCCATGGACCCGATTTTTACTACCACATCAAAATTAAGATTTTTCACGTTTTCTCCTCCGGTACCTAACTGTTCCCTTGTGTAATCGTCTCAATTATACTATTCTATGCTTTCGGAAGCAACCGCCTTTTATAAAAAAAGTGCCGCACAAGACGTGCGGCACTGCTTACCTGTTGCGTATCTTTAGAAATTATTCCGATCCATAAAATCAGAAGATTTATTGACCCGTTTAGGCATTGCAGGTTTTTCTCTTCTTCTCTGAGGGAATTCTTCCAGCTCAGGCTTATTTTCTTCTTCCTGAGTCGGCTGTATTTCCGGATATTCCGCCTGTTCTTCCCGAATGCCCACCTGCTCTATTTCCAATTGCTCGGCAGACGGCTGATAGCGATGCTCCGGCTCTGTTTCCTGCTCTTCAAAATCAGGTTTCCCGGATATATGCTCAAAAGTACCTGCCGATTCCGCTGTACGTTGCACCGGAGTCCGTTCAACTGCCCGGCGCATTACTCTTCTGGCCTGCAATTCA